>NZ_CAKRGI010000001.1 GCF_934330165.1 uncultured Mediterraneibacter sp.
GCACGAAGATTTCCACTTTCGAGTTACAAACGGTCAACGGGCTGAGGTAAAGCGGGCTCTGCACTGCGAAGGAATATTCTGATTTCTGCGTCCGATCCGCTTTTAAAAAGTTAGCGGATCCTTTATAGCGTATCACCTCAGCAAATACAAATTTATTTTACTAACAAAGATTTTCCACTCATTTCTTCTGGCTGCTGCATTCCCATCAGCTCAATCAGTGTCGGAGCGATATCTGCAAGGCATCCTCCCTCTCTCAGCTTATAAGCCGGATCAGCATTTACAAGGATGAACGGTACCGGGTTTGTTGTATGAGCTGTGAACGGCTCACCTGTCTCCTCATCAATCAACTGTTCTGCATTTCCGTGGTCTGCACAAATAAACATCTGTCCGTCTACCTCTTTCAGAGCTTCTACCGCTTTTCCTACGCACTCATCAACTGCTTCTACTGCCTTGATCGCTGCAGCCTGCACACCAGTATGTCCTACCATATCAGGGTTTGCAAAGTTGATCACGATCACATCATAATTCTCAGACTTGATCGCCCCAACCAGCTTGTCACATACTTCATAAGCACTCATCTCCGGCTTCAGATCATAAGTAGCAACTTTTGGAGATTTTACAAGGATTCTGTCCTCTCCCTCATTTGGCTCTTCCACTCCACCGTTAAAGAAGAACGTTACATGAGCATACTTCTCTGTCTCAGCAATACGTGCCTGCTTCAGTCCATTATCTGCAAGGAACTGTCCGAACGTATTCGTAATAGACTCTTTTACAAATGCTACCATCTTATTTTCAATCGTTGCATCATACTCAGTAAAGCATACGAAAGTTGTCTTAACTCTCTCTCCTCTGTCAAATCCGTCAAAGCTGTCGTCGCAGAATGTTCTTGTCAGCTCTCTTGCTCTGTCAGGACGGAAGTTGAAGAACACTACAGAATCATTCTCTTTTACTGTAGCTTTAGCAGCACCGTCTTTTGTTACAACAAATGGTACAACAAACTCATCCGTTACATCTTCATCATAAGAAGCCTGGATTCCTGCTGTTGCTGACTCTGCTGTATTTCCTTCTCCTGCAACCAGTGCTTTATACGCTTTCTCCACACGATCCCAACGATTATCACGATCCATTGCATAATAACGACCGGATACGGATGCAACTTCACCTACACCGATCTCTTTCATCTTTTCTTCAAGCTGCTCTACATACTCCTTGCCTGATGCCGGTGGTGTATCACGACCATCCAGGAAACAGTGTACATAAACCTTTTCGATTCCCTGTCTCTTTGCCAGTTCAAGGATTCCATAGATATGAGTAATATGACTGTGGACTCCTCCATCAGATACCAGTCCCATCAGATGCAGTGCAGAATCATTTTTCTTAACATTTTCGCAGGCCGCAAGAAGTGCCTTGTTCTCAAAAAAATCTCCATCTTCAATGGACTTCGTAATCTTTGTAAGCTCCTGATAAATGATACGTCCGGCACCCATATTCATATGTCCTACTTCTGAGTTACCCATCTGTCCATCCGGAAGACCTACAGCAAGTCCACTGGCATTTCCTTTTACGAACGGACACTCTGCCATCAGTTTATCCATAACCGGAGTATTCGCAAGTGCTACTGCATTGCCCTCCGTCTTATCTCTTAATCCATATCCATCTAAAATCATCAATACGGTTGGTTTTTTGCTCATTCCAAAATCTCCTTTGCATTTAGATTGTCTAATTTTTAACTCCACAGCCTATTGTACTAGTTTTAGCACAATTTTGCAAGACAGACCACCGAACAAATATATCCGAAAAATAACAGGATTTCATTCCGGTTCAAGTAAAAATCACCACTCCATCGTTGTCTCTCTTACCACAAGGCTCACATCAAATATATTTTTCTTCTGACAGGGCTGCCCTTCTACACATTTCTCTATGATCTGTGCCGCAGCAGTTCCCATTTCCCGAATTGACTGGTGGATTGTCGTCAATTCCGGGGTAAATATCTGCCCGAATTTTACATCATCAAATCCGATCAGCTGGATCTCCTGCGGAATTTTTTTCCCCCTTCTGATAAGTTCTTTATACACAGCCATCGCGATCATATCATTTCCTGCAATAACCCCGTCCACATCAGGGTATCGTTCCAGCATTTTTCCTGCAGCCCGGATTCCATCTTCATATACATAGGTACAATCCACAGACTGCTCTTCCAGCCCGTATTTTTCACAGACCGCAAAATAACCTCTGTATCGCTCATTTCCACTGGAATAGCCTGACGGTTCTTTCAGACACACAATATTTTTGCATCCGCACTGTACCAGATGCTCTGCCGCCAGATACCCTCCTTTATAATGATCCGATTTTACAACCGCTTTTTCATTTACATTCTGCAAAGTCCGGTCTACAAGAACAACCGGAACCGGACAGGTCTTCAATACTTTTCCTGTATCCACACTGTTGGTCATGATAATGACTCCATCTGCTTTCATCTGTACCAGCATCTGAATATTCTGCATCTCTTTTTCTGCATTATTCCCTGAACTGCACAGAAGCATTCTGTAACCATTCTGGAATGCCTCATCCTCCACTGCCTTTGCCAGTTCGCTGAAAAAGGGATTTTCAATATCCGGTACGATCACTCCGATGATCTTTGAGGACTTTTTATATAAAGCACGAGCAAGCTCATTCGGACAAAATCCGGTCTTTTCTATTGCAGCCTCCACCCGCTGTCTTTTTTCTTCATTTACATTCGCTGTTCCATTCATGACTCTGGAAACGGTCGCAGGTGATACTCCGGCAATCTTTGCCACATCTCTGATACTTGTCATTCTTTTTATTTTCCGTTACTGAAAACTTATAAAAAGTTATAAACTTCTATGTTCCATTCCTACTTCAACGAGTATTCTTTTGATGATATAAATATCTATCTACTCACACGTTCTTGTACTCTCCATAGGCGTAAATTCCAAACTAACGTATCCGTACATATTTGCACGAACGTTTCAGTGTTAGCTTGCAAAGCATTCTCCATAAGCCTTGAGGATGTTGGTTAATCTGTGATTTCATTTTAATAAAAGTTTTTCCTTTTTGATTACATTATTGGTTTTGCAGTAACTTTCCCCTTCCTTATTTTTCTCGTAAGAACGAGAGAGACTACGCTGTGATCTGCGTCTTTATTTTTCTAGTTTCTTTACTTTCTGACTCTTATTGATGTTCTTATATTTAACAGCATCAGAACAGACAGCCAGATCTTTGATTCCTAAGTCTATGCCGACTCCATCATCATTAAGGATTTGCAAGTCTTACCCAATTCAGTATTATCAATAATCTCAATCTGTCTGTAACCCGTTACATAACTTTTATTATATTTCTTTGTCTATTTTTTGTCAATCTGATGTCCTGATTTTTTCCTGTATAAATGCAGATGCACAGGCAGGACTTCCCGTCTGTGCATCTGCATTCAACTTATTTTATGGACGATGAATCTCTAAATATCATTTTTTCTTATTTGGTGATCAATTCCATTTCTACCGGGATCTCCTTTTCAACACTTTCACCATTCAGGATTTTCAGTGCTGTCTCTACTTCTTCTGCTGTCGGCATTCCTGTCTGTGCTCCAAATTTTTCTGTAGACAGACTTGCTGCCACATTTGCATAGGCAAGTGCATCTTCTATCGCCTTTCCTTCTGCAATCTGCACCGAAAAAGCACCATTCAGCGTATCTCCCGCTCCTGTCGTATCTACAACCTGTGCTTTTCTTGCCGGAACATTCAGAATCTGTCCATCCTTAAGACACGTTGAAACACCTCTTGATCCCTGGGTAATGACCAGTTTTTCCGGGTACTTTCTCAACAGATCTTCTGTACTTAATTCATCACCGAAAATCAGCACTGCTTCATGTTCATTTGGTGTCACATAAGTCACCTTATCAATAATTTCCATCGGGACTGCTGCAGCAGGTGCGGGATTCAGAACAATTTTGATCCCTTTTTCATAACAAAACTCGATCACATAATGAACCGTCTCTAATGGAATTTCATGCTGAAGCACTACCATATCAAATTTCTCAAGTTCTGATTTAATGCTGTCAATATAGGCTCTGTCTACCTTGCCATTTGCTCCCGGTACAACGATGATCGTATTGTCATTGTCTCCGACCGTAATCATTGCGATACCCGTCGGAACGCCTTTCAGAATCTGAATATGTTCTATTCCGACTCCGACTGCTTTCAGATTTTCCAGCATTTTTTCTCCATTGCTGTCGTCTCCAACACATCCAAACATCTCCACCTCTGCACCAAGCTTCGCCATTGCTACTGCCTGATTCGCCCCTTTTCCTCCTGGAATATAAGAAAGGGAGCTTCCCATCAGTGTCTCACCCTTTAAAGGGATTCTCTCCGCAGTAACTGTCATATCCGTATTGATACTTCCTACAACTGCAAGCCTCATTTTTCTTTCTCCTTCATTTTATAATCTATTTCCTAGCTTTTTTCTTCATTTTTTGAAACCCATTTCATATCTAATTTCATTATAGGTATCCTTTTCTTTTTTTGTCAATACGATTTGTAATATTTGTTGGCTTTGCATATTTTCCTTTTATACATAGAAAAAACTGACAGTATTGTAATTCTTTTCAATACAATACTGTCAGTTCATCATTCGCCGACAATCTATGGTTTTTAAAAATTCTTTTCTAAATAGTTTGCCATTGAAAAATAAGCACATGTCCTGCTATAGTTAGCAGATAATTTTGCATATTGAGCAGTTTGCTCTGTATTCGCTTCTGTTCTTCTCAATGTAGATAACATTTTTTGATTTTGGTCAATCATAGTTTGATTTCTGGCTTCCTGTCTATGTTGATTAAAAATAATAGCTTGATTTTGCTTTATAATATAATCCAATCTTTCTACTATTTTCTTTATTCCATAATCTATATGTTCATGTAATAATGTTTCTGATAATGACGCAGATGATGTAGACATATAATCATATATATAAATAAGTGCCGGCAAGTTTCTATATGGTTTTGCCAAAATATTCTGATCATAATAATTCTTTTTCAACTCATACACTTTTCTATATTCTGACTGGATATAAGTTTCTTTCTTTTTCCAATTGCTTTTCACCTGATTAATCAGCTCTTGATTATCAGCAATCCTTTTTTCCTCTCTTGCATTATTTTTTTGAGCTTCATCCCTTTTTCGACTATTTTCAAGTACGCCACTGATAACTGCAAATAAGAAAACTATCCCCATAAACCAAAAAAAGATTGCAACGCCAAAGAAACAATAATTCCATAACTGAAGTGCAACTAATTTCTTTAACCAATTGCAAAAATATCCCATCAGAAAACATACTCCACATCCCATCAACACTCCAAAAATCGGTTCTTCAATTTCCGACATGAATTTACCGTTTTCTAAACTGTCCAGTACCTGCTCATAATCCTTTTTTTCTTCTTGATAAAGCTTTTCTATCCTACGTGCAGCAATTTCCAGATCTCTTAAATCTCTTATATATAAGATTAATGCTTTTCTATTCATTTTTCATCCCTTTATTACAGCTTTTGAAAAGATTTTATTGTTAAGCCTTTATATTCTAAAATTCCTTCATCCCCAACAGTAATAAATACCTTATATCCCTGAAAATTTCTTAATCGCAAACGCTCTCCATTTTCACATTCCACGATATACCATTCGGCTCCTGCATTTGACTGCTTCTCTAAAATTTTTACTTTTCTTCTAATTGCCTCTTTTGAATCATCTTTTGTTCTCAATATAAAATTGGCTGCAATTACTACTAACATAAGAATTACCAAAATCGCAAAAATTACAGGAAAAGCTTCTCCAAATTTATCTACTCCTGAATTATCAATTCTAACTGTCATCTTCTTCTCTCCCCTTTAATCTTTTTTCCTTATTACAAGTGACAAAACAAATCCAATCCCAGTTACTCCACTAAGACCATAAAAAAGCTTTCCACTTGACTGCAATATTTCATACTTTCGCTGATTTCCACCAAGTGTTCCTGTCTCATTCGATACAAATTCTCCATCAACCATTGTTCCAAAACTGACTTCTATTCCTTTTTGGGTTTCTGCAGTTTTTCCATACAAAGCTCCCATTAAGAGAAAACTTATAGTCAAAACTAACATAAGAACTGCTATAATTTTTCTATTCATCTTTTCCCCTCCCTTCGTTTTTACTTTTGTACTTACTTTATTATACATTTTATTTTTCTTTTTTCAATACTTATAACTAAAGTTTTAGTTATTACCTTCTTTAATTTTAGTGTTTAGCTACATTATAATGATTCGAAAGTAGGTGATTAACATGGCTATTAATTACAAAACTCTCGGAGATCGCATAAAAACCAAGCGAATTTCTCAAGGTATTACTCAAGAAAAATTTGCAGAACATATGGACGTTTCTGTTGGCTATATCAGCCAGTTAGAGCGAGGCATATCGAAAGTCAGTCTTGAGCGGTTAGTTTCCATTTCCGAATATTTTAATTGCAATATAGATTTCTTTATAGATGGAATTAATTCCAATACTGAACACTATCTAGCTCAGGATTTCGAAGAACTCTATGCTCAACTTTCTTCTCATGAGAAAAATATCTTAAAAATTTTATTACAAGAATATATTCACAACCGCTAAATAAAATGTAAGGCGTAGCACTAAATCAAAATTAGTACTACGCCTTACATTTTATTTCTCCCGTCTATTTTCCCGTCCTTAGATCATCGGCAGTAATTCTCTCATCAGATTTACACTATGTGTGATTGCCTTTTTCTCAAAGGTCGGATAGTCAACCTGTGCTGTTCCGTCTGCCTTATCTGAAATTGCTCTGATAATAACATACGGAATGTGATTCAGATATGCTCCATGTGCGATTGCTGCACCTTCCATTTCAGTACATTTTGCCTGAAAATTTTCAACAATCCGATCTTTTACTTCCTTTTTGGAAATAAACTGATCACCACTCGCAACTCTTCCCATAAAGGTGCGGATCTCCGGATTTGCCTTTTTATTTGCCTGCATTGCTTTTTCAGCAAGTTCCTTATCTGCCGGAAATGCAAATACATCCATTCTCGGAACCTGTCCGACCGGATCGCCCAATGCACTTACATCCATGTCATGATGCACTGCATCTGTAGAGATTACGATATCGCCAATATTGATCTCTGCATCCAAAGAACCTGCCACGCCCGTATTGATCAACTCATCAACATGATAACAATCTGCAAGAATCTGCGTACAGATCGCCGCATTTACTTTACCAATTCCGCTCTGCACAACTACAGCATCTTTTCCATAAAGCTTTCCTTTGTAGAATTTCATAGATGCTTTTTCATTCATCTCACATTCCTGCATATCCGCAATTAACTCACGGACTTCCTCTTCCATTGCACCGATAATTCCTATCATATTTTTGCTTCTCCTTTGATAAAAGGCTATTCAACCGGTAATCTTTACCAAATCAAATAGCCTTTCTGCTTATATATAAGCTTACTTTTTATTAACTTTACACAAAATTATTCGGCTTATTTATAATTTACGATCTTACCAAAATCAGCCTTCAGAGATGCTCCACCTACAAGACCACCATCGATATCTGCCTGCGCAAATAACTCCGGAGCTGTAGCAGCATTTACAGATCCGCCATACTGGATACGGATTGCTTCTGCTGTAGCTTCATCATAAACTTCTGCGATGCATGCACGGATACCTGCACAAACTTCCTGTGCCTGCTCTGTTGTAGCTGTCTTTCCTGTTCCGATTGCCCAGATTGGCTCATAAGCGATTACTGCTGTCTTAGCCTGATCTGCTGTGACTCCCTGGAATCCAACTTTAACCTGCTGACGGATGAAGTCCATTGTTACACCCTGCTCTCTCTGCTCAAGAGTTTCTCCGCAGCACATGATCGGTGTGATACCATGCTCAAATGCTTTCAGGACTTTCTTATTAACATCCTCATTTGTCTCACCGAAGTAATCTCTTCTCTCTGAATGACCGAGAACTACATATTTAACACCTGCATCTACAAGCATATTCGGAGAAATTTCGCCTGTATAAGCTCCGCTTTCCTCAAAATACATATTCTCAGCACCAACCTGGATATTGGTTCCTTTTGCAGCCTCTACAACCGGTACAATATCGATAGCCGGTACACAGAATACTACATCAACTTCCTCGTTCGCAACGAGCGGCTTCAACTCTTCTACAAGTGCTACTGCCTCGCTTGGAGTCTTATTCATTTTCCAGTTTCCTGCAATAATTTTTTTTCTTGCCATTGTTCTATCTCCTTTTCCATATTACAGGGATATTCACCCTATCATGCCTGTCCGTTGCATACGCCCGTACTTATCAGATATGGTGAATGTAATCCCTGTCTGGACTCATTTTTTGCTTACGCCCACTTTAGTCAGGTGATTATTTATCATTTGCTGCTGCAACACCCGGAAGTTCTTTTCCTTCAAGGAACTCAAGTGATGCACCGCCACCTGTTGAAATATGAGTCATCTTGTCACCATATCCAAGCTGATTTACAGCGGCTGCTGAATCTCCACCACCGATGATCGTTACTGCATCAGTCTCAGCCAGTGCTTCTGCTACTGCTTTTGTACCTGCTGCAAATTTAGGCATCTCGAAGCATCCCATTGGTCCGTTCCATACAACTGTCTTAGCTGTCTTAACAGCATCAGCAAATAACTCTGCTGTCTTCGGTCCGATATCAAGACCTTCCCATCCATCCGGGATTTCTCCACTTGCAACTACCTGAATATTTGCATCATTTGAGAAATCATCAGCGATCACATTATCAACCGGAAGAAGCAGCTTTACACCTTTATCTTCTGCTTTTTTCAGCATATCAAGTGCATACTGGCAATAGTCTTCCTCAAGGAGAGATGTACCAACATTTCCGCCCATTGCTTTGCTGAATGTATAAGCCATTCCACCTCCAATGATCAGTGTATCAACTTTCTCAAGCAAGTTCTCGATAACTGAGATTTTGCTGGATACTTTTGCACCACCAAGGATTGCAACAAATGGTCTTTCCGGATTCTCTACAGCATTTCCGAGGAAATCGATTTCTTTCTGCATCAGATATCCAACAACTGCTGTATCAACAAACTGAGTCACTCCAACGTTAGAGCAGTGTGCTCTGTGAGCTGTTCCGAATGCATCATTCACAAATACATCGCAAAGAGATGCAAGATCTTTGCTGAATGCCTCACCATTCTTTGTCTCTTCTGCTCTGTAACGTGTATTCTCAAGAAGGATAACGTCTCCGTCCTGCATTGCTTCAACAGCCGCTTTTGCGTTCGGTCCTACAACTTCCGGATCTGCTGCAAATTTTACTTCCTGTCCAAGAAGTTCGGAAAGTCTTACTGCAACCGGTGCAAGAGACAGCTCCGGTTTTGGCTCTCCCTTCGGCTTTCCAAGATGAGAGCAGAGGATTACCTTTCCACCGTCTGCAATCAGCTTTTTGATCGTCGGAAGTGCTGCTACGATACGGTTCTCATCTGTAATTTTTCCATCGATAAGTGGAACATTGAAGTCACATCTTACAAGGACTCTCTTTCCTTTTACATTAATATCATCTACTGATTTTTTGTTAAGTGCTGCCATAATAATAGCCTCCTGTTAATCTTTCTTTGCTTGATAGCAAAAATGGAGTCCGGTCCAACAATAAGACCGGACCCCATTGTGAGTCAATAATTCAAATTGCTTATTAAGTCATGATCCTCTTATGAGAATTAAGCCTCAAGAAGTTTTCCGAAGTATTTGATTGTTCTTACCATCTGGCTTGTGTAAGAGTTCTCATTGTCATACCATGAAACAACCTGAACCTCTGTTGTACCATCGCCAACCGGAAGAGCCATTGTCTGAGTTGAATCGAACAGAGAACCAAATCTCATTCCTACGATATCGCTGGAAACGATCTGATCTTCGTTGTATCCATAAGACTCATTAGCTGCTGCCTTCATAGCTGCATTAATCTGATCTACTGTAACTTCTCCATCAACTACTGCTGTAAGGATTGTTGTAGAACCTGTTGGTGTAGGAACACGCTGTGCAGATCCGATCAACTTGCCATTCAGTTCTGGGATAACAAGACCGATTGCCTTTGCAGCACCTGTGCTGTTAGGAACGATATTAACTGCTGCTGCACGGGATCTTCTGAGATCGCCTTTTCTCTGCGGTCCATCAAGAGTCATCTGATCTCCTGTGTAAGCATGGATTGTACACATGATACCGGACTTGATTGCTGCAAGGTCATTAAGAGCTTTTGCCATCGGAGCCAGGCAGTTTGTTGTACAAGAAGCTGCTGAAATGATGTGGTCATCTTTTGTAAGTGTCTCGTGGTTTACATTGTAAACGATTGTCGGAAGGTCATTTCCAGCCGGAGCGGAGATAACTACTTTCTTAGCACCTGCATCGATGTGAGCCTGAGCTTTTGCTTTGGATGTATAGAATCCTGTACACTCCAGAACAACGTCAACACCGATCTCTCCCCAAGGAAGCTCAGCTGCATTAGCCTTAGCGTAGATCTTGATCTCTTTTCCGTCAACTGTGATGGAATCCTCTCCTGCCTCTACTTTATCAGCCAGAGCGTATGTTCCCTGAGTTGAGTCATATTTTAACAGATGAGCAAGCATCTTAGGGGATGTAAGGTCGTTAATTGCTACTACCTCATATCCTTCTGCTCCGAACATCTGTCTGAAAGCAAGACGTCCGATACGTCCAAAACCATTGATCGCTACTTTTACTGCCATGATTAATTCCTCCTAAAAGTTTTTAAAAAGTTATGACTGTTCTTCAGCCATGGCGATAAACTCTTTACAAAGCGATGATTGTTAAGAATTCATCAACTAAATTAATTGTACTAAAACAAAAACAAAAATTCAAGTACTAAATCCATTTAAATACAATTTTATGGAACAATCCTTTGAAATACAGGTTTGCGTCCATGAAATTCTGCATAATAGCTAAAGCCACATTCCCGGAGTATTTCCGCTGCCTTTTCGAATCCATAAGCAACATGGGCAGGTTCATGAGCATCTGCCCCGATCGTAATGATCTCCCCGCCAAGCTCCCGGTAACGTTTCAGTACATCCGGGTGGGGATTCGGGAATCCAAGTCCGTATTTTATACCCGCCAGGTTCATTTCCAGTCCTTTTCCTTCTGCGATCAGTTTTTTCAGAACCGCATCAATCTCATCTGAAAATTTTCTATAAGAATATTCTGCTGCCTGATGGATTCCATAACGTACCACGTAATCCAGATGTCCCAGTGCATCAAAATCTTTCACTGCCGCCACATCTTCCAACGTTTCCCGGAAAGCCATCCGGTAAACTTCTTCATCCGTTTTTCCTTCAAAGATTTTACGATAATAAGGATCCTGTCCGCCAACAAGATGGACGGATCCAATTACAAAATCAAAGGGATATGTCTCTGTCAGTCGGTGATACGCTTCTCCCAGATGCTTCTGAAGCCCAATCTCCACTCCGATCCTCAGATCCAGTTTGTCTTTATATTGTTCCTTCAGACGGTTAAGTCGGCCAAAATACTCATCCAGGTCAAATTGAAATGCATTTGCCGGGAAATCCGGGGTCTCCGGAAAGTCCAAATCCATATGATCTGTGATACAGACCCCTTCCAGCCCTTTTTCGACTGCTGCATCCAGCATAAAAGTAACCGGTGCTTCACTGTCAGCCGAAAAGCACGTATGCATATGGCAGTCACTTTTTATCATAATATCGTTCCGCCTCCAAGTACATATTCTCCGTCATATAATACCACTGCCTGCCCCGGGGTTGCCGCACGGATCGGCTCGTCAAATGTACAGACGATTTCATCTTCTCCCGTCCGTTCTACAGTACACCATGCTCCTTTATGGTTATAGCGGATCTTCGCAAAGACACGTACCGGCTCTGTGATCTGCTCTACACTCATAAAATTCAGTTCATTTGCACGCACTGTATAAGTCAGGGATTCTTCGTAAGTTCCGATCACAACTTCGTTGGTCTCGGGTCGGATTTCAAGGACGAATGCCGGATATCCCAGAGCCAGTCCAAGCCCTTTCCGCTGTCCCACTGTATAATGGATGATTCCCTTATGTTTTCCAAGAATCTTTCCCTCCGGAGTAACAAAATCACCGGTCTGCAACACCTGATCTGTTGTGTTTTCAATAAATGAAGCATAATCACCATCCGGTACAAAGCAGATATCCTGACTGTCCGGCTTATGTGCAACCAACAGTCCGATCTCATCTGCCATTTCCCGGATCCTGTCTTTTGAATATTCTCCTACAGGCATCAGGGTACGTGCCAGTTGTTCCTGGGTCAGATTATACAGTGCATACGTCTGATCTTTTTCCATTGTAGCCGAACGACGGATCGCATACCTTCCATTCGGAAGATGCTCTATCCTTGCATAATGACCTGTGGCAATATAATCAGCACCGATAGAAAGGCTTCTCTGAAGCAGTGCCTCCCATTTCACATACCGGTTGCATGCAATACAGGGGTTTGGTGTTCTTCCGGCAAGATATTCTTTTGTAAAATATTCGATCACGCTCTTTTGGAACTCATCCTTAAAATTCATAACATAATAAGGAATCCCGATCGCAGCTGCAACTCTTCTTGCGTCATCCACCGCACTCAGTCCACAGCAGCCACCGTTCTCTTCCTGCACAATATTTTCTTCGTCCTGCCAGATCTGCATGGTCACACCTATGACATCATATCCCTGCTTTTTTAAAAGCCATGCCGCCACAGATGAATCCACACCACCGGACATTCCTACAACTACTTTTCCTTTACTCATCAATATTCCTCTTCTTCAGCCTCTTCTCCCTCATGGATATCTGACTTCGGTTTCTTCAGACCTTCAATTTTGATGCCATGCTTTTCAGCATAATCCCAGAGTGCTGCATGGATTGCTTCTTCAGCAAGCAGGGAACAATGTACCTTTACCGGTGGAAGTCCGTCCAAAGCTTCCATAACGGCTTTGTTCGTTACCTCCATTGCCTCCTGAACTGTTTTTCCCTTTACCATTTCTGTTGCCATACTGGAAGTTGCAACCGCTGCACCGCAGCCAAAAGTCTTAAACTTTACATCACGGATAATCTGATTTTCGTCGATATCCAGATAAATTCTCATGATATCTCCACATTTTGCGTTTCCTACTGTACCTACTCCGCTCGCATTCTCAATTTCCCCTACATTTCTCGGATGCTGAAAATGATCCATTACCTTTTCTGTATACATTCTGACTTTCCTCCATTAATCTCTGATCTTATCTTTTTCTATTTTTATTTTCTTTTTTATCTTCTATGTGTTATCTTTTATTGTCCTGATCTGCCGCTCTTATTTCTGCTTTCTCATAAAGTCTTCATACAGCGGAGACATACTGCGAAGATGTGCCACGATCTCTTTCAGATTGTCGATCGTATAATCAATATCTTCTTTTGTTGTCTCTGCACTTAAGGTCATACGAAGTGAGCCATGTGCAATCTCATGAGGCAGACCGATGGCAAGAAGTACGTGTGACGGATCCAGAGAACCGGATGTACAGGCTGAACCACTGGATGCACAGATCCCTTTCATATCCAGCATGATCAGAAGGGACTCTCCCTCTACAAACCGGAAACTGAAATTGATATTATTTGGAAGACGTCTTGCCCGGTCTCCGTTCAGACGGCAGTACGGAATCTCTTTCTCAATTCTTGCGATCGCATAATCTCTTAGTTCTGTCTCTTTTCTGATCCGATCATCCATAGAAGCCACCGCAAGTTCCACAGCTTTTCCAAATCCTACGATTCCCGGAACGTTCTCCGTTCCTGCACGACGCTTTCTTTCCTGAGCTCCTCCATGTACAAAAGAACGGATCTTAACTCCTTTTCTGATATACAGGAAACCGATTCCTTTTGGTCCGTTCAGCTTATGTCCACTGGAACTGAGCATATCAATATTCATCTCATCTACGTTGATCGGAACCTGTCCAAATGCCTGAACTGCGTCTGTATGGAATAAGATTCCATGTTTATGTGCGATCTCGCCGATTTCTTTAATCGGTTCGATCGTACCGATTTCATTGTTAGCAAACATAATACTGATCAATATCGTATCCGGGCGGATTGCTGCTTCTACAGCTTCCGGACTGACAATACCATTCTCATCCACATCCAGATAAGTCACCTCATATCCACGCTTCTCCAGATACTCTCCTGTATGAAGGATTGCATGATGTTCAATCTTTGTCGTAATAATATGCTTACCTTTTGAGCCATAAGCCTCTGCTGTTGCTTTCAAAGCCCAGTTATCTGATTCTGAACCGCCTGCCGTAAAATAGATTTCTTCTGTCTTTGCTCCAAGAGCCTTGGCGATTGTCTCTCTCTGCTTCGTTATAACTTCTTTATTTGATGAACCCACACTGTATACACTGGATGGATTTCCAAAATGCTCCGTAAAATATGGCAGCATTGCCTCAACAACTTCCGGTGCTGTCTTTGTCGTCGCTGCATTATCAAGATAAATTAGTTTTCCCATTGTCCTTTGCCTCCGTATCCGTTCTGCTTTTATTCTGATTCTTTTCCTGTATTTTATTCAGTTTTTGCACTGCGAGCGATCTTTGTCATCGCATGGAGTATTACGTCTTTCCTCCACCAGCTGACTTAACCAGATATCATCCACTGTCCGGTTAATACTGTCATTGATCCTTTTCCATACATACTTTGTCACGCAGCTTTCTGACGCCTGGCAGCCTCCCCTGGGATCAAGTCCCGCACACTCTACCGGTTCCAGACTTCCTTCCAATGCCCGGAGTACTTCACCTACTGAGATTTCTTTTGCATCTCTTGCGAGGATATAACCTCCATTTGCTCCCCGGATGCTCTTTACTATCCCTGCTTTTTTCAGCATGGACATAAGCTGTTCGAGATAGCGTTCAGAAATATCCTGCCTTTTTGAAATACTTGTGATAGATACCGGTGTCTTCTCACTATATTGTGCAAGATCGATCAGGGCTCTCAGACCATATCTGCCTTTCGTTGACAGTTTCAAATTTTCACCTTCTTTTATCCTGCTAATTATCCCTAGTATTGTACTAGGATTTTCTTTAGTAGGATATCACCCGTATTTTGTTCTGTCAAGGCTGTTCCTGAAATAAATATGAAAAGAACAATTCATCAGGAGGCTCTTTCATGCCTGCCAGAACCAAACTGATTCAGGGAACATTCATTCTTACTTTCGTTGGAATCCTCAGCCGGTTTATGGGATTTTTCTTCCGTATGTTTACAAGTCACGTCTTTGGTGAGGAAAATGTCGGTCTTTACCAGCTGATCTTTCCGGTTTATCTTTTCTGCCTTTCGCTAAGTACTGCTGGAATCGAAGCTGCAATTTCACGGACTGTTGCTCAGAAGTCATCCCGTGGCAAATATATTGAAGCTCTGTCGATTCTATATACCGGACTCTTTTTTTCTGTTCTTTTTTCCATAATACAAATGCTGCTTCTTCAGAACTATGCCCTTTGGATTGCCATCCACTGGATGGGGGATGCACGATGTGCCAACCTCTTTCTTCCAATCACCTATGCCCTGCCCGCTGCTGCTATCCATAGCTGCATCTCAGGCTATAGTTACGGTCTGCAAAAAACTTCAGTTCCTGCTTTATCGCAGCTTTTAGAACAGCTTGTCCGCATCTCTTTTGTCGTAGTGGTTTATTTTTTGTTTCAAAAGAATGGGCAGACTCCCGGCATCCTGCTTGCTGTTCTCGGCATTGTAGTTGGAGAATATTGTTCAGCACTCTATTCTCTTGCATGCTTACATCGGCTTCCCCCTGCCCAACTGCCTTCCCCGAGAAAATTCAATCGTTTTTTTCGTTCACTTCCGCAAAATACTCTTGAACTGATGCCAACTGCTTTCCCGCTTACAATGAATCGTACAACGATCACCTTGCTTCAGGGGATTGAAGCGACTTCCATTCCTGTATGCCTGAAACTTTCCGGCTGTACTTCTTCAGAAGCTCTTCGTATTTACGGTGTACTGACTGGAATGGCTTTGCCCTGCATTTTATTTCCTTCCGCACTGACCAATTCACTCAGTGTCATGCTGATGCCAGCCGTTGCCCAAGAACAATGCTCTGGTTCCGTCTCCTCTCTACGCCGGCTGATCCTTCGTGCCATTGGCGGCTGCTTCACACTGGGACTTATAAGCTGCTTCTTTTTCCTGATAACCGGAAGCTTTATCGGTAATACACTTTTTCACAGTGAACTTGCGGGCAGATTTATTCTGACACTTGCATGGCTTTGTCCATTTCTCTATACCAATACCGCCCTGTCAAGCACTCTGAACGGACTTGGCAAAAGTTTCCTCACCCTGCTGATCAATATCATCGGACTTTCAATCCGTATCTTCAGTATTTATATCGTAATCCCTGAATTTGGCATACAGGGATACCTCTGGGGACTTCTTTTCAGCCAACTGATAGTCTGCATCATCTTTCTTGTCTGCCTGCGTCTGATAACTGCAAAACCCTTCTTAAAAATACCGTTAAAATTTTCTCAGAAAAACATGCAGTAAAACCGGATTTACATAAATTTCCATGATCATCCCACTTAAAAGCATACTGACTGACATAATGGTTTTTTCTCTGCTCCATCTGCTTTTTGGATACATCCAACAATAGGAAAGAATGATCAAAAAAGACGGAATATAAAAGAGGAACTGGGGAAAAATCCCCAACAGACAAAAGATACTTCCTTTGATTCCCAGTTCAGTCACAGCCATTGAAAGAAGAATTCCTCCTGATATGCCCGTCCACATTGCAAAAAGCGATGCAGTTATTTTTCTCATTTTCGTAAATGCCAGCCCAAGAAGAACTGCAAACGGAATCGCTCTTACCTTTAAAAGATACCAGATAAATTCCTGTGCAACTATTTTGGTCTGTGAGAACTGCTGTAAAAAATAGTCGCTGAAAACCTCCGGTTCCGCGACATACTGTCTCGCTATAAAATTTGTATAAATGATACCAAATAAAAACCCCGGCATAAAAAGCGTAAGGATACGCTTTCCTGTATGAAATTTCTTCAAGACACTTCCTCCTGTCATCCGATATTTCATTATATGCCGGGGTATTTTGAATATACGTTACTTACGATCTTACTTACAATACTTCACTTCATATGCAAGCAATGCTGAAACCGTCTTTGCATCCTCAATCTCACCTGAATAGATCTTTTCCTTTAATTCTTCCATTGTATATGCACCCAGATCAATAAACTCATCTTCATCAAGATGCTGCTTTGAAGGGATCAGATTCCTTGCAACAAACACCTCAATCTTTTCATTGCAGAACGCAACCGTCGTTCTTAAATTAATCAGCCATTCCAGATTCTCACTGCGATAACCGGTTTCCTCTTCCAGTTCTCTTGATGCACATGTAATTCCAGGCTCATCCGCTGTATCCAATGCTCCTGCCGGGATCTCCAGCGTATACCGTTCCAGGGCGTTCCGGTACTGCCTTACCATCAGGATCTTTCCCTCATCCGTAACCGGAACTACAGCAGCAGCTCCTTTATGCTTTATAAAATCCCAGATTACTGTATGATCTCCGTTGATCTCCATTGTATCCTGATAGAAATCTATAATTTTGCCTTTAAATTTCAATTCTCTTTTTACACGCTTAATTTCATCACTCATCTGATCCATTTCCTTTCTACTTTCAACAAACTTTCCGATCAACCCAAAAGATCCACTGGATCTTTTGGGCATATGCCTGACAACGAAAAAAGCCCCTGTCTTTCGACAAGGGCTGCATTTTCATCTTCTGTTACGGTTCTTAATTATTTAGCATAATCTGTCGCCCGTGATTCACGAATCACATTGACCTTAATCTGACCCGGATATTCCAGCTCAAATTCAATCTGCTTCGCAATATCCCTGGCCATCAGCACCATATCATCATCTGATACCTGATCTGGAACTACCATAACACGAATCTCTCTACCCGCCTGAATGGCAAAAGACTTATCCACACCTTTAAACTGGTTGGTAATATCTTCTAACTGTTTCAATCTGTTTGTATATGTCTCTATTGTCTCTCTTCTCGCACCCGGTCTTGCTGCTGAAATCGTATCAGCCGCCTGAACAACACATGCGATCAGACTTTCCGGCTCAACATCTCCATGATGAGCCTCTACTGCATTGATAATAGTTGCTGATTCTTTGTACTTTCTGCACAGATCAGCACCGATCTGGATATGTGATCCTTCTACATCATGATCGATGGATTTACCAATATCATGTAAAAGTCCGGCACGCTTGGCAATCCTTACATCCAGTCCAATCTCACCGGCCAGCAGTCCTGATAACTGAGCCACTTCAACGGAATGCTTCAATGCATTCTGTCCATAGCTTGTTCTGAATTTCATACGTCCAAGAAGTCGGATCAATTCCGGATGGATACCCGTAACACCAACTTCCAGTGCTGCAGCCTCTCCTTCCTCGCGGATCATCGTCTCAACTTCTTTTTGTGCCTTTTCTACCATCTCCTCAATTCTTGCCGGATGGATACGACCATCAACGATCAGTCTTTCCAAAGCAATCCTTGCTACTTCCCGGCGGATCGGATCAAATCCTGATAATACAACTGCTTCCGGAGTATCATCAATGATCAGTTCTACACCCGTAAGAGTTTCAAGAGTTCTGATATTTCTTCCCTCTCGTCCAATGATCCGTCCCTTCATTTCATCACTCGGTAACTGTACTACAGAAATTGTAGTTTCAGCCACATGGTCTGCCGCACATCTCTGGATTGCATTGACAACATACTCTTTTGCCTTCTTGTCGGCATCTTCCTTTGCCTGCATCTCCAGCTCTCTCACCATCTTGGCGGTGTCATGCTTAACATCATCTTCAACAGTTTTTAACAGATATTCTTTTGCCTGTTCGGAGGTAAGTCCTGAGATTCGTTCAAGTTCCTGTACACGTTGCTGACTAAGTTCTTCTACTTTGGCTTCACGCTGACGAAGATGTTCTTCTTTTGACGTGAGTTTGTTCTCACGATGCTCTAAAGCATCGGATCTTTTATCAACAGACTCTTCTTTTGCAAGCACTCTTTTTTCATAGCGTTGCAGTTCGGCTCTTCTTTCCTTGGTCTCTTTCTCAAGATCGTTCTTGGTCTTGATCGATTCCTCTTTTACTTCTAAAAGAGCTTCCTTTTTAGTAGTCTCGGCAGTTTTCACCGCATCGTCAATAATTTCTCTTGCTTTTGCTTCCGCATTTCCAATCTTGCTGTCCGCATTATTCTTCAGACTGGAAATTGTCGCAAAACGAGTAACAACTCCGACTATCAACGCGAGGGCCACGGCAATGCCTATTCCTAATCCTAGACTTATCTGCACAGGAGCACCTCCTTATTTAATTTTCATTGTACGTATATCTAAATACAACACTTAAATTTTATACTGTTTCCACAACAATGTCAAGCATTCTCAATACTATTTTGTATCACTTGACGGACTACATCATAGCGGAAACCTTTTCTGCCCAGATATCCGTATATTTTCTGCATCTCCCGCTCATCTGCCGTCCTCACATCTACCTTCTTTTTCGCAAGAATCCGACGGACTGCCTCCGCTTCTTCACTTTCACCATAACAGCTTTCAAACGCCTTCTCTATATCAGCAGAACAGATTCCCTTCCCATTCAGAAGTGCAAGGATCTCTCTTTTACTCTTTGTGCTTTTCCGGGCCAGGATAAAATTTTCCGCATACCGTACATCATTCAGATATCCGAAAGACTTCACATACGCCACTGCCGCCTCGATCAGATCTTCGGGATATAGCCCTGCTCTCAGCTTTTCTCTTAATCCTGCCTCACTCCTGTCCATATCTTCCAGTAGATGCATGGCTCTCTTTTTTGCACGTTTTAGCAGGATCTTTTCTCTGATCTCATCCAGTTCTTCCTCACTCATCTCTCTTCCATCAGAAATCTTATAACTGCGAAGTTCCCCCTTATAAAGAACAAATGCGAACTGGTGATCCAGATAGATCTTATACTTCGTCTTTGAAAGCAGCTCTACTTTTGTGACGATCATTCTGCCTGCTCCGCATCAGTCTTTTCTTTATCAGCCTTCTTCTCAGCAATCAGTTTCAGATCACTTTTCTTTTCATCTTCCGCCTCTGTACCATCCAGATGATAATAATCACGTACTTTTCTTTCAATCTCTTCCATCACTTCCGGATGTGACTCCAGATAAGACTTTGCATTTTCACGTCCCTGTCCGATCTTATCACCCTCGTATGCATACCATGCACCGCTCTTCTTTACAATATCAATCTTCGACGCAAGATCCAAAATATCTCCTTCTCTTGAAATTCCTTTTCCGAACATAATATCAAATTCTGCCTCTTTAAACGGAGGTGCAATCTTATTCTTTACAATCTTGATCCTTGTACGGTTTCCTACGATCTCACCACTCTGCTTCAAAGTCTCGATCCTTCTTACGTCCATACGAACAGAGGCATAAAACTTCAACGCACGGCCTCCGGTAGTCGTCTCCGGATTACCAAACATCACTCCCACTTTCTCACGGAGCTGATTGATAAAAATAACCACGCAGTTCGATTTACTGATTACCGGTGTCAGTTTTCTCAAAGCCTGGGACATCAGTCTTGCCTGCAGTCCTACATGGCTGTCTCCCATGTCTCCTTCAATCTCCTGCTTCGGAACAAGTGCCGCAACAGAGTCAATGACGATAATATCAATCGCACCGGAACGCACCATCGTCTCTGCGATCTCAAGTGCCTGATCTCCGCTGTCCGGCTGCGAAATATATAATTCATCAATATCCACTCCGATATTCTTTGCATAAACCGGATCCAATGCATGCTCTGCATCTATAAAACCTGCAATTCCACCACGTTTCTGCACTTCTGAGATCATATGCAATGCAACCGTCGTCTTACCACTGGACTCAGGACCATAAACCTCGATCACTCTTCCTTTCGGCACTCCCCCCAGTCCCAGTGCAAGATCCAGACTCAGGCATCCCGTCGGTACTGTCTCTACTGACACATGTGCCCCTGACTCTCCCAGCTTCATCACCGCACCCTTACCGAAGTCCTTCTCCAATTTGGCGATCGCCGCATCCAGAGCTTTTTTCTTTTCCTCACTATTTGTAACTTTTACAACGCTTTCTTTTCCACTTGCCATAATTCTTTCTCCTTTATCGAACAGTTGTTCGTATCTGTAGTTATAGTATTACACTTCCTGTAAATTGTCAACCTATTTTTCCTGTGGATTTTGATTCAGAACTTTTATGCTCCCCGTCACAGACGCTCTGGGCAGCACCCCTTTTACGAATCTTGAATCTTTCCCTGATGTAGAATTTTATGCAGCTATGAACTGCTGCTTCAATGAACAAATACAGAATAGCACAGCAGTCATCGGATTGCAAGGTAAAAGGAGCAGTCCGGCTTTTCTGACCCACAGATAAACCGGACTGCTCTTTCTGTCATACAGTATTCCACTGTCTGACTTTCTCTTTATAGAAAATTTCATTTTCCTTCACGATACAGGGAACTCCATTCTTAATCTGTACCGTTGTCACTGAACAGTTTGGCGGCACCTTTTCCTGCCAGAATGACTCCACCGACAGGTTTCCCCTGATCCGGTTCAGAAGTGCAGTCATAGCTGCTCCATGCGTTGAGATCAGAATATTCTTTTCCTGCCACTCTTCCTTTTCGCATAACTCTTTCAGAAAGTCTCCTGTTCTTTCATACAGTTCTTCTATCGTCTCTGCCCCCTTTGGTGCAATATACTCCCCCGGAGCATTGAAAAAGAGACGGAATGCTCTGCTGATCGGATCTTCTCCGTTACATGAGCCCCCCTCATACTCTCCAAAACCAACCTCTCTGATCCTGGGTTCTTCCAAAAGAGGGATCTGCCTTGTTCCGAGAATGATCTGTGCAGTCTCTTTCGCACGGATCAGAGGACTTGTAATCGCCAGATCAATCCCGGTCTCTTTCAGACCTTCTGCAGTTTCCCGGGCAAGATGCCTTCCATATTCATTCAGCGGAATATCCGTATGCCCCTGAACCCGTTTCACTTTATTCCAGTCCGTTTCTCCATGCCGGACAACATACAATACCATAATCAGCCTTCTTTCTTTCTGAGTATTTCCCTGCGGATGTACCGATAAGTTTCTTCTTCTCCCTTTTCTGCAAGCATATGCAGAAGTTTTTCCAGCAATGCTCTTGTCTCAGGATGCATCAGTTCTCCTGCTTTTCCGTTTTCATAATACCTCAGTGGATCCGAATCATTGTACACCTCGCCAATATATACTTTACTTGCAGCAATCCGGTCAAGAAACATCTCCACAACATATCTGACCGGCATCTTCATCCCGGTCAGGATCTTTCCGTCCTTTCCCACATTGACATTATAATCGATCCAGTATTCGTAATGATGCTTATTTCTTCCCTTATGATGCAGCCATGCAGATGAATATCCTTTTTCTTCCCGCTCTGCATTGTTCGGGCTTCGTGTTCCCTGATAATATCTGCACCCGATCCGGAATTCTGTCCAACTGTACTTCGACAGATCATGCAATAATCCCTGCCTGTACAGTCCTACACGGAAACATTCCCTCATCACATAGATCTTATGCTTTGTAATGGTCTGAAAATGCCGGATCGCTTTCATTTTTCATTTCACCTTTCACTTTATTTTCTGCCGCCTTCCCGACAGCCTTTCCTGCCGTCATGCCTGAAATTTTCCGGTTGATCAGAATGGTAATGCTCCTTGCTCCTTGCTCTATTTCTTTCTGGTCTTCCATCCTGCCGGCTTCTGCCAGCATTCCCTGTGCCGTATCAGCAACAAGCAGCCACTCTCTACCCTTTCCTGCAGATGGAAGTGCAAATTTATGTGCTTCCCAGTGCATATTATATGCAAGAAAACATAATTCGTCCTCTCCTTTTACTGCCGCATACATCACCCCAAGCTGACGACTTGCGACTTCTGCCTTTGCCTGCCATGCATTTTCTCCATGATAGGATACATCCGGCATTCCGCAGGAAGTACGGTCAATTCCTCTGAGTTCTTCTTTCTGATGCAGACAGCTATGTTCCTTACGGAAACGGATCAACTGCCGCACATAGAGATAGAGCGGATCATCTTCTTTCCACCGGCTCCAGTTTACCCAGCCAACCGGATTGTCCTGACAATAGGCATTATTATTTCCTTTCTGCGAATTATAAAATTCATCCCCAGCCAGCAGGCATGGCGTTCCCTGTGCTGTCAGGAGCAGCGTATAGGCATTTTTCATCTGGTTTTTCCGCAGTCTGATAATATTCTTTTTTCTGCTCGGTCCTTCCGCACCACAATTCCAACTATAATTATAATCCGGTCCGTCCTGATTGCGTTCCCCATTTTCCTCATTATGCTTTCCATCATAGGAAACCAGATCCCATAACGTAAATCCCGTCTGTGCTGTGATCGAATTGCAGACTCCGTCAGCACACGAATTATGCTTCAACGCCCACATGACATCACGGATCATATTCTCATCACCTTTAAGAAAACGACGCATGATCGTCTGAAATCCTTCTTCTTTTTTCATGATCTTTACTTCTTTTAAAAGCGGATCTGCATTCAGTTCCTCCCATGGAACATTATAGGGATTCACCACAAATCCATCCACATGATATTCCAACAGATAAAACTTCAGACATTCCATCGCTTTCTGTGCAGAAATTCCCGCTTCAAACGGCATCTCCAGAACTACTTCAATCCCTGCCCGATGGCATGCTTTTACCATATCCTTCAACTCTTTCACCGCACTGCCGCCTGATGCGTAGGAACTTTTTGGAGCAAAATAAAATCCCTTTCCATACCCCCAGAAATTAATCTTATTCTGTACATACTCATCAAATTCGTAAACCGGCATACACTGGATCTGATTGATCCCAAGCTGCAACAGATACGGAATCTTTTCTACGATTCCCAGATAAGTTCCCTTATGTACTGCATGGGAAGAACTGTGCTTTGTAAATCCACGTATATGCAGGCTGTATGCAATCACATCATTCCACGCAAGATGTGGTCTTTTGTCACCTTCCCAGTCATAATCATCCCGGACAAATTTTCCACGTATCTGATGCTTCTGCATATCCATTCTGACTCCGAACTTTTTCATTCCTGCAAGTTCTCTCACGTAAGGATCTACCCACACCTTTTCATCGATCTGAAAATTGTATTCATATTTTTCTGTATCTAATCCCTGCAAAGCAAGAAATCGTACTTCTCCAATCCCCTTTTCTTCCGGCATTTCAAACCTATACTTCGGATTTATACTTCCTTTTTTATACAACAAAAGTTCGCACTTTTTCCCAGTCGGAACCTGCACTGCAAAATTAATATGGTTCTTTCTGATCTCCGCCCCAAAAGGCTGTGGTCTTCCTTTCACACATTCCATACTCTGTTCCTTTCTTATTGCCAGCCGTCCGTTCCATACATTTCAACATTATCTCGATTTATAAAGAACGTCTCCTCATAAGTCTCTTTCTCATAATCATCCCCGTTCAATACTGCATTGGCAATTTTGACCGCTTTTTTTCCAAGGTTGATCGGTGACTGGGCTCCGATTCCCATCATTCCTCCCGTATGTTCTACCAGTGCTTTTTTTGACGCCGGAGAACCATCTACACTATAAACATAAACTTTTTCCCGTCCGGCTTCTGTAATCGCCTCCCGCACCTGTTCTGCCATCTGATCATCTCCGCACATAATCGCATCCAGATCCGGATTCTGTGCCAGTACCTGTGTCACCTGCTGCTTCAGCCCTGAGACATCATTTCCGGTCTGAATCCTCTTAACAACCACAAATGCTCCTTTGGATACAGCCTCTTCAAACCCCGTGATCCTTTCGCATACAGAATTGACATTCAGATTTTCCACGATCACAACCTGTCCGCCGTCCGGCTTTCTTGCTACCAGATCCTCTCCGCATACATATCCCGCATTCCGGTTATCAGAGCCAACATACGCAGCCACTTTTCCGCTCTCGTAAACTTCTGTATCCAGGTTGATCACCGGAATCTCAGCCTCCTCCAGAGCATCCAGTGCCGGTTCGATCTTCTTCCAGTCCACCGGGCAGAGAAAAACTGCATCCACATCTTCCTCGATCAGTTCCTGTATCTGGGTATTCTGCCGTTCTGCATCTCCTGCAGGATCTTTTATGAGCAGTTTATCTCCCTGTGCCTCCAGAGCCGACTGTACGGAATCTTTCAACGTTGCATAAAACGGATTCGACATATCGATCCCGCAGAAACCGAAGACTTTTTTCTCCTGATCTGTATCTTCTTTCTTGTCGTCATTCTCATCTGTCACTGCATTATCTTCCGGTGTCCCTACATTCTTTTTACATCCTGTCAGCAGAAAAAGTACACTCGCTGCCATCAGTATG
Source organism: uncultured Mediterraneibacter sp. (assembly GCF_934330165.1). GTDB lineage: Bacteria > Bacillota > Clostridia > Lachnospirales > Lachnospiraceae > Mediterraneibacter. The sequence goes on from NZ_CAKRGI010000001.1 coordinate 25,466, forward strand.
TATATCCTAATTCTTTTTCTCATATCACAAATCCTTCCACATTTCTTTTGCTATCTCTTCTTCCATTCTACCTGGTTTCTTCTGAATGTCAACCGTTACTCATCGCAGATTTCTGCTTCTTTTCCTTGCATTTTCCCCTGCTTTTTGCTACCATCTTATTTAACAGTGACCATCAGACCGGTCACATAAACAATATTTCACTATATATAAAGGAGCGAAAGTATGAACGAGAACGAAGTACTCACCGTTACCCTCACTCTTGAGAATAACGAAGAACTTGAATGTGAGGTCATCACCATTTTTGAAGTTCAGGAGCAGCAGTATATTGCCCTGTATCCTCTTTTTAACGAGGTCTTTGACGAGGATGGACAGGTATATTTATACCGTTTCATCGATCGTGGTGATGCAGAACCAGATCTTGAAAATATCGAATCTGACGAAGAATTTGAAGTGGTTTCTGATGCGTTTAACGCATGGGCAGATGCTCAGGACTTCGGTGATATCGATCTGGATGATATGGACTAAGCTTATTTTTCCAGCAGTTCATCCACAAAGCGGGAAGGAAGGATTTCTTTCCCGTTTTTTATTTTCACATAACTGAACACCAGCCGGTTTCTTGCTCTCGTCATCGCCACATAAAAAAGCCGTCGTTCTTCCTCTATCTCCTCAGCTTTTTCTGCCTTTTTATATGGAAGCCGCCCTTCATTTGCCTGTATCACGAACACAGTATCAAATTCCAGTCCTTTAGCTGCATGAATCGTCATCAGACGGATCCCTTTCTCCGGCACATCCTTTCTCTCTTCCCGGTTCTTTAATGCTTCTGTATATTCTTTAATATGCAAAAACCACTCTTCCATCGTTTTAAACGGTTTTGCGGCTTCTTCCAGCTCTGAAAAAACCTCATTCAGATCCGTAATTTTCAAATGACGGGAAATACAATACTCTTTCAGATATTCATCATATCCAACCCTTTTCCGCAGATAAGTAATTGCAGCATAAGGAGTCATTTTCTCCATCATTTTTACGTCCCATTCAAACTGATCGATCCGGTCTGTCATCCAGTCTTTATCCCGGTAATAGTCCCGCAGTGTCTCGAAGGATGCCTTCTTTCCCTGCAGGCTGTTCCTGGAAAGATAACGTTTCGGCCGGTTCATTACCTGCAGCAGGTCCTGCCGTCCTGCACATTTCATTGCAAGCCGGAAATATGCCTGAATATCCTTTGCCAGAAAATGTTCGTAAAGATTGGGCAGATGCTCTTTCATCTCAAATGGAAGTTTCCGGGCAAGCAGAGCTTCTACAACCGGTCTTGCATCCGTATGCGTCCGAAAAAGCACTGCAATGTCCTCTGCCCTTGTTCCGCTTCTGATGCTTTTTTCAATTTCTTCTGCAATATATTCTGCCTCTTCATTTACATCCTTTACTTCCTGGATATGCAGACACGGACCACCTTTTCGTTCCGCCTTTAATTCCTTCTCATACCGTCTGGTATTATGCATGATCACTTTCAGGGAATTGGTCACAATATTGGAAGTGGAACGATAGTTTACCCCCAACAGGATCTGACTGGCATCGGGAAAATCTTTTTTAAACCGGAGCATCAGCTCTGAATCTGCACCCCGGAATCCATAAATCGCCTGATCATCATCTCCCACTGCAAAGAGATTCCTTTCAGGCAGTGCCAGCATACGGATCACGTCATACTGGATCTGATTGATATCCTGGAACTCATCAATCAGAATGTAACGGAACCTTTTCTGCCATCCTCTCAATATATCTGGTCTGGAAAGAAAAAGCTGATAGCAAAGTACCAGCATATCATCAAAATCGATCTTTTTCCGTCTTTTTCTCTGTTCTTCATACTCTCTGTAAATCTGCCGGAATACAGCAGCCTCGCATTTTTCTGAAATAAACTCTTCCGGTCTGATCCTCTGATTTTTAATCTTTCCGATTTCAGAAGCAATATCTTTCAGGAAATCCTCCTCGTCAAAGATCTCCAGTTTCTGATGCCTGACCACCTGCCTTAGGATCTGATATTTCTCATTATCCAAGAGCAGATTCTTCTGCCCGATCCGGTAAGTCCATCGAAGGATTCCATAATAAATCCCATGAAATGTCCCTATCGTCACAGGAAGTTTCTCTTTTCCCATAAGCGAACAGAGGCGGGATCTCATCTCCGCCGCTGCAAAACGGGTAAAAGTAACGACCAGAATTTCTTCTGGTCTTACTTTATGTCCTTCAATCAAATATTTTACTCTGTTCACAATCGTAAGCGTCTTCCCCGATCCCGGTCCTGCCAGCACAAGACAGGGACCGTCTTTATGAAGAACTGCTTCTTTCTGTGCTTCGTTTAACCCCATTTTTTCCTTCCTGCTACTGGAGCTTCTCAATTCCAAGGCGGATTCTTCTCAGGGATTCCTCTTTTCCGAAGACTTCCATCAGCTCTGTAGCACCACCCGGAGTACTCTGCTTTCCTGATACGGCAGTTCTCAGTGGCCACATAACATAGCCGACCTTATACCCCTTCTCCGCCGCAAAACCTTTTAACGTCTCGAAAAGTGCATCGTTGCTGAAATCTTCCTGTGCTTCAAGAACCGGGAGTACCTCCTGCAGAAGTGCAAGTGATTTCTCTGCGTCCGTTTTCATCTTTTTGTGCGTATAAAGTGCAATATCATAATCCGGAAGTTCTTCAAAGAAATCAATCTGCTCCTTAATATCCGGAAGGATCTCAATCCTTGTCTTAACCAGGGCTGCAATCTTCTTCAGATCATAATCCTTTGTCACAGTTTCACTGATATACGGCTTTGCAAGCTCGAAAAATTTGTCGAAATCCATTGCTTTCAGATATTCACCATTCATCCATTTCAGCTTCACTACATCGAACACTGCAGGTGATTTATTCATATGATGATAATCAAATGCCTCTACCAGCTCTTCCAGAGAGAAGATCTCCCGGTTGTCAGACGGACACCAACCAAGCAGTGCCACATAGTTGACAACAGCCTCTGACACAAATCCCTGTTCGATCAGATCTTCATAAGAAGAATGACCACAACGTTTACTTAACTTCTTATGATTCTCATCTGTGATCAGAGGGCAATGGACATAAACCGGAACTTCCCATCCAAACGCCTCATACAGACGGTTATATTTTGGTGCAGAAGAAAGGTACTCATTTCCTCTGACAACATGCGTGATCTCCATCAGATGATCGTCAATTACATTCGCAAAGTTGTAAGTCGGATACCCGTCTGACTTGATCAGGATCATATCATCCAGTTCTGCATTCGGCACCGTGATATCCCCATAAATCTCATCATGGAACGTCGTTGTACCCTCATTCGGCACATTCAGACGGATGACCCATGGCTTACCGGCTGCAAGATTTGCCTCCACTTCCTCCTTGCTCAGGCTCAGACAATGCTTATCATAAACAGAAATCTCTGTTCCTGATTCTGAAACAGTCGTCTTCAGGGACTCCAGACGCTCCTTATCACAAAAACAATAGTATGCATCTCCCTGCTCTACCAGCTGCTCCGCATATTTCAGATAAAGACCTGCTGCATTTCTCTCGCTCTGCACATAAGGTCCATATCCTGCGTCCTTATCCGGTCCTTCATCATGTACCAGCCCCGTCTTTGCAAGTGTCCTGTAAATAATATCCAAAGCACCTTCCACGAAACGCTCCTGATCTGTATCCTCCACACGCAGGATAAAATCGCCACCCTCATGCTTTGCGATCAGATATGCATAAAGTGCAGTTCTTAAATTTCCCACATGCATCCTTCCTGTCGGGCTTGGTGCAAATCTCGTTCTTACTTTCTTACTCATATTATCTTCTCCAATTCATTTTCTTCTTAAGCTCTGGTCTCCACATATGCGGATCTACAATGAATTATTATATCGCAACCGGCAGGATTATTCAACCACCAGTGTATCCGGAAAATCTGTCTGTTCCATTTCATGTGCTTTCATCCCGATCACTTTGGACAATCTACTTCCTCTGAAAGCACCCTTTGCCAGACACATCACATTTTCAGGAACTGGATAGATTCCTGTTCTTCCTGCAGGAAATGCGAAAAGACAGGTCTCCTGTTCCGAAAATAAAACTCCATCCCGGCTCACATACACCGGATTGTCCGGTTCTGTCTCATACCATTCCACATCCTTCAGATCTGCAAAAGTTCCTTCTTCAATGGAAATAATATTTGCCGGGATCACGATCTCCAGGATTCCATCCGGTGCATCAGCAAACGTAGTTACCGCAATTCTGCTGCACTTATCTGACGACAGAGTGAGACGTCCTTCTTTTACTGCCTTTTCATAATCTGCCACACCTGTGATCGTTCCTGTTCCGTCCACGATAAATCCATCTTCTGTCACAGACATCATTTCCGGATTTTTACTCTCACTTTCAATCAGATTGCTGTCATCTGTCGCAGGTTCAACGTCCTCTGCAGGAATAGAAATCCCCGTATCTGTGGCTACAGTTTCTGTCAGGCTTCTGCCTGATCCGACAGCCGGGTCCTTCTCAAGCCCTGCTCCTGCCACATCTGACGTCTGAATAACAGCCGGCAAGGTTCTTTCATCTGCAGACAGAGAATTTTTCATTTTCTCCAATACCGGATAACAACGTTCTGCTGTCAGAATACTTCTTTCTTCCGTAACCGCTGCGGACGTATTTTTCGTTTCATATACAGCCGTCATATTCGCATCCATGATCCTGACAGTCCCACAGTCGAGCAGGGAAATCCACATACAGATCAGGAGCAGTACTGATACACCTGTCCTGTGTATTTGCAGGGCAGGGATATTCTGTTCAGTTTTCCAAAATCTTTCGTTCAATTCCATATTTTTCTTTTCCTTTCACCACTTTTCCTGTTCGATCATATCTTGTCGACTGTAGTAAGATACCAAAGAAAAAGGAATGCCGCAACGAATTGCAACATTCCTTTGCATTTTCAGGATTTTAGTTTACACATTGATCTCCGCTTTTACGCCAAGTACTTCCTGATTCTTTTCCAGTAACGGGTTGATCACTTTTGTCAGATATGCTTCAACCTGCTCTTTTGCACGTCCTACATATTTCTCCGGCTGCATTGTCTTCTGCAGATCTTCCAGTGTCAGGTTGAATGCCGGGTCTTCTGCGATCAGTTCCAACAGATTATTATCAAGACCTTTTTCCTTCACATTCTTTCCTGCTTCCATAGAAAGCTCGCGGATTCTCTCATGCAGTTCCTGCCTGTCTCCACCGGCTTTTACGGCATCCATCATGATATTTTCCGTTGCCATGAATGGAAGTTCTGACATAAGACGCTTCTCGATCACCTTCGGATAAACTACAAGTCCGTCTACCACATTCAGACAGAGATCCAGAATCCCGTCAATTGCCAGAAAGCCTTCTGGAATACTCAGACGCTTATTTGCCGAATCATCCAACGTTCTCTCAAACCACTGCGTCGCAGATGTGATCGCTGGATTCAGTGCATCGATCATAACGTATCTTGAAAGAGATGCGATTCTTTCACTTCTCATAGGGTTTCTCTTATATGCCATTGCAGAAGAACCGATCTGTGTCTTTTCAAATGGTTCTTCGACTTCTTTCAGATGCTGGAGAAGCCGGATATCATTTGAAAATTTATGTGCACTGGCTGCGATCCCTGCAAGGATATTCATAACTCTTGTATCTACTTTTCTTGAATACGTCTGTCCCGATACCGGATAGCAGGCCTTAAATCCCATCTTTTCTGCGATCATCGGATCGATCTTATCGATGGTCTCCTGATCTCCGTCAAAGAGTTCCAGAAAACTTGCCTGCGTTCCTGTCGTTCCTTTCGAGCCTAAAAGTTTCAGACTTCCGAGTACATATTCCAGATCTTCCAGATCCATCTCAAACTCCTGCAGCCACAGTGTCGCTCTTTTTCCTACAGTTGTCGGCTGAGCCGGCTGGAAATGGGTAAATGCAAGTGTCGGCTGGGCTTTCTGTGCATCTGCGAATTTTGCCAGTTCTGCGATCACATTGATCAGCTTCGTACGAACCAGTTTCAGTGCCTCTGCCATGATAATAATATCAGTATTGTCCCCGACATAGCAGGAGGTTGCTCCAAGATGAATAATTCCTTTTGCTTTCGGACACTGCACACCATATGCGTACACATGGGACATAACATCATGGCGAACTACCTTTTCTCGCTCTTTTGCCACATCAAAATTAATATCATCTGCATGTTCTTTCAATTCTGCAATCTGCTCATCGGTAATATTAAGTCCAAGCTCTTTCTCAGTCTCTGCAAGAGCGATCCACAGCTTTCTCCAGGTACGGAACTTTTTGTCCGGTGAAAAAATATACTGCATCTCCCTGCTTGCATAACGTTCTGAAAGTGGACTTACATAACGGTCATTACTCATAATTCTATCTCCTTTTATTCTGCTCAATTTATTCAAATGCCTGACTGATATCTTCTCCCGGTACTTCCATCGGATAATTTCCTGTAAAGCATGCATCACAGAAATGAAGATCTCCAACCATATTTTTCAGTTTTTCTATCTCCATATATCCAAGGGAATCTGCCCCGATCATATCCCGAATCTGCTCCGGTGTATGGGAATGGGCAATCAACTGCTCATTCGACGGCACATCGGTTCCAAAATAACATGGATGCAGGAACGGTGGCGAACTGATCCTTACATGCACTTCCGTTGCCCCGGCTTTTTTCAGCATCTTGATGATATTCGCACAGGTAGTTCCCCTGACGATGGAATCATCTACCATAACGATCCTCTTGCCCTTTACAACTTCCGGAATCACATTTAATTTAATCTTGACACTGGACTCTCTGTCACTCTGCTTCGGCTTGATGAACGTTCTTCCAACATAACTGTTCTTGTGGAATGCCATTCCGTAAGGGATTCCTGACTGTTCGGAATATCCCTTTGCCGCTACCAGTCCTGAATCCGGTACTCCGACTACCAGATCGGCCTCCACCGGATACGACTCTGCCAGTGCTTTTCCTGCAAGGATCCTGGAATGATAGACATTCACTCCGTCAATCGTAGAATCCGTCCTTGCAAAATAAATATATTCAAAAATACATCTTGCCTGCTTTTCTGCCGGCATCGCCATACTCATATCCGATGCGATTCCGTCCTTCGTGATCGTTACAATCTCTCCCGGAAGCACATCCCGCACAAACTCTGCATCCACTGCAGCAATCGCACAGCTTTCTGATGCCAGGAAGTATGTATTTTCTCTTTTTCCTATACACAAAGGCTTTAATCCGAAAGGATCTCTCGCTCCGATCATCTTTCTCGGACTGCTCACAACCAGTGCATAAGCACCTTTGATCTTTTTCATTGCAAGTCTCACTGCCTCCTCCGCAGTTGCAGCCTCCAGCCGCTCCCTTGCAATATGGTAGGCGATCACTTCCGAATCAATCGTCGTCTGGAAAATAGCACCTGTATACTCCAGTTCTTTTCTCAGCTCAATCGCATTCACCAGATTCCCGTTATGTGCGATTGCCAGCGTTCCCTTCACGTAATTGATTACAAGTGGCTGGGCATTTTCTACACGGGTTCCTCCTGCTGTAGAATATCTCACATGTCCGACTCCCAGATTTCCTTTCAGTTCTGAAAGTACTTCCTCATCAAAGACATCATTCACATGACCAAGCCCTTTTCTGGACAGTACCTTTCTCTTTCCGGCAGTATCCGTCACTGCAATACCACAGCTCTCCTGTCCTCTGTGCTGCAGGGCAAAAAGTCCGTAATAAATGGATGCTGCCACATCATGTCCATCCATATCATAGGCTCCGAACACACCACACTCTTCGCCTAATCCCGTCACAGCTTTTTCAAATTTACTCATGTAGTTTCTGCTCCTTATCCTCTATATTGTCACTGATCAATCTAGCGTTACCAATCCGATTATAATATAAGGCAGATGGAAAATCAACATTCCCTCTGCCTTGTACTCTGATCTGTTCATTATTTTATTATCTGCTCATCTATTAGATTCGCTTATAATTATTGCTCTTTTGTGAATCTTGACAGGAACTGTCTTGTCCGTTCCTCCTTTGGATGTTCAAAAACTTCTTCCGGTGTTCCCTGCTCAAGGATCGTTCCTCCATCCATAAAAAGTACCTGATCTGATACATCTCTCGCAAATGCCATTTCATGTGTCACGATGATCATGGTTGTCCTCTGATCTGCCAGCCCCTTGATAACTTTCAGTACTTCGCCGGTCAGCTCCGGATCCAGTGCAGAAGTTGGCTCATCAAAACAAAGAATATCCGGTTTCATCGCCAATGCTCTCGCAATCGCCACACGCTGACACTGACCGCCTGACAACTGATGTGGATAATTGTCCATTCGCTCTGCCAGTCCCATCTGCGTCAGAAGCTGCCTTCCAAGCTCTTCAATCTCACTGTGGATCTTCTTTTTATTTTTCTTATAATCCGGCTGTGCCTTCGCCAGCAGCTCTTTTGCCAGCATGACATTTTCCAGTGCTGTATATTGTGGAAAAAGATTAAATGACTGGAACACCAGTCCAAAATGAAGACGCTTCTTTCGTATTTCATTTTCCTGCTTTGTCATTTCATTTCCCGCATCAAATAATGTCTCCCCATTTACCCGGATGATTCCCACATCCGGTGTCTCAAGGAAATTCAGGCAACGAAGCAGTGTTGTCTTTCCACTACCCGATGATCCGATGATCGAAAGAACCTGCCCTTGTTCCAGGGAAAAGCTGATATCTTTCAGTACCTCTGTACGATCAAATTTTTTATTGATATGTTCTACTTCCAAAATTGCCATTTCTGCACCTCCTATCTGAAATAATCCAGTTTTTTCTCTAACCGTCCCAACAATACGGTCAGAATTCCGTTAAATACCAGATAGTAGACTGCTGCAAAAAACATCGGCCAGATTGCTCCTGAAATCCCCTGAGATCCTTTCAGGAAAGACTGTCCTGCCCAGATAATCTCCTGCAATGCAATGATCCGTGCAAGTGAAGTATCTTTTACCAGTGTAATGATCTCATTCGACATCGGTGGAACAATTCTCTTGATCATCTGCATCAGAGTAATCTTAAAGAAGATCTGGCTCTTCGTCATTCCGAGTACAAGTCCTGCCTCTGTCTGTCCTTGTGGTACACTTTGGATTCCACCACGGTAAATAACAGAAAAATAGCAGGCATAATTAAAGATAAATGCAACGGAAGCCGCCACAAAACGCCCCGATTCTCCTCCACCCCAGACTGCATTATTCAATACCAGCCCCGGAAAATAATAAATGATCAGCATCTGGATCATCAGTGGAGTTCCCCTGACTACCCATACAATGATGTTCGTGATATATTTCAATGGCCGGAAATGTGACATTGAGCCAAATGCAATGATCAGTCCTAAAGGCAATGCCCCTAAAAGCGTCACAAAGAAAAGCTTCAATGTCTGTAAAAAACCAACATTCAGCGATTGAATAACGATAGGAAATTGTTCCATTATAAGTTCCATGTCCGTACTGCTCCGTCCTTATTTTTTACTCTTCGATCAATGCCGCCTGTACTTTATACTTTTCAGCACAGGTCTTCATTGTACCGTCTTTCATGCTCTTTTCAAAGAATTTATTCAGCTCAGCAGCAAGATCAGATCCTTTTCGGAATCCGACTCCATACTCCTCACTGTTCAGACTGACTGTATAAGTAAGATCCGCATAACCTGTTCCCTCTCCGATCATGGCTGCTGCCATCAGAGAGTCAATGACTGCCGCATCTGATGTACCTGCTGCAACTTCCATCAGTGCATCTGCCTGTGCGTTTACCGGTGTATAATTCAGTCCAAGTGCACTGACCTGCTTTTCTCCTGCACTTCCTGCCTCAACTGCAAAGCTTAAATCTTTCAGGCTGTCCGTATCCTGATACTTGTCAGCTTTCTCTGCCGGAACAACCACCACCTGTGCATTATTCAGATAAGGATCTGTACATTCCATGGAGCTTGTCACTTCATCTGTCAGTGTCATTCCATTCCAGACACAGTCGATAGATTTCCCATCCAGTTCCAGAACTTTATTGTCCCAGTCGATCTCAACAAATTCAACATCCACACCTAATTCTTCTGCAAATGCTGAAGCCATATCTGCATCAAATCCGATCCAGTTTCCATTATCATCTTTATAGTCCATCGGCTCAAAGTCAGTAATGCCGACAACAAGAGTTCCCTTGTCTTTTACATACTCAAGATCACTGTCTGCTGCCGCATCCTTTTTATCTTTTGCATCAGAATTTCCTGAACCGCATCCTGCAAGCATGGATACTGCAAGACCTGCACACAAAAATACACTTAATAATTTCTTTTTCATTCTTTCATTCCTCCATCAGCAAATATCACAACTTCTATTCTCTACCAATGAGTCACTGCACCATGGTAAAGTCACTGTTGTATTCTAACATAGCCGTATTCGGATGTCAAACAGTCTTTTTCCTGTTCTTCTGTCTCGTGTTCTGCTTCTGGCTGTTCTGCCAGCTGCCTTTCTGTGGTATCGCTGGAAGAAGCCATACCATCAGGTATGACTTCTTCTGTGTCTTCTCTTCCACTTTTCAACCAGCTGCTGATTTGGTTCTACCTGAAGATTTTTGCGGATATCGTCCATTTCCTGACGCATCTTTGCATTAATCTCCAGATATTCTTCATGCTTTGTCAGAAGAATATGATATTCCTCCAAAGACATATATTTATAAGAAGCATAGAGATACGGTTTTAGAAGCTGCGGATCTTCACAGATCTGATAAGCCCGGTCATACATTCTTGCCGATTCCTGATACAGAAACAGCCTTCCATATGCTGCCCCCAGTCCTGCATAGATCTTTCCGTAAAATTTCTCATCCACGCTCTCATCTTTCTCACGGTTCAGGATCTCCTGATATACAAGGATCGCTTCTTCTATCTCACCGCTCTCAAGGAGATTGTCTCCTTTGTATTTCTGGCGTTCGATATCCTTCTGATTCTTCAGATGCTCCAGTACATTCTGAATACGAATCATCTCAGGATCCCTGTAGATCCTGGATGCTTTCAGGATCGTCAATACAAATTTCTCTACTGAACCGCGAAGTCTGAGGACATCTCTGAGCTGGTCGGCAAGATCTTTCATTCCGATTTCTTCTTCCAGCCAGTTACAGATCTGTTCATTCATGATCGTATAATCGATCAGATACAGATTATTGCAGAGGTAATAACACAGTTCTTCAATGGTAAAGATCCTGCAGTGGATTCTTGTAATCTCATACGGATGCATCGCATGCTTATCATGACAAAGAATTAAATTTCCCATCATTACCTCCTAAATGAATTATCTTCTCTTCCTGGAAATCTGTCGGCAGGAAGAAATCTCCGAATCCGACATCCCGCACTGTGATCTTGCAGGTCTTTTCATCCAGGAATAACGTTTCGATCTGAAGCCTCATTGAATACTCCGCACGTTTCGGGAACTTTGCAAGAGAGATCTTCTCCGTCTTAAGATTGCCCTGTACCAGTGATTCAATATGAAATTCTATATCTTCCACATCTTCAAGGATTACTTCCCACTGGTTATTCGATTCATACCAGTGAGCTCCCCAGGACACCAGCGGATACCACATTTCCTGCCCGTCAACCCGCATATTCACCGTGATCTGATCTGTCAGCTTGTCCTCTGACAGGTAAACCGGATTTTCAATGTGCATATACAGCTTTCGGTATGCAGTGTAGCATGCTCCTTTGCTGTAAAGATTATTTCCTATAAACGCCCTGCGTCCATTGCACAGCACCCGCAAAGACTTTGGATACCACTCATTCTCAAATCCTTCTCCCGTCAGGAAAACCGAAGAAACGATCCGCTTGTCAAAGACGCTCTCAATAAACTTGCAGAACATGGAGTCTGCTTCTTTTGCTTTATCCTCATTCAGAACCGGATACACCATCGCAAGTTCTTTCATATGGGCACTTGCAACTTCATCCACAGTAACAAAGGTTGTCTTTCCGCCTCCGAGTCCCGGTTTGAGTCTGCGGAGCATATAAGCTTTGATCTCATTTCTGTCACAGCAGAATAATGCTGCATCATACTGCCACAGCTCTTTGGGCTGATAGAACAGATAATTACAGAAACTCTCCTTATAATCCTGAATAAAAATATGCCGCTTGTCAATATTCATACGGACTGCGATCCCTCTGAGCATCTGTGCCAGTTCCTCTGTCAGTGCAGGAACTGTAAATACAATTCCATCGATCTCCGGAAAGTCGTGCAGTGACATCTGGATAAACTTTGACAGAAGCCATACTGCATCATACGTCTCTTCACCAAACTCGATCTTTTCCCCTGCAAGACTCCGGTTCAAAAGCCTGGTCACGGTAAATCCTTCTTTTACCGTTGCCAGTCTTTTTGCTTCTTTTCCATACGCCCATGTATCGCGAAGTCTTCCTATGATCAGCGGAATCTGAAAATTATCCGCATCGACTTCGAGTGTCTGTGGTTCCATCTGCTCTTCACTGTAGTAGCTGATCTGACACGTCTTTTCATTTATTTCATAGCCAATTATACTGCCCTGTCCCATGAAATTAGCTCCTCCTTAATACTGGATGAACATGTGGTTCGCCACGGCATCTTCCAACGCGTAACTCCGCATCTTCTTCTCCTGTTCTTCTTTATCCTCTTCCAAAAGGATATCGTTGAGCCTTCCATATCTGCCCGGCTCTCCCTTTTCAATCTCCCGCATACACATTTCTTTTTCACTTCTGTAAGAATTTCCGTCGATCGTCTCTTTAAAATAGTATTTCAGCCGTTCATTTGCAAATAATACAAACTTCTTCACATAAAGATTCTCATACATCGGAGACAGCACTTCTGTCGAATAATCTGCCGCCTCTCTGCTGCCTTTCTGCAGCTGATAATAAAGCATGACACGGCTGCCTTTCTGACCTTTATATTCGATCAGCGTCTTATCCCAGAGCTGAAGTTCCACAAGCCATTCTTTCTCATAAGAAAGGAAGAACGGGAAATAAATCTGCTTACCGCAGAGTTCCTGCAGAAACTTCTTCAGGGTCTTCCTTATCTGCGTTCCATACTCACGGGTAGAATAATATTTCAGTACCGCAATCTTGCAGATATCGATCGTTGGTTCTCCCTTTTCATATTCCTGACAGATAACATCGATCACATTCTTTCCGATCTTACGCTCTTCCACTACATATTCCCTGGAAATATACGCAAGATATGCCTGCTCCAGACGGAAATAAGCACCTTCTTCGTAATACACCTCAAATACCTGTGTCTCCTGGAACAACTCCTCCGAAAACAGCATCTGCGTCAGTATCCGTTCTGCAAGCTTGTGCGTATGTACCTCATAATCCCTTGCAACTTTCCACAGATCCTTCATTTCCATTGTTGCACCGCAGAAATAATTTGCAAGATACGTCAGGATTACTTTATCATACTGATTCTTCTGGAATAAGTCATAGCATACATACGTCAGGAAATCATCATTTTCATAATTACTCTCCCGGATCGTCTTACTGCACAGTGTAAAGATCTCATCTTCGGGATAATTTTCCAGTCCTTTTTCCTTTACTACTTCCAGTGTCAGTTCTTCCTCTTCCGCATTCTGCCTTCCCCTCAGCAGTCCACCCAGATACTTTCTGCACATATCCATATAACGCAGTTCATAGAACAGTCTTTTGCTGTCATACGGGATAGAATCTGTATAATGGCGTCCGTCTTTCGCTTCCCACACCAGTCGGTCCGTCTTGGAATACAGGAACACTCTCGCTCCCTTTTCTGTATATGGCACTTTCTGCGTCACAGTTCCGTCATCTGCAATGACATGGATAAACTTCATATTCGGAACTTTTGTCGTGATCCAGTAGGCATGACAGATATCATACAGGGCTCTGATCCGCTCCTGTTTCATCTCATCTTCTACAAGAAATCTCTTGTAGATAATCCTGAGATCTTCATCGATATTTCTCCGCTCCAACTGATTCCATGCAAAAACTTCCATCTCATCACGGTAATGTGCATAGATCTCACTGCCCTCGTCTTCATATGTGATCAGATTAGCATACAAGAATGCGCATTTATGATAATCCAGGGAATTTCCATGCATAAAATACAGATAGACTGATCTTGGTAACTGCTTGTGGAACTGTGCCGGTTCCGCAGAAGCCATATAATATTCATAAAGCTGTGCGATCTTCAGTTCAGACTCCACTGCCTTTTCATACCATTTGAAATACTTATGTTCTGTACAGCTCCCTTTGATCAGAAGCGTACAGATGGAAGTCAGGATCATTGATTCCCCATACATCTCATAGCACCGGACAAGAACCTCATACAAATGGGCATCAAAATATTTCATCTGACTCGCCAGATTCGCGGTATACAGTGCAAGTTCTTTGGTCATCAGCTTATATTTCACTGCAAATGCAAGCACCTGTACTTCAAAAGTCCCGAGCTTTTTCAGAGAGGAACTTTTCTCTCTGTAGCAGCGGAATGCCTGCAGATAGAACCAGATACTGTGGGATCGGTAATCCTCAAACTGCTTTTCAAGAACCCGCAGTCTCTCGCTGTAGATCTTATATTCTGAATCTACTTCCACCAGCATACACAAAATCTTCCAGCTTGAAGGATGCTTCATAAAGGATCTTGAAAGTTCCTCAGCAACCCGTCGCTGTCCGATCGAATCATTGCTCAGCAGTGTTGTCAGATACAGATAATAAGAACTCAGCTCCACATCTTTGCCGATTGCAAAACGGTTATAATTGTACGACTCCAACAGCCATTTTGCTTCTTCCATCCGCTGTCCCAGCAGACAGATATGTGCATGGGCAAGCAGATAGAACTCATTATTGCCATCCCGCTCCCTCAGACGTGCAATCCTGCGAAGTGCATCTTCTGTCCAGGTATCCAGATCCACTCTGCCTCCCTCATACTGCAGAAAACTCTTCAGAATCCCTGCAAATTCCCTGTCATTCTCCCGATACTCTTCATCACGGCTGATATCTTTCTCAACCACAACTTCATAATTCAGGGTCTCGTATGGAGTTTCCAGAATGATCTGTCCGAAATTGCTCCCTTTATGAAGCTTGTCCATCGTAATAAAATATTCCAGTCTGTAAGAATTTCCGATGAACTCCTCCGTCGTCAGGTGCGTATGCTCCACTGAGAGGAAATCTCCTTCCGCACGGACATCTACTTCGAGAAATCCCCAGGTATTCTTTTTGACGGTAAACGTCTCTTTCCGATCCTCGATCAGCGAGATAAACGCCCTGCTCTCCTCTTCCAGCGTCAGAAAGATCTTTTCTTTCTGCTTACAGCCTACAAGAAATTCTTCCAGTGCATGCTGATCCAGCTCCCATTTACGCATATTATCATAAAGTGCCTGGATCCTCTGATCCTCATACTTGAGGATTTCATAGAAATCCCTGGATCGGAACAGCTTGACTGCTTCAGCTGCATCCCGGTATGAAAGCTTTTTAAAATCTTCCAGACTCTGGATCTTTCCATATCTGGTCATGACAAATGGTTTTTCAATAATTGCAGTAAATGCAATATCGTACTCACCACCATTGCAGACGATCGTGAACTTTCCATGCTCGACATGTCCCGGAACAAGTCCCCTTCCGTCATATGTATAATAAATATTTACCGGATTTCCGTCAAAGCCCTGCTCCACACACTGGATTCTGTAGGAAGATGGATACACCAGACCGCGGATCGTTCCCTCTCCTTCATTCTGCAGGGAAAAACTTCCCTGATACTTTTCTCCTTCTCCGACACGCATAATGATATGCGTCTCCGGAAATATAATCTCCGGCTGTGGGATATGAAAATCCCCTTTTGCAAATCGCTTGATCTTATTTTTCAAATCGGTCACCTACTCATAATACTTAATCTCTCTGCCATCGGGCAGATGGTATCGGATATCTTATCTGTCTCTGACTTCAGAGCAGAAAGACGCTACTATGAATTATATCATCATCCTGCAGTTTCTTGCAATGGGAGAACGCAAGAAAATGAAATCTGATTGTATACACGTATGCACTATATTTCCTTTTCATATTTCATACAGAAAATGGATCTGAATATTATTTTCTGATACCAGTTCATATCCCGCTCCGCAGCTTCAGAAAACCGGCTGTAAAATTTCCTCTGCCAGATCTGCTGTTCTTTTCTCTGCTCCTGACTTTTCTCTTCTTTTCTTCCAAAAAGTTCCTGCAGCACCTGCCCGTACAGCTTTTCCCATTGTTCTGCGGTAATTTCCGGGAACTTTTCTTTCAGGATCTCTAAAGTACTCTTTCCTGCCGGTTCTGCCATTTTGATTCCTTTGATCTTTGCCACCCGCAGTACACAGCCATATAATTCTCCCGCAGTCATTTTCCCGACTCTTTTTTTCAGTGCAAGACATCTCTTTTTCCCCTGCAAATAAAAAACTGCAAGCATCAGTCCTGCGGCCAGTATTTTGCCAGCCGGTTTCAGCCAGCCTGCATTCTGGTATAAAATTCTTGCCAGTCTCCCTTTTGGCAATTTCATTTCTTCCACGCTTTTCTGAATCTGTTCTATTCCGGCCGGCGGAGTCACTTCGACATTTTCCCAGTATCCGTCATCAAGGCACCATACCTGACACCAGGCATGTCCCATCGCTCCGCTGATCTGTGCCTGATAAGTTCCGTCTTCCTGTTCTTCAAATGCACTCGCCGGAACTGCATATCCTTCCGCATATCTTGCCTCTTTTCCGGCAAGCCGGAATAATAAAGTTCCTGCTGATGCAAAATGGACACAGAAGCCCTTCCGGTTTTCAAAAAGAAAATATTCCACAAAATCTTTTCCTGCCGGTGTTGCACCAGGTTCTGTATCATAGACTGCAAGTTCCCATAAAGCTTCGCAGATCTTTTTTCGGATTGCCTCATTCTCTGACTTTGAATCTTTCCATTCCCCATCAATCCCACCTATCTCCTCGATATAATAGTGGATCAGTTTTTGTAAGTCTGTGGGACAGGACAGATAATCTTCCATATGCTCCCACATTTCTTCTTCATCATCTTTGCCGGAATGTTCAATATCTTTCCATGTATCATCCTCGTAAAAGACTCCGTACCGTTCTGCCACATACACCGTCGATTCGGGTCTGTATGTGATCGTAACGCTTTTCGCCACAGAATCATCCGGAACAAAGCCCGTAATCTGATTCAGATTTCCTATTTCATCTTTTAGAATCGAATTTGCTGTTCCTGATTTGTCCGTCGTTCCTGATACTCCTGTCGTTTCCAGTACGGGGAGTTTTCTTTTTAATCTGGCAGTATCGGTATCATCTGTGCTTTTGGCTTTTTGGGGTTCTGCAGTACTTTTTGCTGCCTTCTGTGCTTCTTTTTTCTTTTCGCTTTCTTCTTTTGCACGAACCGTTTTTTGTCCTGTCAGACGTTCTTTCGCATCAGCGATCGTTTCGTCCAGTCGTTCCCTGACTGTATTTCTGGCCGTCATATACCATCCATCTTTTTCTTCTTTTACCACATTCAACTGCTTTCCGCTGCCAAAAGCAACCAGTAGGAGAACCGCCAGACCGATACCGCCCCGGATCAGCCTTCGCAGTTCCATCCGGATCTGTACCATTTGGGTTATGTCACCCGAAGCAGTTCTGTCTGCCGCGATCATTCCGGTCAGAAAATACATTCCACTATTAAAAAGCAGGACTCCCATTTCGGTCATCGGAAATTCATCCATACACCCTGCACATACAAACTGCAGAATGATAAAGACTGCCGCTGCCCATCTCCCTTTTCCTTCATATAAAATTGCAATCAGAACAAGAAGGAATGGGAGCATCAGGATAAGAATTGAAATTGTATCCATTTCTGTATTCTGATACAGATGCTCTACATTACCGGCTGCCCCTTCCCGAAGCTGTCCGAACACCTTTCTGCCAACCCCGACACAGATGTCCCACTTATACCAGATTCCTGCTGCCGCTGCTCCCAGTCCGGCGCCGATCCCGCCAATGCGGGACATTCCATATCCGGCAGAGAACAGCATAGATATCAGAAGCAGTCCCAATAAGATCATTTTTGTATCCATTTCTATGTGGAATATTTCTGACATCCCCCAGCCCCATGCTGCTGCCAAAGCAAATGCAGACATTCCATTCAACACAGTAATGTATCCAGTAAAATATCCGGTCTTATTGTTCTTCTTTCTGCTCTCCTGTGCAATCCGAATGGAAGTTTTCTTTTTCTCCATATCTTTCTCCTTTTACACCGGATCAGATTCTGAGATATTCAGCTTTCTGTCCGTTCTGCCAGAATCTTCCTGATGCATCAACTTCAATCACTGCTGCAAATTCCCTTCCACGAAAACATTCCTTTCTGCATTCATTCATCCAGTCAGTCCTTTTATATGGATGAATATCCAACAGATTCCAGGTCATATAACAGGCATCCTGCACTGTCTTCACACGCCACATTACAACCTTCCCGGTCAGATCATCATACCACGCAACTAAATGGATACATTTTTCTTCTGTCAGCGTAACTGATAAGGACGCTGCATTTTTTACCATTCCTGAGAAATCGTTCTTTTCCTTCTTCCCTTCAGGATAATCAATCCAGATCAGCACAACGCAGCCCAGGGGAAATCCTCTTTCCCGGATCATCAGCTTTCCCTCTCTTGCCGTCAGCTTCCAATGGATATCTTTGATATTATCCTGCTCTCTGTAAGAGCGGATCTGATACGTCTCCGATGCATCATCTCCTTTTCGATCCTGTGCATATTCTGTATCGTCTGCCTGAAATTCTCTTACCCTGCGGGTAATCTCCATCGGGATCAGTTCATACTCAGGAAAAATTTTTATGAGGGATCGTTCTTCTTTTTCCTCTGTCAGATAAAAAATCCGAAACCAGTCATATCTCCGGATGGATTCCACGCTCACTTCAAGCACGCCACACTCCGTTGTCTCAAAATCACACCACACTGTCTCACTGCTTTCCGGTGCGAGGTTTCCCCTGCAGATTTTTACCGCTTTTTCTTCTCTGTTCCTATCTGTCACCACAATCTTCACTTCATACTGGATTGCAAAATAACGACTCAGATTTTTTAAAAGAATCCCTGCACGGATTTCTTTTCCCTCTTCTCCCATTTCTGGCACTCTGTCCCTTTCTGTCCGCAAGGATTTTCCGGTCAGGGCAAGCCAGCTCAGAGATAAAATTGGATACAATATGAAGAGAATTAAAATGGCAGACAGCACTTCTGCATCATAGATCAGAAATGTATACAGAATTACCAGCATCGCTGCTCCATAGGCAATGCATCTTTTTATCATTTTTTCACCGCCTCTTCTGAATACTTGGCTGCTGCACCTGCTCAACAATCCGCCGGATCAGTTCTTCTGTCCTGATATGTCCCACTTTTGCCTTCATATTCAATATGATCCTGTGGATCGCCACATCCTCAAATACATCCATAACATCTGCCGGGATCACATAATTTCTCCCCTGCAGATATGCCGCAGCCTTCGCCATCTTTGTCAGAGCAACTGTCCCACGTGTACTGATCCCCAGTTCTGTCCATTCATTCTCTCTTGTTGCCTTTGCAAGCTCAGCAATGTAACGATATATCCTTTCATGCACAAAGACTTCTCTCACTTCCTTCTGTAACAGTAACAGCACTGTCCGTTCCAAAATTGGAAAAACATTTTCCACAGCCTCTCCACTCTGCACTCTTCTGAGGATTTCGATCTCCTCTTCCACACTCGGATATCCCATCTTCACGCAGATCATAAACCGGTCCAGCTGAGATTCCGGCAAAAGCTGCGTACCTGCAGATCCAACCGGGTTTTCCGTTGCGATCACGATAAAAGGATCTCCTGTCTGTCTTGTAACTCCATCAACCGTCACCTGCTTTTCTTCCATAACCTCCAGCAATGCCGACTGCGTCTTCGGTGAAGTACGGTTGATCTCATCTGCCAGAAGGATATTGCACATAACCGCTCCCGGCTGATAGACAAACTGTCCGGTTTCTTTCTGATAAATGGTAAATCCGGTAAGGTCTGCCGGAAGAACATCCGGGGTAAACTGCACCCTGGTTTCTTTCAGACGCATCGCCCTGGAAAAAGCAAGTGCCATCGTTGTCTTTCCGGTTCCTGGAATATCTTCGATCAGGATATGTCCTCCTGCAAGGATCGCAGTCATGATCTTTTCCAGAATTTTTCGCTTTCCGACTACAGCATTTTCCACTTCATCAATTACCTGCAAAGCCAGTTCTCTTCCTTTACTCATCTTCTTTTCCCCTTTGTCAATTCTGCTTTTATCGGTTCTCTTTCACATCTTTTTACTTTTTTGGCTTTTTTTCATTATACCACAGAAACGAAGACAAATTGTCATTTAAGTGTTATAATAAAAAAGTACATTTTCAATGTGCGACTATATTGAATCTCTACGAAGGAGGAATTCTTATGAAGTTAGTAATCACAATGAGCCGACGTTTTGGAACGGGAGCGAGTATTATTGCCTCAGAGCTTTCCGAAAGACTGGGTGTTCCGGTATACGATAAAGCCTATATCGAGGAAAAGCTCAACGATCATGAATATGAATCTGAGGCAGAAGCAATCCGCAAATTGGCAGAAAAGCCCTGTATCATCCTCGGACGCTGTGCTTCCGATATTCTTAAAGACCGTATGAACGTCCTGAATATTTTTGTATGTGCAGACAAAGAAGACCGCATCCTGCGTATCATGCAAAAAGATCATCTGGATCACGACAGTGCCAGAGAGAAAGTGGAAAAGACTGACGAAGAGAGAGCCGCCTACTATTATGACCATACCGGAAAGACCTGGGGCGATGTCAATGACTATCATATGATCCTTGACACTTCTGAACTTGGAGTTGAAAATTGTGCCGATATCCTGATGCATTATTTTGAGAAACTCGAATATATTTAATTTTCCTGGTATTCCTGCCGGGTTTGTGCAACAAAAAAGAATGTGCATCCGCACATTCTTTTTTGTTGTATTTATCTGAATCTGATCTTTAATTGAACCCCGGCTTCACTCCTTAATTAGAACTGGAATCTGCTCCTGAATCAGATCCTGTGTCTGAACCTGAGTCTGAACCCGTATCTGATGTCTTTGAAGTCGTAATAGTAATACCCTGATCTTTGAAGTCGACCTTCTTCCATTCTTTCTTCACAACTTTGATCTTTGTATCTTCTTTCCAGCCCTTCAGTACTTCATCATATTTTTCCTGCTTACGCTCCGT
The DNA here is from genome assembly GCF_934330165.1 of uncultured Mediterraneibacter sp. Taxonomy (GTDB): domain Bacteria; phylum Bacillota; class Clostridia; order Lachnospirales; family Lachnospiraceae; genus Mediterraneibacter. The sequence continues at coordinate 46,729 of NZ_CAKRGI010000001.1, forward strand.
TACGATGCTTGCCTTTTTGCTGTCTGTAGCCTCACGGTCAAGAAGGCTGGTAAGCTTTGCTACATACAGCCCGTTGTCCGTCTCGATCACTTCTGTAACGTCACCCTCATTTGCAAGTACATCTGCCGCTGCAATCAGATCACTGTTCGGACTCGTACTCTCCGAGTCAAAAGTTGCTGTCTGTGCTTCTACACCGGCTTCTGTTGCCGCCGTTCCGAAATCCGCTCCGCCTTTTACGCTGTCAACAAAATTCTGAGCCGTTGTCTTCAGCGTCTCTTTCTCGTCGTCTGAGAGCGTCGTGCTGTTGCCGGAATCATCCGTTGTCGAATAGGAGAATAAGACATACTGCATACTCTTCTGAGCCGCCTCGTCATCCGTGATATCAGCAACCGTCACCGTCTCAGTATCTTTGATCGCTGTATCCATCTTATTCTGGATCGTCAGCAATTCCAGAAGCTTCTCGATCGTATCCGTACTTCCTGATACGACTTTCTTTGTCTTATCCGTATTATCTTTTCCAAACTGCTCCGCTGCATCCTTGATCGCTTTCTTTTCATCCTCACTCAGAGAAACGTTATATTCCGATGCATGCTGGGAAAGCAGATACAGATTCTCAAGACTTTCCATAATGCTGTCCTTCGTCTGCTCTTCGTAATCCTTTCCGTCGGATGCATCCTGCGACCACATCGCCTCTCCGGTCGTACCCATCATCCCTGCGTAATAAGTCTCATACTGTCCCTGCTGCAGTCTTGCATAAAAATTGGCCACTCCAAGCGTGATCTCCTCATCCCCAACCGTCGCTACTGTTGCATCTTCTTTTATAGAACCACATCCGGTCACAGACATAGCTGCAATCGCTCCTGCAAGCGTCAGCACTGCAACTTTTTTTCCAAATCGTACCATAATTGCCTCCTCTTTCTCGCATTCTTAACTTTCTGCTGATCTGCATTCCTTTAAAAATGCTGCTCCAGGTTTATTACCCGCATATATTTATACATTATAACTTATTTCCATATCAGGAACAAGTAATTTCACAAAATTTACATTTTCCTGCTTCTCTCCCTGCGGCTGCCTGTCACGACACAATCCGCAATTCCCGGATATCCTCAAGAAGCTTTCTCAGGAGCCGGATCGTATCTTCCCCGGTCTCTTTTCCGCTTCGTCCTTTTTTCTGATAGAAAAAGTAAGGTGGCTCTTCTGCTCTGAACACTAATTTATTTCCATACCGCTGAAGCAGTCCCGGTATCTTCTGAGGATCTAATTTTGCCTTTTCATATAAAGTAAACTTAAAATCACTGCCTTTCTGCTCCACAGCAGTTACATAAGCTGAATGTGCCAGACTCTTTAATGCTGCAATATGAAGAAGCTGCTGAACCTTTTTCGGAATATCTCCAAACCGGTCGATCAGTTCCTCTGTCATATCATCCATTTCTTCTTCAGTTGTGATCGCAGCGATCCTCTTATAAATATCCAGTTTCTGATATTCATTTTTAATATAAGATTCAGGAATAAATGCATCAATATTCAGATCCATTGTTGTCGTGAACTGATCTTCGTCTTTCTCACCTTTCAGTTCTTTTACCGCTTCATTGAGCATCTTGCAGTACAGATCATATCCGACCGCCGCCATATGACCGCTCTGTGCCTCACCAAGCAGATTTCCCGCTCCTCGGATTTCAAGATCTCTCATTGCGATCTTGATCCCCGAACCCAGATCCGTAAACTCCCGGATCGCAGCCAGTCTTTTTTCTGCAACTTCCTTCAGAAGCTTATCTCTGCGGTACAAAAGGAATGCATATGCCATACGGTTTGATCTTCCTACCCTGCCACGCAGCTGGTATAACTGGGACAGTCCGAACCGGTCTGCATCCTGGATGATCATCGTATTTGCATTTGCGATGTCCAGTCCGGTTTCTATGATCGTAGTGGACACAAGCACATCGATCTCCCCATTAATGAAATCATACATGATATCTTCCAGTTCCCGTTCACTCATCTGCCCATGTGCGAAAGATACATTTGCTCCCGGAACAAGCTTCTGAACCCTTCCGGCTACATCTGCAATATCTTCTACCCGGTTATATACATAATAAACCTGCCCGCCCCGGGAAAGCTCTCTCTCGATCGCTTCACGGATCATTTCATCATTAAATTCCATTACATAAGTCTGGATCGGCATACGATCCATGGGAGCTTCTTCCAGTACACTCATATCCCTGATCCCGATCAGGCTCATATGCAGAGTCCGTGGGATCGGGGTAGCTGTCAGCGTCAGTACATCGATATTTTCACGCATTTTTTTAATTTTTTCTTTATGCGTCACACCGAAACGCTGTTCCTCATCTATGATCAGCAGACCAAGATCTTTATACATTACATCCTTTGACAAAACCCGGTGCGTTCCGATCACAATATCCACCAGTCCCTTTTTCAGATCTTCAATCGTCTTCTTCTGCTGTGCCGGTGTACGGAATCTGCACAACAGATCGATCCTGACCGGGAAATCTTTCAGACGCTGGATAAAGGTATTATAATGCTGCTGTGCAAGGATCGTAGTCGGGACAAGATAGACAACCTGCTTTCCATCCTGAACTGCTTTAAAGGCAGCACGGATCGCTACTTCCGTCTTTCCGTACCCTACGTCTCCACAGATCAGGCGATCCATCACCTTCGTGCTTTCCATATCCTTTTTGGTATCCTCGATCGCACGGAGCTGATCCTCGGTCTCCTCAAACGGAAACATTTCCTCAAACTCTTTCTGCCATACCGTGTCCGGACTGTATACAAATCCTTCGGTCTGCTGTCTCACTGCATACAGTTCTACCAGATCCTGTGCGATCACCTGTACTGCTTTTTTTACCTGGCTCTTCGTCTTATTCCACTGAGGTGTTCCAAGTTTATTCAGCTTTGGTGGTTTCGCATCCGCCCCGGCATATTTCTGGATCAGATCCATCTGCGTTGCAAGAATATAAAGGATTCCTCCGTCTGCATAGGAGATTTTCATATAATCCCGGGTCACTTTGTCTACTTCTACTTTCTCTATCCCCTGATAGACTCCGAGTCCATGGTTCTCATGCACCACGTAGTCTCCCGGCTTCAGTTCCGCAAATTCCTGGATTTTCTGCCCTTCGTAAACTTTCCTGCGTCTTTTTTTCTTTCTTTTCCCGAAAATGTCCGACTCTGAGATCACCACAAACTTCAACATGGGATACTCATATCCCTCTGCCACACATCCATAAACGACCATGATCTCTCCCGGTCTGACTGTCCGCGCCATATCTTCACTGTAAAAACTGCTCAGGTCATAATCTCTCAGATCCTCAGCAAGACGCTTCGCTCTCGTCCTGGATCCTGAAACGAGGATTACCCGGTAGCCCTGCCGCTTCAGCTTTTTCAGATCCTGCGTGAGCATTTCAAAACTATTATTATAAGGATTGACACCTGCTGCCTGAATACTGTAGACATCACGTACTTTAAAATCACCACATCTTGTCTCCAGTGTGGTAAGACCGATCCCGTGTCTGGTATTAAAATTTTCTATAATCTCCTTCGTCTGAAAGACCCTGATCTCATCCGTCTCTTCCGTCATCCCTGCATTTTTCCTGCTCTCAAGACTGTGGAAATACTCTTTTTCTACTATCTCCAGCGTCTCCTGCAATCTGACCGGTTCATCAAAGAAGAACAGACTTTTTTCTTTTGGAAAATATTCTGAAAATGAGACTGCCTGCTCTTCTTTTTCTACATTCTCCGTTGCCGGATAAATGATGACCTGCTCCATATTTTCCACGGATCTCTGGCTTTCCACGTCAAAGCTTCTGATGGAATCAATTTCATCCCCCCACAGTTCGATCCTGACCGGAATCTCTTCTGTGAGCGGATAAACATCCAGGATTCCTCCTCTGACTGCGAACTGTCCTGGTCCCTCAATCTGGCTTTCCCGCTCATACCCAAGATGGACCAGCTCTTCCTGCAGTTTCTGAAAATCAATGACAGCCCCTGCTTCTATTTCAATACGGCTTTCCCACAATTTTTCTTTTGACGGAAGTCCATCTAAAAAAGCATCTGCCGCAGTGATCACCGTAACCGGCTCCCGGTTCTTCTTTTCTGTCAGTTTTTTCAGAACTTCCATTCTTTTTCCTGTCAGGGCAGCACCCTTGATATCTGCATGATAAAATAAGAGATCCTTTGCAGGGTAGAGAAAGGTATTCTCCTCCAGCATTTTGTATTCTTCATACGCCTGCTTTGCTTTTTCCTCACTGGAAAAAACGATGACTCTGTACTCAAAGCCATCGCCCAATGCATACATCAGATGCGTCTTCTGCGAACTGACGCAGCCCGCGATCTGAAGAATCCCTTCTGCCTTTCCTCTCTTTTGAACTATTTCCTGATAATCCGCCAGTTCTTCCAACGGTTCCAAAAAAGCCAGCATATCATTCTTCCTTCTTCTTACGATTATACTCGTTCATCGCACCACTGATATCGCCTGATACGATCATCTCTACCGCTTTGGCTGCATCCTCATATCCTTCCTCCATCAGTTCCTGCTCCGCCTTTGAAAAATGCCCCAGGACATAATCTGCCAGATCATACTTCGGAGGCTTTTCTCCAACGCCCACTTTGATCCGCGGGAAAACCTGTCCGCCCACATGGGCGATAATATTTTTGATTCCGTTATGTCCTCCCGCACTGCCTTTCGCACGAATCCTTAATTTCCCTACATCCAGACTGATATCGTCATAGATCACGATCAGCTCTGTCTCAGGATCAACTTTATAATAATCCAGGATACTACGGATACTCTCGCCGCTCAGATTCATATACGTCTGTGGCTTTGCAAGAATCACTTTCTGCCCTGCGATCATCCCTTTCCCGATCAGTGCCCGGTGCTTCTTTGCATCTACATCTATATTATATCTCGCAGCCAGTCTGTCTATTACATCAAATCCGACATTATGCCTTGTTCCTTCATACTCCCTGGTCGGATTCCCAAGTCCTGCAATAATAAACATCTTCACGACTCCTTTCCACTTTTGAAAACGTTGCTATTTATTTTACTCCATCCGCAGATATTTGTCACGTATAAATCTCTTTTCCGCATCATACAATGATAGAAAGAAATTGCTGTTCCCCTAATTGCCGGGAACCGACCGATACCGGAAATTCTGAACTTCAGGATCTTCCGGCAAACAACTATCAGAATCTATCAGGAGGGTTTTCCATGAGTTCCAGAACACGCATCATTGTCCTACACATGAAAGAAATTATCTACACAGCCATCTTTGCTGCACTTGCTGTCCTGCTGATCATTCTTCTGATCGTCATGTTCCGGCCATCCGGAAAATCTGCTGCATCAGGAGAGAAGAAGCAATACACTCCAGGAGTCTATACTTCCACACTCACACTGAATAATACAAATCTGGAAGTCGAAGTTGCTGTCACAGATTCAGAAATCAGCAGCATCCGCTTTTCCAATCTTGATGAAACCGTAACAACTATGTTCCCACTGGTTCAGCCTGCACTGGAAGATATCGCAGATCAGATCTGCAGAACTCAGTCTCTGGAAAATATTTCTTTTCCGGAAGATGCTCCTTATACATCCCAGTTAATCCTTAACGCGGTCACACAGGCGGTCGAAAAAGCCACAGTTCAATAACCGTGGCTTTTCTGTCTTTTATATAATAACTGTTCTTTTTCTGACGGAAAGCCTACCCTTCCACAATCAGATATGTTCCATCCGGAAGTACAAAGACCTCCGATGCTTCCTCCAGCTCTTCCTCTGTCATATGATCCACATCAGCTCCACTCTCTTCAAAATACTCGCGTACCTCCTCCAGTGAATCCACAACAACTGCCATGCAGTCTTCCAGAAATGCTTCTGCCTCTTCCAGTGTCTCTGCTACCGGTTCATCGAACAACCGCCCCTGATCCTTCAGAAAAGTACGCAGACATTCTTCACTATATTCACCCATTTTCTCGTCCTCCTGCTATCTCATTATCTCAAGTATTTCATCAACCGAATCTACGATACAGTCTGCCCCGTCTTCTTCCAGTGCTTTTCTTCCACGGAATCCCCAGGATACCAGAATCGTCTTCATGCCGGCTGCCTTTCCCGTTGCAAGATCCACTTCCGAATCTCCGATATACGCTGTCTCTGCGATCTCAGCTCCCAGTCTGCCCGCAATGTCAAGTGCCGCACTGGGATCCGGTTTTCTCGGAACGCCCTCTTTCTGTCCTTGGATCCAGTCAAAAAGCCCTTCTCCAAAAATCTCCTTGATCACATGACCGACCTGACGGTCCGGCTTATTTGAAAGCACTGCAAGCCTGATCCCCTGCTTTTTCAATGTCTCGAGCATTCTTTCAATTCCCTGATAAGGAACAACCTTATAAGTACAATTCTCATCAAACACTCTGCCATACACCTCCATCGCTTCATCGAGCCTGTCCAAAGCCTCATCACCTCCGGCTTTCAACGTCTTCTCTATGAGAACTTTCGCTCCATTTCCGACAAAATTTCTACACTGCTCTTTCGTGATCTGTGGCATATGGATCTGCTTCATCGTCTCATTCACAGAATATTCCAGTGAATCCAATGTATCAGTCAATGTTCCGTCAAGATCAAAAATACATGCTTTCATCCCTGCTGCCTCCCTGTCATCCTTCTTCCTGTAAGGACATTCTGTATTGTATTTCTTTCTCACTTATCATAGTATGATACATTTTAAAAAGCAAGTATTGACAACGCTTTTATCGGCATATTTTTTCAATCTCCCAGCAGATACTGCCGCATCGTCTTCAGGGCATTTTTCTCAAGTCTGCTGACCTGTGCCTGAGAGATTCCGATCTGTCCTGCCACCTCCGTCTGGGTCTTCCCTTCAAAAAACCGCAGACTGATAATATACCGTTCCCTCTCATTGAGCCGTTCCATCGCAGCCTCCAACGAAAGTTCCTCTACCCAGTTTTCTTCCCGGTTTTTCTTATCACTGACCTGATCCATCACATACAATGCATCTCCTCCGTCATTGTATACCGGTTCATGAAGGCTCATCGGAGTCTGTACCGCATCCAGGGCAAAAACCACATCCTCCTTGGCAATCCCGATCTCATCTGCAATTTCCTGCACCGTCGGCTCTTTCATATAGCGGCGTACATATCCTTCTTTTGCATAAATAGCTTTATAAGCCGTATCTCTTAAAGAACGGCTCACACGGATACTGCTGTTATCTCTTAAATATCTCCGGATCTCACCTACGATCATAGGAACTGCATAAGTTGAAAATCTTACCAGCCGCTCCGGGTCAAAATTATCCACTGCTTTCATCAGACCCACGCATCCGATCTGGAATAAATCATCTGCACTTTCACTGCTGCTGTCAAATCTCTTGATCACACTCAGAACCAGCCGCAGATTTCCTTTAATATATTCTTCTCTCGCTTTTTCATCGCCTTTCTGAATCCGACGAAAAAGCTCCTCCTTCTCATCTTCCCTGAGAAGCGGGAGCTTTGACGTATTCACTCCGCACAGTTCTACCTTATTCATCATCGTAAGAATCCTCCTAAGTCATTTTCTACTTAGAATCATTCTCCATCTGAATCAAAGATATTCTGTCCGGGGAAAAATTTAATAAAGTTTTACTCCTTGACAATCACAGTTCCCACTTATCCGCAAGATTATTGATCTGTGCTTCAAATTTTGCCTTATCTTTATTGGAAAGTCCTGCATTGCTGTAAATGATATCCATAAGTCTTTTACCAGCCAGCGTAAGTCGGTCATATGCGGCATCTGCTTTCTTCTGTGCCGGTTTCTTCGCTTTCACAGGGATCTTCACGCCCTCACTGAGGATCTCATTTTTCAGAAGATCCACTTCCGCACATGGAAATGGTGCGAACGCCTGGTAGCCAAATGTCTCTTCCACAGTCTTTGCGAACTCCTCAGTTACTGTATCTTCACCATGTACAACAAAAACCCTCTGTACCGGTGGATCAAAAGCCTTGACCCATTTCAGCAGACCATTCATATCCGCATGCCCGCTGACACCATGAAGACTTTCAATCCTTGCATGTACCTCGATCGGCTCTCCGAACAGCTTCACATTCTTTTCGCCCTCCAGCAGCCGCCGCCCCAGTGTTCCGTTTGCCTGATATCCGACAAATAAGATCGTACACTCTTCTCTCCAGAGATTATGCTTTAAATGATGCCGGATCCTTCCTGCATCACACATTCCTGAAGCAGAAATGATCACTTTCGGCTTTTCTATAAAATTGATCATCTTAGAATCTTCACTGGAGGTTGCCGTATGCAGTCCCGGAAATACCAGTGGATTGACCCCTGTATTCACAAGGGCAAGTGCCTCCTCATCAAAACATTCCCGCATATTTTTAGTAAATATCTTTGTCGCCTCGATCGCCAGCGGACTATCCAGATAAACTTCAAAATCAGGATACTCACTCAGCATTCCCTTTTCTTTGATCTCACGGATAAAATACAGCATCTCCTGCGTTCTTCCTACCGCAAATGACGGGATCACCACATTTCCCTTCCGGTCAAAGGTCTCCTTCAGGATCCTCGTAAAATCGCCAAGATAATCTGGCTTTTCCTGCGTATGTACCCGGTTTCCATAGGTGGATTCCATGACGATATAATCTGCATTTTCCGTATAAGCCGGATCTTTGATGATCGGCTGATCCGTATTTCCTATATCACCTGAAAATACGATCTTTTTTGTCACGCCATCTTCGGTTGCCCACACTTCAATACTTGCTGATCCCAACAGATGCCCCACATCGGTAAACCGGATCTCAACGCCTTCACAGATCCTGATCCGCTCGCCATACTGACATGGCACAAGAAGTTCAATCGCATCCAGTGCATCCTGCATTACATAAACCGGCTCATACTCCGGCCGTCCTGCACGCTTTCCCTTCCGGTTTCTCCATTCAGCCTCAAACTCCTGAATATGTGCACTGTCACGCAGCATAATATTACACAGGTCAGCCGTTGCATACGTGGTAAAGATCTGACCTTTAAATCCATCCTTTGCAAGTCTGGGCAGCATCCCCGAATGATCTATATGTGCATGCGTCAGTAACACATAATCCACTTCATTCGCCGGAATCGGAAGACCCGGATTCTCATACAGATCCGGCCCCTGCTCCATTCCACAATCAATCAGAATATTTTTTCCTGCAGTCTGAAGGAAATGACAGCTCCCAGTAACTTCGTGGGCTGCTCCTACAAAAGTAAGTTTCATAAGTCCACCAACCCTTCCGCTTTTTTTCTTTTATTGTAGCACTTTTTTATTTAATATGCACGAAAAATATAGCGGCAGTGTTTAAATTTTAGTAAATTTTAATACTTATATCAATAACCGGATGAACATCATTCATACCGGATCATTTCCCGTCTGAGCCTTGTCATAATCTTCTTTTCCAGCCGGGAAATATACGACTGGGAAATTCCCAGAAGATCTGCCACTTCCTTCTGCGTCATTTCTTTTCCTTCCGGATGATCCAGACCGAAACGCATCCGCACGATCATTTTTTCCCGACCGGACAGTTTGTTCAGAGCCCGGAATAAAATTTTTCTCTCCGCCTCATTTTCAAGATCTTTGTAAATTGTATCTTCATCCGTCCCTAAAATGTCAGATAAAAGGAGTTCATTCCCATCCCAGTCTACATTCAGTGGTTCATCTATGGAAACTTCCAGCTTTGTCTTACTGTTTCGGCGAAGATACATCAGGATTTCATTTTCGATACACCTGGATGCATAGGTTGCAAGTTTGATCTTTTTGGTTGGATTGAATGTATTGATCGCCTTGATCAGACCGATGGTTCCAATGGAGATGAGGTCTTCGACTCCTACTCCTGTATTGTCGAATTTTTTTGCAATATAAACGACCAGTCTCAGATTATGTTCAATCAGAAGTTTTTTCGCTTCCTGATCATCTTCTGTTCCCAGCCGTCCGATTGCTTCCTCTTCCTTTTCATTTTCAAGCGGCGGGGGAAGAACTTCTGTTCCGCCTATGTAATGGATCTCTTTCTGCCCACCAAAGATCAACGTCCTGAAATCAGGCACTACTTTCAGTTTGAATTTTTCCGGCACTGCTACTTTTACTATCATTTTTATTTTCCTCCTAAATATTCAGATAATCATGGTTCAGGATCAACTGGTATTCCTGCTTCTCCGAAATCGTTCCTTCGCTGATTCCGATCAACGGTTTTTCAATCCACTTTTCCCCATCCATGCTGACACACATTTTCTCGATTCGGAAGATTTTTATTACACCGGTTCCACTGATACTTTGATAAGGGATATACCGCATTTTCAGCTCTGTATCCCACAGGACAGTTCCTTTTTTCTGCTGTTGTTCTCTGAACTTTTCATAGAATCCATGATCGAGAATACTGACCGGATCACCACTGACCGGGTCGCATAAAAGATTTCCCGTATCCATCAGTGCCATGACACTCACCTTTCCCTCTTTCAAATACAGCGTCACCTCACACTGTACCTGTTCTTTTCCGCTTATTTTTCTGAGCAGTTTCCAGCATTTCACAAAAAGAAATGCCGTTCCCACTGCCATCCCATAAAAAAGGCTGATATACCTTAAATACATCCGGAATGCTGTCATCACGCCTCCCATAAAAACCGCACATACATATAATAATATATAAGCCTTTATAAATTTGGCTTTCGTTCTGATATGGAGACCGGTTGTAAGCATACAGCTGCTGACAATTCCATGGAAAAAAATAAGCTGAAAGACTACAGGCATCTCTACGACGATCCCCAGGCACATCATTCCACTTCCAAGTACTCCTCCCAAAAAGATTCTCTGCCAGCTGCTTTTGCATTTCAGAATCTGATTCAATACAAGAAGTAACAGACTGTCCATCATGAAATTTTCCAGAAACAACAGATCAATATACAATTCGTAGTGCATATTCCACCTTCCTTCTCCTTTGTATGCATGACTCATTATATGCCTGCACCAAAGCAGAATTTTGTCGGACACTGACAGAAAGGTCAGAATATGTTTCGACAATATCCTGTTGTTCCTGCACTCTGCAAATTGCATTTTGTGCAGCAAAAAAAGAACCGGTCTCAACCAGTTCTTTTTCTAAAATCTATTCATTCTGTCTCTCAGACTACAGCGATCGTCTTTCCCTGCTTACTTTTTGAAGAAATCAGGAATCTTGATCGACTGCTCTTTCACATTGCTTGAAGGTGTTCTCGGCTGCAGTGTCGGCATTGTACCTCCCTGCGATCTTACCGGGGAGCCTGTTCTTCTTTCATGATCCAGTGTAGATCTCACATGAGATTCTCCGCCGGACGGAAGAATGGATCCAACCTTCTGCTGTCCTTCCAGTCTTGCTTTTAACTTGGAAGCACTTCCGCCTACATTATGTAAGCCTGTAGCAATAACTGTAATCGTACATTCGTCAGATTTTGTATCATCATACATCGCACCAAAGATAATACTTGCACTTTCGCCTGCCAGCTCCTGAACATAATCAGCTGCATCAGATGCATCCATCAGAGTAATATCACCGGATACATTGACGATAACGTTTGATGCACCCTGGATCGTAGTCTCAAGCAGCGGACTTGCAACAGCCTGCTTTACAGCCTCAAGAGCCTTATCATCACCACGTCCTGCACCAATACCGATATGAGCAATACCCTTGTCCTTCATAACCGTCTGGATATCTGCAAAGTCAAGGTTGATCAGAGATGGTACATTGATCAGGTCAGTGATACCCTGAATACCCTGCTGAAGAACCTCATCCGCTTTCTTCAGGGCTTCCGGCATTGTAGTACGTCTGTCTACAACTTCAAGAAGCTTATCATTTGGAATAACGATGATCGTATCTACATTTTCTTTTAATTTATCAATACCACTTGTGGCATTCTGCATTCTGGTCTTGGATTCAAAACGGAACGGCTTTGTGACAACGCCTACCGTCAATGCACCCTGCTCTTTGGCAATACGTGCAATAACAGGAGCAGCTCCCGTTCCTGTTCCTCCACCCATTCCACAGGTAACGAATACCATGTCTGCACCTTTCAGTGCTGCCTGGATCTCTTCTGAACTTTCTTCCGCAGCTTTCTCCCCTACCTCCGGCTGTGCACCTGCACCAAGTCCTTTCGTAAGCTTTTCACCGATCTGCATCAATGTCGGTGCTTTACAAAGCTGTAATGCCTGCTTATCTGTATTTACAGCTATAAATTCTACACCCGCAATCTGCTCGTCGATCATTCGGTTGACGGCATTATTACCGCCTCCGCCGACTCCGACAACAATTATTCTTGCGGCCGCTTCAGATTCATTGGTCTTAATTTCTAACAAGAGTATTTCCTCCTTTGTCGTCTCATTAATCTTTTATACATCCCTTAATTTTAATTGAACGATACAATTCAATAAGTATATAATAAAGTCTTTTCCGTAAATAATCAATAGATTTTTTCTTATTTTCTGATTTTTTTACTCAATTTACATTCTTTTCCTTTTACTGCACATCACTGGTCTGTTCCGCAGTCTGTGGTGTAAACCGGATGGATGCCGAAGACGAATCAAAATTCTCCAGATGGAGTGTTCCTGCAGTGTCAGGATACTTCTTTTTCAATTCTTCCAGGATCGGACCTACCTGTGCCAGACGCTCTTCATACTTCTCATTTCCCAGCAGCACTTCCACTGCTCCGAAATATAATACAACATCACTTCCATCCGTATTGCAGACGATCCGCTCCGGTGACAGGGCATTTTTTCTGAGATATCTGGATGTGTCTGCCAGTTTCTCAAAAATCGTATCATCCTCCACAGGAAGCACTTTTCCGATTTCCACCTCTGCTGTATCAAAAGAAAGTCCTTCAATATACGGGACTCCCTCGATCTGCTTTATGCTCCGAAGCGTTGCAATCCCCTGTTCATCAAAATACAGCATCGCCTCATCATAATCTACATAGCCGAGCATCCTTTTTTCAACCACTGTCACAGCAACCGTCCACGGATTCTTCAATGACACTTTCAGGCTTTCTACTCCTGACGGAAGTTCTCCTTTGTTAAAAGTGTATTTTCCTAAAAGATACAGAGAATTTACTGACAATGGATCTTTTTCAATCCAGTTCGTGATCGTTCCCTCTCCATAATATACATTTCCACTGACCTGGATCTTTCTGGTGCGGAATCCGCAAATACATATCAGCCCCAGAACTGCCACGGTCAGGATCAGGATCAGAATTATTTTTCCTATACTTTTCTTTCGCCTTTTTCTTTTCATATACGCTCCTCTGTCTTAACGTTCTCCAGCCCCATTTCCCGGACGCATCTTTTTTTCTGATTCCTGCCGGAATACCCGGAAACACTCAGCACGAGTCCCATCTCCAGTAATAAAAATACAACAGATGTTCCTCCGTAACTGATAAATGGCAGCGTGATTCCTGTATTGGGAATGGAATTCGTCACTACTGCAATATTTAAAATGATCTGGATCATCATATGTGCCATCGCTCCTGCTGCAATCAATGCACCGGTCAGATCCTCTGCCTTTGCAGCAATCACAAAGAATCTCCAGATCAGGATCAGAAAAACTCCGATCAGGATTCCCGCACCCACCAAACCCAGTTCTTCGCAGATGATCGAAAAGATCATATCATTTTGTGCCTCGGGAAGAAACCCCAGCTTTTGGACGCTGTTCCCCAGTCCTCTGCCAAATAAGCCTCCGCTTCCGATGGCATATAATCCCTGCAGGGTCTGATAACCTTTTTCGTATTTCTCCGGGTTTCTCCAGATTGCAATCCGTTCCAGCCTGTAACTCTCCAATGCAAGAAAGATAGTCATAAATCCTGCTCCGCCTGCGATCATCCAGAAAAATTGCAGATATTTCGGACTCGCCGTAAAAATCAGCACCGCCCCGATCCCTAAAATAATGATCGCTGTGCTTAAGTTACTCGCCCCTACAAGTCCTACAATGGGAAGAATCGTCAGCATAGTAAAGACAATACTTTTGAATTTCCCCATCTTTTTTATATTTTTTTCAATCAGCCATGAAAGAAATACGATCACCGCTACCTTTGCAAATTCTGAAGGCTGAAATGAAACCGGGCCCAAAGACAGCCATCTTTTGGACCCGTTATATTCCTCTCCAAACAGCAGAACCGCCACTCCAAGCAGGATCGACAGTAGATACCCCGGCACTGCCAGTGGAATCCATCTATGGTAATCAATCCTCGAAACAACCGCCATCCCGACAAGTCCGAGACCTGTGGCAAAGCCCTGCTTTTTTAAATAGTAGAAAGAGTCGTGAAACTTTACATCTCCATTATAAGCACTGATGCTGGTCAGGAGAACCAGACCCGCGATCACCAGCACAAGTACCGTGACAAGTAATGTATCATCATAGGTGCATCGCTTTGCAGGATGCCTCAATCCAGATCCACTCCTTATAACTTATTTACGAGTTCTTTGAATTTATCTCCTCGCTGCTCATAATTTTTGAACATTCCCCAGCTTGCACATGCCGGTGAAAGAAGTACTGCATCTCCCGGTTCTGCATACTCAACGCATTTTTCAAATGCTTCTTCAAATGTATCTGCCATTACAATCTCATGAAATCCGAGCTTCTCAGCCGTCTGTGCGATCTTTTCTCTTGTAGCTCCGATCAGAACCAGCTTTTTGACCTTTCCGTCAAACGCATTGATCCATTCATCATAGGCAGAATCTTTATCATATCCTCCGCCGATCAGAACCGTTGGGCGGTTCATTGCCTGAATTCCCTTGATCGCAGCATCCGGGTTCGTTCCCTTGGAATCATTATAATAAACAACTCCTTCTTTTTCTGCCACAAATTCTATTCTATGCTCTACTCCCTGAAATTCCTTCAGAGTCTTTCGGATGATCTCAACCGGTACACCATACGCTGCTGCCATCGCTGTTGCTGCCATCGCATTTTCATGATTATGCGTACCAAGAATATTCAGTTCATTGACTGTACAGATCTCTGTCTTTTCACCATTCAGGCTCAGCACGATCTTCTCTCCGTCCAGATAGATCCCCTCTTCCAGTATACGCTGGCTGCTGAAATATAGAACCTTTGCTTTCAATGTCTCACCAAACCGGCGTGTCACTGCATCTTCATAATTCAGAACACACGTATCCTCTTCCGTCTGATTCTTTGCAATCTTCTCTTTCGCTGCAATATAGGCTTCCATCGTATGGTGACGGTTCAAATGATCCGGTGTGATATTCAGGATTGCACTGACACGCGGACGGAAGGTCTCAATCGTCTCAAGCTGAAAACTGCTCATCTCTGCCACGATCACAGAATCTTCTGTTGTCTCAAGTGCCACACTGGTATAAGGATTTCCAATATTTCCAACTACATATGTATTCTCTGTATAGTTCTTCATGATCTGACCAAGCAGGGAAGTTGTCGTCGTCTTTCCGTTGGTTCCGGTGATCGCAAGAACCTCTCCCTTTCCTGCTTCATATGCCAGTTCGATTTCCCCCCAGATCGGGATTCCCCGGTCTCTCATCTCATTCACGATCGGAAGATCTGTCGGGACTCCCGGACTCATAACAACCAGATCCAGTGTCTTTAGCAGCTGTTCCTTTTCTTCGCCCGCAAGTGTACCAAGAAGGATCTGCAAACTGCTATTCCCGGATTCCGGGATCTTTGACAGAATCTCTTCTCTGTCCAGTTTATCATTTCCATCATAAAGTACGACTTCCGCACCTTCATGGAGTAACAGACTGCATGCCGCTTCTCCGCTGATTCCTGAGCCAAATACAAGTACCTTTTTTTCTTTGATCTTCATCTTTTATACCCCCATAAGAGCAATCAGGCAAAGGATTGCCGTAATGATCGAAAATACAGCTACAACTCTCGTCTCAGACCATCCGCACAACTCAAAGTGATGATGGATCGGAGCCATCTTAAAGAGTCTCTTTCCGCCTGTCTTTTTAAAATATGTTACCTGCAGAATTACTGAAAGCACCTCTGCAAGATAGATAAATCCTACAATGATAATAAATAACGGCATTCTCATCATATAAGCAGTTCCCGCTACAAAACCGCCCAGTGCAAGAGATCCCGTATCGCCCATGAATACACTCGCCGGATAAACATTAAAAAGCAGGAATCCCATCAATGCTCCTACAACTGCACAGGTGATCGGTTCCAGTCCACTCTTTGTACCAACCGCTACAACTGTAAAAAATGTTGCAACCAGTACTGTGACACTGGAGGCAAGGCCATCCAGTCCGTCTGTAAAATTCGTACCGTTCACAGTTCCGATCACTGCAAAGAACAGTATCGGAATTGCAAGCCATCCAAGATTCAGTTCGTACCCATGTGTAAACGGAACGATCATGGTCAGCGGAACTTTTGCCACTTTCACGAGATAATATGCGAAAATTGCTGTCACTACAATCTGCAACGCCATCTTCTGCATTGGATAAAGTCCATCCGAACGCTTCATGACTACTTTCAGATAGTCATCCAGAAAACCGATCAGTCCGAACCCAACAGTAAGGAACAGAACCGGAATGATCTGTGGGTAATCTTTCACATAAATCAGAGATGTGACCGCAACGGATGCAAGGATGATCACGCCTCCCATGGTAGGCGTCCCTGCCTTCTTCAGATGCGACTGGACTCCTTCTACCCTCTCTGTCTGCCCCATCTTCAACCTTCTTAAAAACGGGATCACGACCGGTCCGAGGATCAGACTGATTGCAAATGAAATTAATACCGGAATTACTATATGACTGTTCATACATACACCTCTTTATTTCTTTTGTTGTGCGTCCGGAAATTCCCTTCCCTTTTCAGAAGTATCTCTTTCAAAACGCCTTTTACAGTATACCCCATCAGTCAGCTTTTTTCAATCCCGAGATACGGCAGCACGTTATCATAAATGCTGCGTAACACCGGTGCAGCGATCGTACCGCCGTAATAAACTCCCTGTGGATTACGGATCACCACGATTCCGAGAACCTGCGGATCTTCTGCAGGGGCAAACCCGATAAACGAAGAAATATATTTATGAGCACTTCTCGGAAGAGTCTGGGACGTTGCAGTTTTTCCTCCGATGGAATACCCCTCTACCGCTCCGTTCCTTCCAGAGCCTTCTTCTACCACACTCTTTAAAAGCATCCGCATAGTTTCTGAAGTTTTTTCTGATACGATCCCTTTCTTCTCTTCATACTGAAATTGTTCCAGTACCGTTCCTTCTCCGTCTTCAATGGAAATTCCAAAATGTGGCGTAACTCTTTTTCCACCATTGACCAGGGAACTGACTGTCGTTGCCATCTGGATCGGTGTGATCTGAAAAGACTGACCGAAAGACATCGTTGCAAGTTCCACCAATCCGATATCTTCCTTTTTATGCATAATCGTTCCTGCTTCTCCCGGCAGATCCACATTGGTCAGTCCCAGTAAGCCAAACTGCTTAAAATATTCATAAAAACGGCCTGCCCCCAGCCGCAGACCAATATCTATAAAAACCGGATTACAGGAGTTCTGAATCCCCTGTGTAAAAGTTTCCTGCCCATGTCCGCCCACCTTATGGCACCGGATCCTGCGGTCTTCCACCACGCGGTATCCCGGGCAGGAAAATGTATCTGAAAGTGACACCACACCTTCCTCCAGGCAGGCTGATGACGTAATGATCTTAAAAGTAGATCCCGGTTCATAAGTGTCATTGATACATTCATTTCTCCACATACGGTTCAGCCGTTCCTGTAATTCTTCATCAGAAAAAGTTTCTTCTGCCACTGCGGTATTCAGTTCATAGGGTGTATTCAGATCAAATTCCGGCACATTCACCATCGCCAGGATTTCTCCATTTTGTGGATCCATAAGCAGGACAGAGACACTGTCTGCCTGCTTTTCTTCCAGGACTTTTTCCGCCGCCTGCTGACAGAAACTCTGAACATTATAATCCATACTGATCCTCAGATTTCCTCCTGCTACCGGCTCGATCCGGTCTTCAGCAACTCCTTCCAGTTCGATCCCTCTTGCGTCTGTCACTGTTAAGATCGTTCCATTGATCCCTTTCAGATACTCTTCATATTTCACTTCCAGACCAATGATCCCCTGATTATCTCCACCGGTAAATCCAAGGACTCTGGAAGCTAAGTCACGATATGGATAATATCTTTTAAAGTCTTCATCCACTTTCACTCCATCCAGGTCGTAGCCCCGGATTCTGTCACCTGTCTCTTTTTCTACATTTGTCCTGATTTTCTCCATGGATGTGACTTTTTGTATTTTCTCTGCGATTTTACTCTCATCCATTTCCAGTTCTTCCGCAAGAATCCTGGCTGCTTTTTCCGGTTCTGTCACCTGACTGTGGATCACGGAGATCGTACAGACCGTCTTGTTGGCGGCCAGGACAATTCCATTACGATCCAGGATCTCTCCTCTGGCTGCTTTGATCTTCCGTTCCCTCTCATGAAGATCCTTTGCCAGTTTCTGATAATATTTTGCATCAAATACCATCAGATAAAATAATCTCGCCATAAGAGAAAAGATCAGCACAACTGCGATTGAAAATACAACCAGCATTTTCTTTTTATTATAGGTCTTATTTTTCATAAAAAATAACTCTGAAAAGAATGTCTTTATAACTTATTCCATCCTTTTCAGAGTTATACATTAATCTCCGCTGTTCACAGTTGCCCAGCTGTCCAGATCCGGTTTGTAGTTTTTATCTGCAGAAGAGTCTGTCGTTTTATCATATGTATCTGTATAATTTTCATCGAAATCCGAGTACTCCGTATCTCCGAAATCCTTTCCTTCCGTCTGTGCTGCTGCCACCGCATCTGCTGCTTTGATCTGCTCGCTTTCCTGGATCGTCGTAATTCCAAGATAAGGGAATGCTTCTTCCATGATCGATTTTGCAAGTTCCAGGACAAGAAGACTGTTATCCTGTGCCGAAACGTTCGGCTCATCAATCACAACATACACCACTACTTCCGGATTTTCCTGTGGTGCATATCCGATATAGGACAGAAGATATTTTCCCTCTTTTCTCGGAATCTTCTGTGCTGTTCCGGTCTTTGCTCCGATATCGTATCCTTCTACTGCCGCCTTTTTTCCGGTACCGTACTCCATGGTTGCTTTCATATAGGATTTTAGCATCGTGGAAGTTTCCGCTGAAACAGTCTTTCGTAAAAGAACCGGATCTTTTGTCTCGATCACATTTCCATTCTGATCCTGGATCTGCTTTACTACATGCGGTTCATAATAATATCCGCCGTTGATCAGTGATGAAAATCCGGTGATAAGCTGTACCATCGTCACATTAAAACTCTGGCCAAAAGAATTGGTAGCCAGATCCACCGCTGTCATATTGTCTGCCGTATAAAGAAGTCCTGCAGTTCCGGCCTCCCCCGGAAGATCAATGCCTGTATATTCCCCAAAGCCAAAAATATGCTGATATCTTGTAAAATTATCGACCCCAATACTTTCTGCCATTGTCATCAATGCCACATTGCATGAGTTTGCAATCGCATCCTGTATCGTTTCCATCCCATGTCCTGACCGCAGATGGCATCCGATATCATAATCTGCCACTCTCAGTGAACCACCACAATAATACGTTTCATTTCCGGTCAGTGTTCCGCTTTCCAGCCCGGCCGCAACCGTAAACGGCTTCATCGTCGAACCCGGCTCATAAGTATCACTGATACAGAAGTTTCTCCACATCTGGTTCCTTTTTTCCGTCTTCTCTTCCTCAGTCATTCCATTGATCGTATCTTCTGAATAAATTACAGACAGATCTGCCGGATTGTTCAGATCATAATCCGGATAAGATGCCTGTGCCAGAATCTCACCTGTATTTGGATTCATGATCATGACTGCTGTATTTTTACTTCCCGGCTCTCCGCCCCTTGCCTCACCGGCATGAGCCTGATTAAATGCCAGAATCTTATCTTCCACTATCTTCTGCAGGCTCACATCAATGGTCGTCACAACCGTATTTCCATCCTTTGCCGCTTTCACTGTATGTTCCGCCGAAGAGGAAGACCCGGAATCAAAATAGCCATATTCTCTTCCATCTGTACCACTCAGTACTGCATTATATGCATTCTCTATGCCAAAAGAACCCTCGCCTTCTGAATTGGTAAAACCGATCGTGCTGCTCGCCAGCCGATTATACGGATAAAGCCGGTTGTAGTCATCTTCCAGCCAGATTCCCTTTACATTGGGATAATTCTCATCATCTGCATCGATCTCATTAAATTTCTTTGCAGTTGCATAATCAATCCCCTTTTTTACAATACTGTACCGGCTCTCCGGATTGGTACTGATCAGATCCCTGATCTGTGCTTCATCAATTCCAAAGCAGTCCTTCAGAACCTGGATCGTAGGTTCTATATATTTTTCTTTGTCCGTCATAACTTTGACATCCAGGATTACATTATATACCCTCTCGCTTGTAGCGATCTTCGTACCGTTTCGGTCAACAATATCTCCTCTTTTATAAGGGATGACTCTGCTTCCATAATTCTGCTGATCCAGTACTTTTTTGGTATATTTGCTGCCCTTGGTCACATTAATATAAGTAATCCTTCCAATAAGAACAACAAAAGCCAGTATAACTGCCATAAATAGCATTACCAGCTTTCGTTGCATCCTTACCGGAAATTTTCTTGTCAGAAATTCAAATCTGTTCTTCCTTTTTCTTCCTGCCATCTTAAACTAATCCTTATTTTGATACATCTCTGGACTGGGCAAGAACACCATCCTTTGGAATCTCCTCATATTGCTTTACGTAATCACTCGTAGGACTTTTGTATTCCACAACATTTCCCTGAGATTCATAAACCATTCCCATCTCATTCATGGCCTTTTCTCTCACCGTGTCCAGATTCACGGAGTCAACAGCCGCATTATACGCTGTATCATTTGCCTCTGTCAAGTCCGCAAGTTCTTCCTGCATAGAAGTAACATGAGCCGATCTTGTAACAACTTCCGTCTGCAGTCTGATGTACACTACACAGACTGCTACTGTACAGATTGCTGCAAGAATAAAAAATATTGCATAAGCCGGACTGATCTTCATTGCACGATTCCGGTTTCTCATTACCTGACTGCTTGTCTTCTCTGTCTTTGCAGGGTGAACTTCCTGTCTTCTTTTGGGCTGAACTTCTGCCTGACGTACAGTATTTCCATATACATAAAACTTTTCTCTGCCAGAGGTGGCTCTGTTCTGTTGTCTGTATCTTCTATCTGCTGCCATCCTATACAGCCCCTTTCCCTGAAATTTGCTCTCTCAGGCTCTCCCCTTCCTGAAAGAACGTTCTTTTATACTCTAAATACTCCCTTTTTACCTAAGCACGTTCAAAAATTCTAAGTTTCGCACTTTTCGAACGACTATTTACCGCCAGTTCTTCTTCCGATGGAAGAATTGGCTTTCTGGTGATCACCTTTCCCTTTGATACATTTCCACACACGCAGACCGGGAAATGGCTCGGACAGGTACAAGGATTCTCATTTTTTCTGAAAGAGCTCTTGACGATTCTGTCCTCCAGTGAATGAAATGTAATGATACACAGCCTTCCACCCGGATTCAATAACCCAATCATATCATCCAGTGTATCTCTCAATACATCCAGTTCATGATTCAGCTCGATCCTGATCGCCTGAAATGTCCTTTTGGATGGATGTCCTGACGTTTTCCGGACTTTCATCGGAATCGCATGGCTGATGATCTCATTCAGCTGTCCTGTTGTCTCTATCGGTGCTTTTTTCCGTTCTGCGACAATATGCTTTGCAATATTTTTTGCAAACCGGTCTTCTCCGTAGTCGCGTATCACCCGATAAAGTTCTGATTCACTGTAATCATTGATAATGTCACGGGCTGTCATCTTCTGTCTCTGATCCATTCTCATATCAAGCGGTGCATCCACCCGATAGGAAAATCCTCTTTCCGCAGTGTCCAGCTGATACGATGAAACTCCCAGATCCACCGTAATCCCATCCACTTTATCAATGCCCAGTTTCCGGAGCTGCTGCTTCATATCGCAATAGTTGCTCCTGACTATTGTGACTTTCTCCCCGAAGCATTCCAGACGTTTTCCCGCTGCCCTGATCGCATCGGCGTCCTGATCTATTCCTATTAATCTCCCCTGACTGCCCAGCCGACTGCAGACTTCGTAAGCATGTCCGCCTCCGCCTAATGTTGCATCTACATAGATACCATCCGGCTTTACGTTCAGTCCGTCCACGGTCTCATACAACAGTACTGATATATGCTCGAATGCCATAATTTCCTCCTTTTGGCCGCCTTCTCCCTGACTGCCCTCTGTCGTCAGATGCGTATTCCAATCGCTTCCATGCGTTCCGCAATCGCATCCAGATCCTCTTCACTGATCTGACTCTTTTCTTCCCAAAGAGCTTTATTCCAGATCTCAACGCGGTCCTGTACTCCTACCAGTACCACTTCCTTCTCAAGATGTGCTGCTTTTCTGAGTGACGTAGGAACAAGCACTCTCCCCTGCCTGTCAAAACTTCCCTCATTTGCACTTCCGAAAAAATAACGCTTGAACATTCTGGCATCCTTGTTCATCCGTGGTAAAGTCTCGAGTTCGGCAACGAATTTGTTCCATTCTTCCTGAGAGTACACAAAAAGACAGCCTTCCAGTCCATTACAGATAACGAAGCTGTCACCCAGACCTTCTCTTAATTTGGCCGGAATGATCAATCTGCCCTTTTCATCAATGTTATGATTATACTCTCCTAATAACATCCGGAACCCTTTCTCTCAAATGTAAGACTCCATTAGTCCCCACAATGTGCCACTTCTCACCACTTTCTTACCACTTGCCTCCATTGTAAACCACTCTCCCCCCTTTTTCAAGAGTTTTTTCATTCTTTTCCAATACTTTTTCATGCACAGGCACGGATTTTGACTCGTTGTCCATGTAAATACAGAAAGCCTGCCACGGACAGCTTCTCCTGCATACTTTGGCATAAAAAAAAGACATAATGTACAACTTCTGCCATACATTATATCTCTCACTTTTCTTTCTGTGCTTCTATTCCGAATCCCGTGATGACTTTCTTCCACCAGCCCCCACTTTCTGATCCGGTATCCGGGAAGTTTCCCACTTCCCACCACTTTATTCTGCAGAGGAAAATCCATTCAGGTAATCCGTGATCGAGTCATAATTTACTTCCGTAACTGCTCTCTCTTTGTTCGATTCATGCATATCATATGCTGAATATCCCAACCAGCCAATCAGTGCCACTGCAATCACTGCAACGACTCCCTTTCGTACGATTCCTATCATCTTTTGCTTACGCATCAGCTTTTTCCGATTTTCTTTTTCCTTTTTATAACGATCAACTTTTGCCTGACTCATCTTCTTCTGCTCCTTTCAATACGCTTTTTTCATTTTACCACAAAGCGTATTAAAGTACAACTATTATTCCACCGTCATTTGCATACATGCTGCTGATTCCTGCAGTATCTACAATAAAGCTTTCTTTTACACTTACCTTCTCGCGGATCAGCTTTTCCACAGCTTTCGCACGATCCGGACAGTTGCAATGAGAAATTGCAAGAATCTTTTCCGTCGGATTGATCGCATCTGCAGCGATCTGTTCTGCCATCTTCGCCAGAGCTTTCTTCATGCCTCTTCCCTGTCCAAGCTGACAGATCTGACCCTCCGGGTTCGATCCCATAACCGGCTTGATATTCAGTGCACTTACCACCAAGGATTTCAGTCCTGTCAGTCTTCCATTCTTCCGCAAGGTATCAAGATTTTCAAGCACAAAACAAGTATGCTGTTCCTCAATATACCGGTCAACACTTGCGATCACTTCTTCAAACTCCATCCCCTTCTCTTCACATTCCTGAATCTTCAATGCGATCAGAGTTTCTCCAATCGATGCCGATCTTGAATTGAAGACATGGATCTGCTTCCTGCCGTACTCCTCTTCATATAACTTTTTTCCAAGCTCTGCACTGTTGTAAGAACCGCTCAGTTCTGCTGAGAGCGTCACTGCATAGATCCGCTCCGCTTCGCAATGATACAGCTCCATATATTTCTCCGGTGACGGGCAGGAAGACTTCGGACATTCCGAACTTCCGGCAACCCGCTTCAGGAAATCTGCCTGATCAAAAGATTCATCATCCTGGATATGGACGCCATCTACTTCCATGCTCAGAGATGCCGTCTTATAGATTCCGCTCTTCTTCATCTCCTCAGTAAGTTCTCCGCAACTATCTACAACTATTCTGTACTCCATTTATAATCCCTCCTGTGTCACAGCGTATATCATCTTCTTCCATTATATGTAGTTTTTAATACTACGTTTAAATATATCACACTTCTCCTGAAATGAAAAGACTTTTATTCGATAGTTTATAAGCTTTTGTTCAAAATATCAGAGACGCTGCCTGCACCTGGCAGACAGCGTCTCTGATATTTCCTCAAATTCCCCGATAACGGCTTTAATCTTTTAATTCTATTTTTGATGAGATCCCAAGTGCAATCCCCATCTCAGCTAAAAGGAAGATGACTGCTGTACCTCCGTAACTGATAAACGGAAGTGTAACTCCTGTGGTCGGGATCAGACCGGTCACGACTGCAATATTTAAAATCACCTGCAAAGCAATATGCGAAAAGATGCCCGCTGCGATCAGAGATCCATAAAGATCCGGTGCATTTCTTGCAATAAACATCAGCCGGTAAAGCATAAATCCAAACAGACAGAGAATTAAAATCGCTCCAAATACTCCCAGTTCTTCACAGATCACCGTCAGGATCATATCATTCTGTGCCTCTGGGATCGCACTTAATTTCTGTGTGCTGTTCCCCAGACCTTTTCCGAAAAATCCACCGGATCCGATTGCATATAAGCCCTGAAGGAACTGATAACTGTCCTTGTCTGAATTTGCTTCTGGGTTCAGCCATGCAATGATCCTCCGCATACGAAAATCCGTACTCGTTGCCATATCACTGATCTGTATTTTCAGATAAGCTACCACAATAACTGCCAGTACCAATACCACACATACAAAAATGACAAACCGTTTTGTCTTTGGATGTACTAAAAATAAGAGCAGGAGCGTGATCGCCATAACAATGATCGCTGTACTCAGATTATCCGTAAGCACAAATACACCACCCGCAGCCACGACCCCATAAGCCCCAATCTCAAACCACCCCTTGATACCGTAAGCTTTTTTTCCATATTCACACAATTTATATGAAATGAAAAGGATCACTGCGATCTTCGTTACCTCTGCCGGCTGGAAGGACATATTTCCAGGCAGCTGTATCCATCTTCTTGCACCATTGAGTTCCATTCCCAGCGGAGTCTTTACCAATGCCATCAGAACCATTGCTGCCAGGAAAATTTCCGTGTGGAATGCAGCATAAATATGATAATCTATTTTCGATACAGCAAGCATGACCAGAATACCTGCTGCCCCGATGATCGCCTGCTTCGTAAAATAGAACATATCATTTCCGTTCTCAACCTGTGCGGTATACGCACTTGTACTATACAGCATGATCAGACCAAAACACATCAGGAAAATGATCACCAGTAAAAGATCATAGTCAAAGTACTTCGTTCCTTCTTTTTTCTTCTTTTTTCTCATCCGCTGTATGATCGCACTTAAGCTGCTTTCCTGCTGCCTGCTGCGTGATCTCTGTCCGGAGCGGTTCTGCGGTGCAGGTGTTCTTGATACCGCTCTTCTGTATTCCCGTTCACGTTCATACGCTTCCCGGTAATCTCTCTGTCCCCGCTGCGTTCTCCGCTCCGCTCTTCCTGCTCTCTGCGGATTCACCGGCCGCATCGGCTGCGTATCCCCAAGATTTCTTCTTTTATTCCCCATATTGACCTGCCTTTTGTCCTATCTTGTATGCATGGCAGGATGCACCGGCTTACCATGCCCGAAATATCTGTCATACCACACAAGGAAAATATAAACTGTCCAGATCTTGCGGCTGTTGTCCGTCTTTTCATTGCTGTTCTTTCCTGCTTTATGATCATCCAGCATTTTAATCAGTAACTTTGTATCAAAAAACTTCTTTGCAGCATCCGTCTGAAACATCTCTTTTACCCGTGCATAATAGCGATCCTCTTTCAGCCATACACGGATTGGGATCGGAAATCCGAGCTTCTTCTTCTCAGCAGTCTTGCTGCGGATATTCCTTTCCGCTGCAGCTCTTAAAGCTACTTTTGTCTGCGGAGCACGGACCTTATAGTCCAGCGGCAATGTCTCGGCAAGTTCCAACACCTTTTTATCAAGGAACGGAACTCTTACTTCCAGGGAATTTGCCATTCCCATCTTGTCTCCTTTCATGAGGATATCATGTACCAGCCATAAATGAAGATCTACATACTGCATCTTTGTGACCGGATCTTTTGCTTTCACTCTGTCGTATAAAGGCTTCGTAATCTTCTGAATGCCCGGTTTACAGCCATTTTTCAGGATTTTATTTGCTTCACGCTCTGTAAAAATATTTGTTGCATTGGCAAAATATCTTTCTTCCAGTGTCTTGCCATGACGCATCAGGAAACCTCTTCCTTTCATTCCACGAGGCAGACAGCGTTCTGCAAATCCTCCAAGAAACCGACGGATCGGCATTGGGATCTTATTAAAAGACGTATGCTCCAATGGCTCACAGTAAATATTATACCCTCCAAACAGTTCGTCCGATCCCTCTCCCGAAAGAACAACCTTTACTTTTTTGGATGCCTCTTCACTTAAAAAGTACAGTGCGATCGCTGCCGGATCAGCCACCGGCTCATCCATATAGTACTGAATATCCGACAGTCTGTCCCAATACTCTTCCGGTGTGATCACTTTTGCATCATTCTTCATATTAATACTTGCAGCAAATTCCTTTGCATCCTGGATCTCACTGTATTTTCCCTCATCAAATCCTACTGTAAAAGTACGATCCACCTGTCCGAGATAAGTCAGATAACTGGAATCCACTCCGCTCGACAGATAGGAGGCAACCTCTACATCACTGATCTTATGCATGGCAACCGATTCTTTCATAACCGCTTCCACATCATCCACGATCTCTTCAAAAGATTTTTCTGTATCCCCTGTAAAATTCGGTTCAAAATAACGGGTAATGTTCAGTTCACCATTCTCATAAGTAAAATAATGACCCGGCTGCAGACAGAATACTCCTTTGAAAAAAGTTTCATTCGTAGGAACAAACTGGAAAGAGAGATAATTTCCAAGTGCATCTTCATTAAATACCTTGTCAAATTTCGGATGCTCCATAAACGCCTTGATCTCAGATGCAAACATCAGCGTTCCATTCATCTGTGCATAATACAGCGGTTTGATTCCGAAAATATCCCTTGCTGCAAATAATTTCTTTTTCCTGGTATCCCAGATGGCAAAGGCATACATCCCACGCAGTCTTTCCACCAGACTTTCTCCCCACTCCTCATAGCCATGGATCAATGTCTCAGAATCTGTATTGGATACAAAAGTATGTCCCGCTTCCTGAAGTTCTTTCTTCAGCTCCTGATAATTATAAATCTCTCCATTAAATACAAGAACCATGCTTTTGTCTTCATTATAAAGAGGCTGATCGCCTACTGAGGAAAGATCAATGATACTCAGACGTCTGAATCCAAGTGCAGCATCCTCATCTACATATTTTCCCTCGCTGTCCGGTCCACGGTGTATGATGGTATTCATCATATTAACAAGTACCTGTTCTCTGTCATCAACATTACCGACAAATCCTGCAAATCCACACATATACTATCCGCTCCTTTTATAATTTCTCTTTTTACTAAGTTCGGGGAAATTCCTTTTTAATTGAAAAATACTGTGAGCGTTCAAGTTTCACAGTATCCCCATCGATAACTCTATTAAATTCCAGTCTTTCAGGCAAAACGCTTCCTCTTTCCTGAACCGTCCTGCCCTGTCCGTTGCACTCGGGGTGACAGGATTCGAACCTGCGACCTCACGGCCCCCAGCCGTGCACTCTAACCAAACTGAGCCACACCCCGTCAACTCATACATTATAAATGATTTATATGCAAATGTAAAGAGGACTCTTTCTCACATTTCATTTAAAATCCCATACAATAATTCTGTAGATACCAGGAAAGGAGTTTTTTCATTGCCAATTTATCAGAATCAAATAAACCAGCACCGTTCCTGTCAGTCCGGACATAGTTGCAACTGCCGCCGTCCTGTTCCGGAACCCTGCAGCCATCCTGTCAGTCAGAAAATCCAGCCTGTACCGGCAAAACCTGACTGTGGCTGCGGTATAAAAGATCCTCTGGAAGATCTTCCGATTGCAATGGCTTATGTTCCATGGCAGCGTTGGAGAGATCTTTACGATTCCAACAAAGGATTCCACCGTGGCACGATTTTCCGGGAACTTGATAAGTCATTTTGTGGAAAAGGAGGCGTATGTCAGTGACCTGTCAGAAAATGAATCGCAGAGAACTTTTAAATTATATCAATGAGATCAGCTTTGCCGTAGATGACACAAAATTATTTCTGGATACACATCCATGGGATCAGAATGCACTCCTCTTTTTTAATGAATGCAGCCGAAAGCGGAATGAAGCATTACGGGAATATGCTTCTGCCTACGGTCCGCTTACGATCGATACTGCAACTGCCTGTGAGTCTGATTACTGGTCCTGGATCAATGAGCCATGGCCATGGCAGGAAGGAGGCTGCTGAATATGTGGAATTATGAAAAAAGATTACAGTACCCTGTCAGGATCACACAGACTAATCCCCGTCTTGCACAGGTTATTATCAGCCAGTTTGGCGGTCCTGACGGGGAACTGGGTGCATCTATGCGGTATTTATCCCAAAGGTATACCATGCCATATAAAGAAGTTACCGGAATACTGACCGACATCGGAACAGAAGAGCTTGCCCACCTTGAGATCGTCTGTGCGATTGTCCACCAGTTGACCCGCAATCTTTCCCCTGAGGAGATCGAACATTCCGGATTTGCTCCCTATTATGTGGATCACACTCTTGCTCTCTGGCCACAGTCTGCAGGAGGTGTCCCCTGGAGTGCAACAACATTCCAGTCAAAAGGGGATCCGATCACCGATCTCCATGAAGATCTCAGTGCTGAACAGAAAGCACGCACTACCTATGATAATATTCTCCGGCTGATCAAAGATCCTGAAGTCTGTGATCCGATCCGTTTCTTAAGGGAACGAGAGATCGTACATTACCAAAGATTCGGTGAAAGTCTCCGCATTGTTCAGGAAAAACTGGACAGTAAGAATTTTTATGCTGTCAATCCTGAATTTGACCGGTAATTCTGTCCGGCACTGATAAGAAAAAGAGGATGACACTCTGCGATTCTTCCTCGTAAAAGTGTCAGCCTCTTTGCATCTTATAACACAAACTCAGCTTTTATGCTTTTTATTTACTTGTCTGCTTTGCTCCTAAAGTAACATTCACACTCTGCTCCTGATACTCTCCATTGCTCTGTGGTACCTGGATCGTAAGCTCTACTTCATCACCTTTTGCATAATACTGCAGTTGTTCCTGAAGATTATCCATGCTTGAAACCGTTGTTCCGTTGATTTCTGTAATGATGCATCCTCTTGTCATGCCTGCTTTTTCTGCTCCGCCACCTTTAGTAACTTCTGATACATATACACCTTCTGGCATATTCAACTGCTGGGAATACTCTGTAGAAACGCTCATTCCCTTGATTCCGATTGCTCCCTGATCTGCTTCGGCAACTTTGGTCTTTGTCTCCTGATTCATCAGGTTCTCGATCAGATCTGATACATCACTGATCGGGATCGCATATCCGACACCTTCAACCGAATCTCCCACCAGCTTGGATGAATTAATTCCAACTACTTCACCACTGGCATTGACAAGAGCTCCGCCACTATTGCCAGGGTTAATTGCTGCATCTGTCTGGATCAGTTTTACACTGCTCTCTGTCGTCTCTCCGGTTGTCTCATTTGTCTCTGATACTGAACGGTTCAGGGCACTGATAACTCCTGTTGTAACAGACTGTCCATAACCCAGTGCATTTCCGATTGCGATTGCCGGTTCTCCCACTTTCAGCTCTGTAGAATCACCAAGCGTTGCAACTGAGATAGCCTTCTTCGTATCTTCAGAAATGGAATCCAGCGGAACCGCAACTACAGCAACATCATATTCTGAATCTGTTCCTTTGATATTTGCTTCAACACTGTTGCCATCTGCAAAAGTAACTGTCAGTGTATTGCTTCCGGCAACTACATGGTTATTTGTCACAACCAGCAATTCTGAATCATTCTGTGAAATGATGATTCCTGTACCGGCACTTTCGCTTTCCTGCTTGGAAGTTCCTCCGAAAAAGTTCTGAACTTCCTGTACACTCATATTCGTAATAGAAACGATGGATGGCATTACATTTTCCACTACACTGGATACATCTGATGTAACCACACTGGATGTCTTCGTCAGTGATGCATTGCTGGTAACTGCACTGGTCGATGTAGTACTGGTACTTTTCTGAGTTGTTCCGAGTTTCAGTACTTTCGTTCCCACATAATTAGTAGTAAGGAAGGTAGCACTTGATACAACTCCGAACATCAATGCCAGTCCGGTTACTGCAACAGCCTTCGGCATTTTCTTATGCTCTTTTTTCTTCTTTGGTGTCTTCCCATCATCACCCTGTCCATTATTATAAAATGCTGTACCGTTTGATGTATTTCCTTCTGTCTCATTTGGATTATAATAACTATACTGATTATCCATGATTCATACCCGCTTTCTCTTATATTTATTTTGTATTTCTTTTATGGTTATATAGTAATAAAGGATTGTGATGAAAGTGTGTTCATTTGATTAACAAATGTTGAAAGCAGGCACATTATGATCACTTTCATAATATGCCTGCCTCTCTTTTCATTACAGATCTACAAAATCCACATCATATTCCGGGGATTTTCTGCCTCTTCGCGGTCTCTTAAAATTTCTTGTATCTCCTTTTAAAGAATCTGCCTTCTCATCTTCTTCTATCTCACTGTTGTCATATCCGTTGTATTCATCGTCATACTCATCGTCGTACTCATCGTCATACTCATCGTCGTATTCGTCCTCATACTCATCATCGTATTCATCGTCATACTCATCTTCGTATTCGTCTTCATACTCATCATCGTATTCATCGTCATACTCATCGTCGTACTCATCGTCATACTCATCGTCGTATTCATCGTCCGGTTCTTTCTCTGCCTTGCGGGATTTTTTCTTCTTTGCCGGCTTTTCTTCTTCCTCTTCAAACGGGATATCGTACTCATCATAAAGATCATCCAGTTCCTGATTTCTGTGAACAAGCTTAATTGCAAAAATAATCATGAGGATCAGAAGAATCAGAACAAATGCTCCTGACGCGATCAGGACAAATAAAGTATGATCCGCAATAAAGTTTCCTATTTTAGAAAGAGCTGACTCATTCGTCTTCTCCTTTACCTGCTCTGCCGGTGCCTCAACCGCCTGATAAGTTCCATCTGATGAATCATACTGATAAAATCCTTTTTCTCCGGTTCTTGTATTTAAAGCATACATCAAATCATACCGGTCATTCTCCGGATCAGCCCAGTAAGGATAACTCTGGTCTCCAACTGTCAGTTCTCCCTGCTGATAAGAAGACGGAAGGGATACATCTCCTGTATCACTCAGAAGAATAATCGAGGTACTGTCTGAAATCTGAATCTCCGTATAGGGTAAAAATGTAGCATCCTCTTCATTATAAAGGAAAAACTTTCCTGTTCCCGCAGAATCTACAAGATATCCGATACATACACCTGCACCATTCTTCGCAAATTTTCTTTCTTCGCCATTGAAGGTAAGCTTTGTTTCTGTATATCCCTCTGGAAGATCTGCTGCAGTAAATGCCTCTGAGAAGAGATAATCTGTCCCGTTTACTGAAACTGTGATATTGGTTGTCTCTCCGGCAACAGGAGTTCCTCCCTCTGCCGCAGTTGTCGTAATCTCTGTACTTCCATCATCGCCTGCTGCTACCTTTACTGCAGAAGAACCTTCTGCCAGTGTCAGTGTCTCATCATTGTAAAGATATGCTTTGGAGCTTTGAACACTGATCGTTGTATCTCCGGCCTTCAGTGCTTTAAACTGAAGTGTCGTACGCAGTTCATTCTCAGAACCTGTTCCACTGCCTGAGTAAGTCAGATTTCCTGAGCCATCTGCCTGAACACCATCACCACTGACAAATTCAAGTGCCGATGTATCATAACTCATTGTGATATCTGCATCTCCGATTGCATCTCCTCCGGTCTTTACAACCAAACTTACATCTACCGTTGCTCCTACCTTTGTCTCCGGATCTGAGAACATCAATTGTCCCTGTGCAGCACTGACAATTGTGCCAAACATTGGTACTGTAAGGCAGACCGATAAAATCATCGCTGCTGCTTTTTTCATCATCTTCATGTAACTACCCCTTTGTTCATATTAGATTTAAGTCATTATTTTTTATAATACACGTTTTTTCTATAATTGTCCACCATTTTCACCAGTTCCACTGCTGTCTCCCGAATCGGTTTCACCGGTATCTGCTCCTGGATTTCCATCACCGGTTCCACTGTCTGTTCCCGGATCAGTTCCACTATTTCCATTATCTGACGGTTGATCCGGTACTGCCGGCTCATCGTCATCAGGAACTGATGGCTGCGGTTCATTATAGATCCGATCCTGCGTCCTTCCTGCAGATGATGAATCATTTTTTTCCAATGAATCTCCTGAATCCTGTGCATTTCCACCTGCACCAACCCTCGCAACAATTTTTTCACTGATACTGTTCACTTTAGAAGACGGACTATAATCATTTACCCCATATAGGAATTGATGAAGTGCAGATACATTCGATGCCAGATCTTCAGGGATCACAATACTTCCAAGTCCTGATATCGTATCTGTTGACTTATCCTGTGGGAATCCCATATTACCGGTTAATTGATACTCCGTATAAGCCTGGGCATAATAAAGAATATCCGAAAGTGTAAAATTGGTTGCAACCTGTGGAAATACCTTGTCGATGATCGAATTCAAAGTCATAAGATCCGCATTTTTTGCCTTTTCTACGATTTTTTCAATAACCAGACGCTGCCGCTCTGTTCTGGTAAAGTCACCACCGGCTGTCGACCGGATTCTTGCATAAGTCGTTGCCTGAACTCCGTCTAATAACTGAAGTCCGGCAGTTTCTACCCGGTGTGCCTCTTTCCCTGCAGAATCTGCAGTTTCCTGAACAAACTTGTTAAGATACTGGATTTCTTCCTCTTTGATCTCGATCTCCACTCCACCCAGCAAATCGATCGCATCTGCAATGGCACCGAAATCTACGGTCACATATTTCTGGATATCGAGATCCAGATTCATATTCAGCATATTAACAGCCTGCGTCGGTCCTCCATAACTGTAAGCAGCATTACACTTCTGAAGAGTTCCGTCAGAAAGATCCAGCAGAGTATCCCGGTAAACCGATATCATCTTTACTTCCTTCGTCTCATTATTCAGACTGGCTACGATAATACAGTCCGTACGGTTTCCCTTGCCAAGATTCCCATCCCGGGAATCCACACCGAAAAGGGCGATATTGGTATAACCTTTTCCCAGATCGATCTCCCCGTTCTTCTCCTGAACTTCCTGATTGATAATCAGATCTTCTGCCTCAATATCCTGCGTCTGGATCTTTCCCCACTTTGCTGCGATATAAATCGCTGCCGCAGCAAAAATACAGATCAGCACTCCCACAGTACAAAGCAGGACCCTCTGCCACATTTTCAACTTCATAAACCAGTTCTTATTTTTTCCTTTTTCTTCCGCCGCACGCCTTCTACCGCGTCTTCTCACTTCTCTGCCCATAAGAAGCACCTCTCTTTATTCCTCTTTAGTTGATCTCTGAAATAAACTGATCTAATGACTGACTTCCTAACATTCGTACTCTCGTCAGAGCATAGGGATCATCTCCCGGATAACATTTGCCCGGTTCTGTCGTAACTGCACATAAAAATCCAGCCTCTTCTGCCGTCTGTTCACACTCTGCCGTATAATCCCCGAACGGATATGCAAGTGCATCTCCATTTCCGCAATACTCAATGGATTTCTTCAAATCTGCCAGAGCTTCCTCTTTCGATAAAGCCGGGAAAATACCTCCGTGTCCGTAAGTTCCACCACCACGGTGCATATTATCTGTATGTGACTCCAGTGTCAGATACTGATTATTCCGATAAGGATCTAACATACTTTTATCATTATAATAACTGGTGATCACGAAAGAGGTTGCAGGTGTCTGATACTTTTCAAATAAAGGGATCGCCAGTTCTATATACAGCGGACCGTCATCAAAGGAAAGTACAATGCTTTTATCCGGAAGGATCCTCTCTCCGTTCAGATATTCCCTCACTTCTTTCCAGGTTGGAAAATAATAGTCATTTTCATGCAGATATTTCAATTCTTCTTCCAGCGTTCCCACTTCTATATAGTTAGAATTCAGATTCTCCGGAACACTGTTGGCATCATATACATAATGATACATACAAATCGGAAGACCTTTTGCTCCATATTCTTTATTCGGAGTCACTGTAACGGTTCTCTGTGCTGATATTTCTTTTCCTTTGGGATCTGTCGCCTTATAGATCAGCTGATGTTCTCCCGCCGTATTCAAATCATATGCCTCCAGACTGACGCTGATCTCTGTCGTATTTCCTTTCCGGTCTTTAACAACTGCACCGGCATCCTCATACGGATCTCCAAGCTTGATCGTTACTTCACTGTCGCCCTGAAGTTCTATCGTATAATCGGATGTTCCACTCTGAGCATCTTTCTTTTTCATATCCTTTGATCCATTCTGATCTTCAGATACCCGGGTATCTTCCGCAGTATGACTTCTTTTCCATAGAAAAATTCCTGCAATCCCCGCTGCAAGGATCAACAGCACCACAATTCCAAAAATCTTTTTTCTCCGCTGAAGTCTTCTGGATCTTCTTCTATGCCTCCGCTTTCTGCCTGAAGTCTGCATCTGCGGCTGTCTACTTACCGGTTCCCGTCTGCTTCTTCGCACCGCTTCATTTCTTCTATGATTGCTTTTGCCTTTTCTTCCCATGTATTCTCCAATGCTTCCTTGTCTAACAGTTCTATATATGCTTTATCTGACCTTTTTTCCAATGCCTCATCCAGTTTTGCTTCAAATTCCTTATGGTCATGCCCGATCAGGACTGACTGATACTTTCTGCACTCATCCATGTCAGTTGTGACGATCGGCTTATTCAATGCCATATATTCAAACAATTTAACCGGAGAAGTTGCTTTTGTGATCTCATTGATCAAAAACGGGATTGTCAGTACATCAATCTTTGCAGCATAATTCTGCAATACATGATAATCCCTTGAACCCAGGAAATGGACATTCTCCTGTCTGTCAAGCCCCGCCTTTTCATAAGAATCATCATATTTAATTCCAAACAGTACAATCTGATACTTTCCTGTCTCTGCAAGTTCTTTAACAAGCTGATAATCAAACCACTTTGCCAATGCTCCGTAATATCCGATCATCGGCTGTCTCTTTTCAAGAATCTCTGCAAATTCCTTTTCAAACTTAAAGTCCGGATCAATTTCATTATGGAAATGGTTATAATCCACACCGTTACAGGAAAACACCAAATGACCATTCCCTCTTTTTGACAGGACATCCCTTTGCAGTGCATCTGCTGTAACAACCACGATCGAATCTTTCTCCTTCATGGTCTTTTCATACTTTTCTCTGACATTGACCGGCAATTCATCCGTTCCGGCAAGATGAGGATTCAGATCATCAATATATTCATATACAACCTTATATCCACGTCGCTCATAATCCTCGATCTGCCCTTTGGTCAGTGTCCAGTCTGTTGAATAGAACTGAACATATCTTGGTTTTTCCTGCTGCTCAATGGCTTCAAAAATATAGTTGGCAAATGCCTTATTCATAAAATTGACAAGGTAAAGATTTTCTGACTGCCTTTTGATCCTTTTTACATCATCTGTAAATCTTGTCACTTCATACAGCACCAGCGTTCTCTGCTTTGCAAAATTAGTAAAAATATGCTGCGGTCTCTGATACAGAGGCACATCCCATCCAAAAGAGCTTCTCCATACCACAATGCGGTCATAGTCTTCTCTCTCCAGCATCCGCTTCAATCGCTTTCGGATCTCCTTTTTATTCAATGCCACATAGATCTTCTCTTTTATCGAAATCCGCACAATATAATTGGAATAAATATATCCGGTCATTTTTTTTATTGTTCCGGTCAGTCCATATTTTTTTACAAGATTTTTCACCTTGCTCAGCTTATCTTTCATTTTTCAGCTCCTTTTTCATACTGTCCGGCATTCTGCCTTCTTTAATAAAATCTTTCAGCTCTGCTGCTTTTGCTTTCCAGTCATTCGCTCTGGCACACTCCATCAGCCTGCTTTGGAAATCTTCTAACTTTCCTTTTTCTGCCAGTTTAAGAACATCCTCCACAAAATCTTCTTTTGTATCAGCGATCTTTACCAGTTCATACTTTTTGCACTCCGGCAGTGGTGTTGCAACAACCGGTTTCCCCATAGCCATATACTCAAATAACTTCACCGGAGAGGTGGATTCCGTAATATCATTCACAACAAATGGGATCATACATACATCAAAAAAATGTGCATAACCGGCAAGCTCTTCATATGGTCTCTTTCCGAGAAATCTGACATTTTTATATTCTAAAATGCCACTCTCCTGCAGACTCGCATCGTGTTCGATCCCAATCAGGATGATCTGTATTTGGGGATGGTCTGCCAGTGCCTTCAACAGATCATAGTCCACCCAGCTTGCCATTGCCCCGTAATAGCCTGCTTTCACAGAATCCGACCTGAGCCAGGACAGGTATTCTTTCTCTTCTGTCTTCTGATCCGGTGGAAATTTTTCACACTCTGCACCATTTGAGATCAATGCTGTCTTCACAGCCGGATTGATCTTTCTGACATTTTCATATAAACGGGTTGCCGTTGCAATCACATAAGTCGCAGGATCTTTTATAAGAGACTCATGTCTTTCAAGGATCATATCCAGTCTGCCCGGTGCGATCAGGTCAGGATTTATATCATCCACATACTCATATAAAATTTTGAATCCTTCTTCCTGATACTGACGGATCCGGCTCATTGGAACTGTATCGGTAGAATAGACCATCAGATACCTGTCTGCCCTTTTCTGACGCAACTGTCTGAGAATCTCATTCCGGTAATAATACAGATCCAGTACAAAACAATTTCCGGCTGCACGGGTGATCCTGGATGGATTTTTATAGTCCACATCATAATAAGAATTGTATAAGACCAGCGTTCTCTCATCTGACAGCTTTCTTGTCAGATGCTGGGGACGCTGAAGCATAATATTGTAAAACCCAAAATGGTTCTCAAAAATAATTACTGTATCAAAGTCCCGGCTCAATAATTTATCGATCGCATTCTTTCTTTTCCCACGAAGATTTTTTACGTCCCACTTCTCCTGCTTTTTCATCTTTACAGAAATCATGCGGACACTCTGCCTGATACCTTTTTCTTTAATTTTTCCGATCAGTTCACTCATGGCTTTCCTTTCTCAGAACAAACAAAAATTTTATATTATTATTCCAGAACCGTTTCAGCCGCTTTGGTTCTGTTGCGATCCTGTATAACCATTCCAGATTGCATTTTACAAAGAATTTCGGAGCTCTCTTTTTCATTCCGCTCAGTACGTCAAAACTTCCGCCGACGCCGATCAGTACGCCTTTTTTAAAAGACGCCATATGCCTGCGGATCAGGAGTTCCTGTAATGGAGCTCCCAATGCAATCAGTGAAATATCCGGCTCTTTCTCTGCGATCTGCTCAAGAACCGCATCCTTATCTCTCACATATCCATTTTCATATCCGCATAAAGAAATCCCCGGATATTCTCTTTCGATCTTTTTGGCCAGCGTCTCTACAACCTCTGGCTTCGCTCCAAAAAGGAACAGGCTTTTCCGGTTTTTATCTGCCCATTCAAAAAGATCACTGCAGATCTCAACCCCCGGAATCCTTTCCTTTATACGGAATCCCAGCTTTTTCCCACCTATGAGGATTCCGATCCCATCTGCAACGATCGTCGTATCCTCCGCCATCAGCAGTCCTCTTACATCTTTCATCCGATCGGCAAGCATAAAGATTTCAGGATTGGCAGTCACCACGCACTGCTTTTTTCCTGCCTCAATCTCCCCTTCCAGCTTTTTCATAAACTCCGCTTTTGAATCCTTATAGATCTTCTTATAATACTCTTTCACATCAAACTCCTGTATCCTGTTCTTTATGACCAGAAACGATAAAACATCCTCTCCGATCTCTCAGTCTTTTTTCTCTGAAAGCTTTATCTCCTCAAACCCTTCTGTACTGTCCTTGATAAACATGATCTTTACCGTCATCAGGATCAGCCGCAGATCCAGCAGGATTGAATAATTCTGGATATACATCAGATCCAGCTTCAGCTTATCATAAGCTGAAGTATTATATTTTCCATAAATCTGTGCATACCCTGTCAATCCACCCTTCACCCTCATTCTGTAGGTAAATTCCGGTACTTCCTCCACATACTTTTCTACATGTTCCACACGTTCCGGTCTTGGCCCGACCACGCTCATATTTCCGATCAGGATATCAAAGAACTGAGGAAGTTCATCCAGCCTCGTCTTGCGGATTATCTTTCCAACCGGAGTAATCCTTGCATCATCATCTGTCGCCGGGATCACTTCTCCGTCCTTTTCCGCATTTTCGATCATACTTCTGAACTTATGGATCTTAAATACCTTTCCGTTGATCGTACAACGATCCTGGACAAAAAATACCGAACCGCCATCATATGCCTTGATCGCAATCGCGATCACCAGCATGACCGGTGAAGTAATGACCAGTGCAATAACCGATACAACCAGATCCAGTACTCTCTTTGCCAGCCGCTGGTCAAACGTCAGTCCTTCATTTTTTGCCAGTAATAGCGGTGTGTCAAACATATGGTTATTTTCCGAGCTTCTGATAATGATATCAGAAATCTTTGGTGTGATATACGTTCTGATCCCATGTGCATAACAGTATTTTAAAAGCCGGTTGCGAAGTGGTGCATGAATATCGCAGAGAAAAACAGTATCATAATCATCAATCTTCTTTACGACCATGTCCCACTCCTCATCCACATTAAACGATTCTTTAATGATATACCGGTCACTTCTCATCCGCACCTTCCTGCGGAACGGCATCGGGTCATACTCCTGATACAGTAAAAGCACAACCCTTGCCGGAAACAGACGCCTGAACAACTTTGCCGAAAAAATCACCCACAACAGGATCACCAGCATATCCACACAGGTCAGACAGGTCAACGGCAGGACACTTACAAATCTTGCTGAAAGCAGCACTGTCTCCAGGTAAATACATACATTTGCTGCGATAGCTGCCAGCCCGTGGGAAAGGCACAGATTACTCATTCGCAGAGAACCTACATTCATTCCTCCCATAAGATACATAAAGATAAAGTAAAAGAAAGCGTAAAAAGCCCCCATCAGCCAATATCCTTTATGATAAAACGGAAATACAATTCCCCAGTTATGATATCTTTTCCAGACAACAATGAACATTCCCGTCAACACAAGTACAAGAACCATCACAGTCAGGAATCGGATCAGACGTTTATACGGATCCAGTTTATTTTGTTGCTTCATCTATCTTTGCTCCAATCAATTCATAATCATATAGTTTTGATTATAGTATATAATTCCCTTTTTTTCAACAATTCAGCCCATGTAAACCTGTTCAGTGATATAAAATAAGAATTTTTTAAGAAAATTTGACGAATTATGACAAATATATTAAACTGAAAAACAGATTAATCAAAGGAGATCTTTATATGAAACCACAATCCAAAAATAAAATATCATTCCTTCTATATGGTTATTTTTTTCTGACCGCATTATTTTATCCAATGCAGTATGTCAGCTTTGACAGCCCTTACTATACAGAATTTACCTTTACAGGTCTTTTTGCCGGCTTACTGATCCTCTGGACAGTTCTTGCTTATCACCGCCCGATCCGTCTGACTGACCCTTCTGACCGATGGTTCTGCTGCTGGATTTTGGTACTTTTAGTCCTGTATAACCTTTTTTCTCTGTATATAAACTTCACACATTCGCGGTGGTTATGGGAACAGTTCAACGTTTCACTGGCAGTCTTATTTTTTATGGTACTTCTGATCCGTGGATCAGCTTTCTTCCAGAAAGAACCTATGACAGTTTCTGTGCTGCTGGTTTTGCAGGTTGTAACAACGATTCTTGGTATTATCGTATACTATCTGGGATACACTTCCGTTTCTTTCATAAACGGCATGGTCATCCCGGTGGCAAAAGATCCGAATTATTACGAGACCCGTTTCAGTTGGATTTATTACCATAAGAGCCAGTACTGCTTTGTTCTTCTCCTCTTTATTGCTTTCAGCGTGATCTATCGGAAGCATTTTAAGAATAAATGGTTTTTCCCGGTTTCCAATCTTTTTTTCCTTTTTGGAATCGTGATTTCCCATACATATACTGCTCTTTTTGCTGCTGTACTGATCTATGCGGGACTTGCACTTGACTATATCCGCCCAAAGCTCAGAACCATCAATAAAAAATATTTTCTTCTCGTGATTCCACCGGTTCTCCTCCTGGCATTTGTAGTCTGGCGTATGAGCCGTGAACGCAATATCTGGTCACTCGGCAGCCGGACTTATATCTGGTCAGAAGGAATCCGACAGATACTTAAAAATCCGCTGGGAATCGGAACTGAATTTGGTTCTGCCAAATTCTCTGTTCCTGGAATCTCCTTCCAGGTCTATAACTGCCACAATGTATTTCTGAATGAAATGTGGAGATTTTCTCTGCCGGTAGGATTATTATTCACATTAATTTTTATTAGCATCCTGATCTACTCTCTGAAAAAGAAATTTTCTTTTCTTAATATCGGAATCTGGATTGCTTTCCTGATCTCTCTGGGAATGGATTATTC
Source organism: uncultured Mediterraneibacter sp. (assembly GCF_934330165.1). Classification (GTDB taxonomy): domain Bacteria; phylum Bacillota; class Clostridia; order Lachnospirales; family Lachnospiraceae; genus Mediterraneibacter. The sequence continues at coordinate 87,791 of NZ_CAKRGI010000001.1, forward strand.
TCTTTTAGGCCGGGAATTTACTCTGACTTTCTTCTACTTTTATATGATCTTTTTCTTTCCTGCAGCAAGGAAAAGGATTTCTGGATAAGGATTGCAAAAAGGTATCGGAATTTCAACTCCGATACCTTTTTCTTTCCTCTTTTTTCTCTGCCTATCTTGAATAATAGGAGGAAGGAAGCTGCTCTGTCTTTACAACTTGCCCGTTTTTAATATACTTACGATATGCCACAGCACTTCTGCTTCCGGTCTTCCATGACACAATGTCTACTGAATCAAACCAGTCCGACTGGATTCCCCATACTTCAGCATAAAGTGTATTTCCGCTCACGTATGTTACAAGTTTCACAGCATAATTGTAATCATTTCTGATCTTCAGATCAGACGATCCATAATTGACCATCGCATCCTGTCCGATCGGCACATAGGTAGACGGTACAGAATGATTCCTTCTCTGCACGATCGTAAGCCCTGCTCTCAATGCCGCTCCGTACAGCGTTGTACTTGCCTGACAGATTCCGCCTCCATAACCTACTCCACCTACAACTCCACCCGGAAGGTAACCCTGTGCCTTTCCACATGGTCCTGCTACGTCAAAGAAGGAGAGCGTCTGTCCCGGTTGGATCGTAACCTGGTTAAAGGAAAGCAATGCTTTTGACATATTATATGTACCATTATAATTATTGGTTGAAATGGTAGAAAATACAGAGATACGTCTTGGACTGTTCATCAGCCTGCCATAACTATCAAATCTATATGTCACTCCATTGATCGTTGCCGTACCGTTTGTAACCAAATGTCCATAGCTGTTGTAATAGTAACGATAACCATCCTTATTTCTCCAGCCTGTATACATCTTTCCACTGTCCGTGAGATAATACCAGTTTCCACCGATCTTTAAGCCTTTATTTCTGGCAAGCTTTCCATCAGCCTGATAATAGTACTTTCCATCAGCTTTTGCCCGCCAGTAATCTTTCTTCATATCACCTGCAGCATCAAAATAATACCAATCACTTCCATCTTTTACACCATCATCAAATGCCTGTCGGCCTAATGGAGTAAAACCGATCACTTTTCCATTCTCGGTCTTCAGTCCCCGGTATGCTGCTCCGTTGCTCTGGAAAATATAACGATATTTGCCAATCTTCATATCCTGGTTCATCACCAGGTGACCGTCCTCGTCATAATAATACCAGTCAGCACCCTTCTGGCGGAACTGAGATTCATAACGTCTGCCATTTCCATCCAGATAATACCAGCAGCCATCGAGTTCCATACCAGTATTGAGAAGCAGATGACCCTGACCATTATAATAATAGCGGCTGCCATCTTTTTCTCTCCAGTCTTCACGTAACATCTTTCCATCTTTCTGGAAATAGTACCAGTAACCACTCAGCTTTTTCCCTGTATCTGTCAGGCAGAATCCCTGCTGGTCATAATAATACAGTCCGTCCTCCCCAACATACCATCCTGTATAAACTGCACCGCTTCCTGTAAATTTATAATGCTTTCCATTGATATCCAGTTCACAATTTGTCACCAGATATCCATTTTCATCATAATAATACTGCATATTGTTCTTCTGACGGAACTGAGCCGTATATCTTCTTCCGCTTCCATCGACATAATACCAGTGACCGTCCAGCTCAATTCCACGGTTCGTTACTAAATGAGCTGCTTCATCATAATAGTAATAATTGCCTGCCTTCTCTCTCCAGCCTGAGCTTAACAGCTTTCCATCTTTCTGGAAATAACACCAGTAGCCATTCAGCTGCATTCCTGCATCTTCTGCCCGGCTGCCGTCTGCCTGATAATAATATGTATCTGTGCCGTCTGTATACAAGCCTGTATAAGCTGCACCACTTTCGGTAAATTTATAGTGCTTTCCATTGATGTCCAACTCCTCGTTCAGTACGAGATGTCCTTCCCCGTCATAGTAGAAGCTCTGTCCGTTCTTTTGCCTGAAACTATTCTGCATCATCACACCATCAGCATCAAAATAGTACCAGTAACCATCCAGACTGTATCCGGCATTTCTTAAATCCTTACCCTCCTGATAATAGTGGATTCCATCGGACTCTTCCACCCAGCCATTTTTCTCTTCCGTTATTCCGCTATTTTCTGAACTTTCCTCTGGATCTATCACGTCTTCTGTACTTTTCTCTGAATCCGTTACGTCTGCCTCATGTTCATTTTCCTGCTGTATAGCTGCTGCACTTTCCGTCTCTGCATTCTTCTCTTCCACAAAGCTTTCTGCCACATCATCTGCTGAATTATCCATCGCATAAGAAGTCACCATCCCAGACAGGGAGAGAACAAATGTCAGCCCCAGGGCTGTCAGCCATTTCTTTTTCATAATGTCCCTTCCATCCTTTCCTTTTCTGAAAATCTCATGACAACATTGTACCAATAAATTCTTTTTCTGACCAGTAAAAAAAGAAAAATTTACTATCTTTTTCCATGTCCTGTATTTTCTACGCTTTTTTATTTTAAACGCACGAAAGAGGAGAAAACTTTCATTTTCTCCCCTTTACAGTCTGACTAATTATCTTTTAATTTTTCAGCAAGATTTTTAGCAGCGATCATAGAATCTTCCATGGAACAATAAGTCCATGCACCATATCTTCCGATCGTATAAATATTTTCATCTGCCAGATCTTTCTTCAGCTCTGTGATCTGAGCGTCTGTCTCTGAATTAATATGCACATAAGCCGGATCCATTAAAATGGTGGAATGTGCTTCTAATTTTGTCTCTTCGTCAATAATTCCCAGCTTCAGGAGATTCTCAAGTGTCAGTCTTAACTGCTCATCGATCATTTCCTGCGTTACAACTGCATCTTTGCTGTATCCGATCTCAATATACATACTGAGCTTGTCCGCATCCAGAATATTATCATAAAATCCGATCCGGTAAAAATTGATCTTTTTATCCGGGATATAGAACCAGTGTTCTTTCGTATACTTCGATTTTTTATTAAATCCAAGATTGAACACCAGTACTTTATTGTAAGAAAGTCTGGACTGAAGCTCATGCAGCTTTTCTTCATCAAATAAAGAAAGGAATCGGTTCAGTGGTGACGTATTGATCAGAAATTCATAAGAAATCTCTGATCCATCATTCAGGATCACCTTTTTGTTCGCTCTGTCAATCTTATCGACCACATGATTCAACAGTACTTTTTCCTTATCCAGCGCATCATACAGGATCTGGATAAAAGATCCTGCTCCTGAACGTGGATACAAGAAAGAGTTATTGTAAGAAGTACTGTCCTTGTTCGCCTTCATATTGTCAATGATCGCCGGAATATCCGCATAGGGAAAAAATCTTCCCATTGCATCTTTATCCAGAGTGGTCAGATCAACCGCATACAGCTTTTCATTATATGGCTTCAGGAATTTCTCAACGATCGATTTTCCAAACTTCCCGTACAGCATATCCAGGAAATTATCATACTCCTCTTTTTCCTCTTTATGGAAAAGATCATACAGGCAATCGATAAACTCATTTTTTTCCAGCTGATGGATATTGGTCTGGAACGGATAATCTACCAGACCGTCCTTATAAATAATCTTAGTATTTTTATCCTTATAGATGATCTCATCCTCATCCACACTGTCGATAAACCGCTTTTTAAACTCATCTGTACTGAAATGGAAAAAGTGTCCGGCATAATCCCATACATAATCTTTTTCTTTGATCGTGCGGCAATATCCACCGACTTCATCTTCCTTCTCTACGATCAGATAATCCCCATCCGCATAATTTGCAAACGTAAGTCCTGATATTCCTGCTCCGATGATCAGATATTTCACATTTCTTTCCATAGGGCTGCTCCTTTATAATCTGTCTTTAAACTTCTCAATGATCGCATCTGCAATTCTTTCACTTGCATGACCGTCTCCATACGGATTGCTTGCATGGCTCATTGCATTATATGCCTCTTTATCACTGAGAAGCTTTTTCGTCTCATTATAAATAACTTCCTCATCTGTTCCTGTCAGTTTCAGTGTACCGGCTTTAATTCCTTCTGGTCTTTCCGTCGTATCACGCAGGACAAGTACCGGTTTTCCAAGGGATGGAGCCTCCTCCTGGATCCCACCGCTGTCTGTCATGATCAGATAACTCTTATTCTGGAAATTATGGAAATCAAATACTTCCAGTGGTTCGATCAGTCGAACTCTGTCGCAGTCATCAAAAACTTCCTTTGCGATCTGACGTACCTTCGGATTCATATGGATCGGATATACAACTTTCACATCTGCAAATTCATCTACGATTCTTTTAATTGCTCTGAAAATATGGTACATTGGTTCACCGAGATTTTCTCTTCTATGTGCAGTCAGAAGGATCATCCGGTCATCTCCGATCCAGTCGAAGATTGGATTTTCATAATTTTCATCGACCGTCGTTGCCATGGCATCGATCGCTGTATTTCCTGTAATGTAGATGTTGTCTTCCTTTTTCCCTTCATTACGGAGATTTGTGGCACTTACCTCTGTCGGAGCAAAATGCATATCCGCAAGACAACCTACCATCTGACGGTTCATCTCCTCTGGGAATGGTGAATATTTGTTCCAGGTTCTGAGACCTGCCTCTACATGACCGATTGCGATCTGACTGTGATAGGCTGCCAGTGCACCGGCAAATGTAGTTGTTGTATCTCCATGTACAAGTACGATATCCGGTCTTTCTTTCTCCAGCACTTCTCCGATACTTCCAAGTACTCTCTGTACGACCTCATTCAATGTCTGCCCCTGCTTCATAATATCCAGATCGTATTCCGGCACAATATGGAATGTCTCCAGCACCTGATCCAGCATCTGACGGTGCTGTGCAGTAACACAGGTGATCTGCTCGATCTCCGGTCTGGATTTTAATTCTTTTACAAGTGGAGCCATTTTAATTGCCTCTGGTCTGGTTCCAAAAACCGTCATGACTTTTATCTTGCCCATTTTTCTTTCCTCTCTTTTCTTTTATCTGTCCAGTTTCTCTACCATTGCATCAAATTTCTTTGCAACCTCAGCTGCATTAAACTGGTTCATTCCATCCTGATCTACTTCCACTGTATAATTTTCATAGGCGATCAGATACAGATAGTTCTTGATCTCATCTACAGAATAAGATACTGTTAATCCATTTACTGCCCGTACAACATCAGCTCCTGCTCCTTCAAACATCGTCATTCCAAAGATCGGGCGGTTTGCTCCGATATAATCCGCAAGCTTTGCGGCAAAAAAGATATTCTCATCCAGGATTCCATGCAGGTTCGCATCTACATGCAGCAGCCAGTCACTGTTTCTCATGATAGAAAGACTTGTCTTATAATCCACCGGCTTTTTAATCTTCACTACATCAAGCAGTTCATGATCAACAAGATAAACTTTATCATTTGGTGCCATATGTCCATAGAACAGTACTTCCAGATGTTCTGCGAGATCCGGATGTTCTTTTTTCAGTGCTGCGATTCCCTTCAAAAACAATCTTGGAGTTCTGGTTGCATCCAGATGTCCGATATAAACCATCTGGATCTTATCACTGCTCTTCGGTGCAATTGATGCATCATACAGTTCCGCATCAAAACTATGTGGAAGTACAACTGCCTTCTTTGCGATCTCTTTTCCACAGGAACTGAGCATATACTTTTTCTGATATGGATTATTGAAAATGATCTTATCGCAATTGGAGAGAATATTGCGTTCCAGTGTTCTTTCCTTTTCCAGTGCCTGAAGCGGAGCTTTCTGTCTGTGCTTCCAGATCATATTTTTCATTTCTCTGACCGGAGAGATCATTTCCCGGATTCCCATCTTTCTTATATACCGCATCTGTAAAGAATACGGAGACATTGTCTGCATTCCTTTCAGCACAAACGGATTATTGGCAATCGGATCTCCAAACGATGCGATCCAGGTGATCCCCGGTTTCATTTTCTTGATCTCAAGTCCGATCTCATGCGACTCAGGCGGCATGGAACGCGTCATAACAATATCATATTCATTCTGATGCTTTCTGAAATATTCAACCGCAGCACTCTTCCATGCTTCCAGCGACTCGCCCTGAAGACAGATCTTCCTGACATTCCCGCACTCAGGAAGCTGCTCGTTCTTTCCATAAGACCAGGAATCATTACTGTCCTGCATACATACATCATACTGATATTTGGAATTTTTCAATAACTTATAAGTTACAAGCCCCTCTGAAGAATTGATCGGTGGAAAATACCAACTAATTACTAATATTCTTTTCATCGTGCGAATCTTCCTTTCACTTTTCTTGCTAATACCATCACTTTGTGCCATTTTGACCCGTCTACTTTTACAAATTTAAACTGAGTCTCACGGTTATATCTTACATAAGCCATACAGTTCAGACGGTCATAGAGCCTTTTATTTGTCTTTTTCAGATAAGCATCAAACTCGCAGATTTCATTATATGCCCGCTTATGATCCTTATCGTATTCGCAATAAATTGAATAATGTGTATTCAATGTATAAGTCAGAATGATCTCAATGTACTCTCTCTTATTTGGAGTCAGCTCCTTTTCAATTCCGGTATAATACTCAATCAGCCATTTGATCATCCGCTTATGGTGTTCCTGATTTCTTACGAAATTGTCCATATTCATACTCTGATCTTTACGACCGATAAAATAGCGGTAAATATCCAGATGATAATAAGCAAATGTATCGACTTTTGTGATCGGCACAATATTGTACTGCATATCTACATAAAAAGTCTTTTCAAGCATTTTAAGTCCGGATGCACGCAGAACTTCTGTACGGTAGGTCGTCGTTGCCATCATAAAATATTCTCCGTGAAGTATATCCAGATCAATCTCATTGAGATTATATTCTTTTCCGTCCTCCAGATCTTTATATTCAAAATATTCAGATTTACCATTGTATACATGCTCTTTTCTGTAGTCACAGATCACAGCATCTGCCGTCTCTTCTTTTAAACGCTTTACAAATTCGATAAAATCCCCGATATTGACCCAGTCATCACTGTCCAGCACTTTGAAATAAGTTCCCTGTGCTTTCTCGATTCCGACATTGATCGTAGAACCATGTCCGCCATTTTCTTTATCTACAAAGACAACTGTCTGCGGATATTTTTTTTCATAAGCTCTTGCGATGTCAGCCGAGCCATCTTTACTTCCGTCATTCACAACCAGTACTTCTATCTCTTCCAAAACTTCCGGTAACAATAACGAATCAAGACATCTTCTGAGATATTTTTCAACGTTATATGTCGGAACTAATACTGTTAATACCTTCATATTAATTATTACTCCTCCTTACGTCTGCCTGAAATCAGTGTTACTATCCCGTGCGGCATCACCGACTTAATACTTTTTTTCACGTAATACGTGCCTTTTTTCTTTTCAGTATTTTTCTTTTCGGGATTTTTATTTTCAGACTTCCTGCCGTCCCTTTTTCTGGCAGAAGCCTTACTTTTTTCTTCCTGAACCGGTATTTCCTGTTCAGCTGCTTCCTCATTTTCTTCAACCGGCTTCTCAGGGATCACATACTTCCCATCCGGTTTCTTTCTGAGATACTGCATAATATAGCTGTATGCCTCAGGATACAGACTGAGACTTTCAAAAAAGTCCCACGCCTCCTGCCTCATCTGCCGGTCACAGTACCAGTTCAACTGCCTGTATACCAGCGGAGCGATCAGGAAACGGAATACATATTCCTTTTTTCCTGCAGTGTATCCGTCATTAATGACAGTTCTTAAAATGGAATGGATATCATGTCCCAGTGAAAGTTGTTCCTCCTGGTTTTTTCCCCGTTCCCCTTTCAGATACCGATAAACGTTCAGATCATAATATCGGATCGTATCAATTTCCCTGATACTAAGAGCCTGCCACTGCCGATCGATGCTCTCCTTACCAGATGCACAGAGTTTCGAGACGCTCTCAAGTTTCTCTGTTCTGTATACTGCTGTGGATAACAGAGGACCGGAATCTTTAAATCCATATCCCGGATACAAAAGATCTTCAAACCGATACTGACTTCCATCCATCAGCATATCATAATCTGCTATTTCTTCCAGAAGGCTTTTTTCATAATCTGCATAAGAACCTCTGCAAAGAACAACATCTGCTTCTTCCTTTTGCAATCTTTCGATCAGTTCTGCAAACTTCTCACTGTCTACCCAGTCACTTCCATGGATCAAAGCTATATACTTTCCCGCTGCACTTCGAATTCCCTCTTTTATCATATGACCCACATCCGCCTCTTTCGGATGCACGAATCGCAGAACCTCTCCTCCCAGTCGCACAAATTCTCCTTTTTCTTCTGTCTCCAGCTCCGTTCCCATATCAGAGAGCAGAATCTCGATCTTTCCGTTATTCTTCTGATTCAGCAAAGATAAAAGACATTTTTTCGTCTTTTTATACTCTGCCGGTTTCAATACGAGTACCGAAAGCACCGGTGGACGTTCCACTTTTTTAGAAATCAGTTCCCTTGGAGTTCTGCTCAGGATCTGTCTCCGCCGGATCAGTTCAATCTCTTTCTCTACAGTTTTCTCCACACAGAAATTTTTTCTCGTAAACTCTGAAAGTTCTCTGCTGGTCTTCAAATACTCTTCCGGATTATAATACAATCTTTCAATGATCTGTGCAAGTTCCAGCGGATCTTCCGGATCTGCCAGTGTATGAAACCGTTCCTCCTGCATAAAATATCCATTGGACGTCACCCTGGATCCGATCACGACCAGTCCTGATGAAGCACACTCTCCCATGGATACCGGATGTGCATCGTGCCTTGACGGAAGCAGAGCGATTCCCTGCTCTTTATAAATCTCAGAAAGCTTATTGTTCGGGATAAATGTTCTGTGAAAATGGACATTTTCAAACTGCCTGAGCGGTTCTGTCAGAACGTCATAAAAATCACCATCTCCATATATTTCAAAACTCAGTTCTTTGAAAAAATTTTTTCTCGATAATTCAAGGATTGCCCGCACACTCAGATCCAGAGAATGTACCATGCAGTTGTCAAATTTTCTGATGATAATGATCTTTTTCCTGTCCTCTGCATTCTTTGCATGATATGGAAATTTCTGTTCATTGATCACATTATTGATCACACTGCTGTTCTTAAATTGCAAGCCATGCTGCTCTTCTGCAAACTCTTTCAGCCACTTTGATACAAAGACCCATTCCGCATTATCCATCTGTGAATATTTCTTAATGAACGCATCCCGCCTGTCAAAAACTTCCGCTGAATTAGTTCTTATCACCGGTCTTGTGAAATACGGTCTTACCAGATTTTCAACATACCTGTAAATGGACTCTGCCCCATGGCAGATAAAAATAAGCTGATCCGGTGGATAAACATATCCGTCATAGATTGACATCAGATTTTCATCCACAAAATGAGTCACGATCACATGATACTGTCTTGAATCTAAAAGCTGCTTCAACGTTCCATAATTTCCCTGCAGCACCGGAATTCCCTCCAGCTCATAAGACATCTCGTACCAGTTGGATGCCAGAATGGAGGCAACCTGGATATGAATCCCCTTTTTCTGGTATTCTTTATTTCTTGAATGTGCAAATGCACATAAATACAGATTTGCAAATGATGGATAATTCGGAACTACCACCAGTACATCTTTGGTCTCGGAACACTCCGATGCAAGATAATAAGGCTGACTCAGTTCCTCAATTTCAATCTCATCAAACTTCAATGTCGATTCTGCGGAAATCACAAGTTCCACTTCCAGCCGAACCGGTGTCGTCAGTTCCATAACAGCCGTAGAACCTGCTAAGACCGGGTAATACTTATTGATATTAATGTATCCCCCGGCATTTTCTCCACTTCCTCTGAAGGTAATCTTACAATATTTAGTTTCAGGATCTGTAAACTCTATGGCTTCTCCCGCTTCAAGCACCAGTTTTTCTGAAGAGTCATTTGCTATCGCTGACTCTGTCAGTCCAAAAGTCCCGGCGGTCATCTTCTTAATCATCCGCTTCTCCTTTGATCCGCACCCTGCAATGACTATTTTGAAACCTGACTGTCATAATAAGCCTGACAAACTTTTTCTGTATCTCCGCTCATCACAACTTTTCCATGATCAAGCCACACTACCTTATCGCAAAGACTTCTGACTGAATCAATCGAATGCGATACATATAAGACTGTTGTACCACCGGTGATCATACTTCTCATCTTTGCCTCACTCTTCTGCTGGAAATTCAGATCTCCTACAGACAGGATCTCATCCACGATCAGAATCTCAGGATCCACCTGCGTGGCAATTGAAAAAGCAAGTCTTGCAATCATACCACTCGAAAAATTCCGCACCGGAACTTCCAAAAAGTCCTGCAATTCTGAAAACGATACAATCTCATCGAACTTCTGATCGATAAATTCTCTGGAATATCCTAAAATAGAACCGTTCAGATAAATATTCTCACGTGCCGTAAGATCCATGTCAAATCCTGCTCCAAGTTCGATCATAGGGCAGATATTTCCTGCTATCGTGATCTTGCCTTCTGTCGGTTTCATAACTCCCGAAACTACTTTCAGAAGCGTACTTTTTCCAGCACCGTTCCCACCGACGAATCCGACAACCTCGCCTCGTTTCACTTCAAAATTCACATGCTTTAACGCCCAGAAATCTTTATTTTCCTTTTTCTCATCTTTCTTTTTCGGCTTAAACATATTGATGAAAAATAACTTCAAAGAAAAATTTTTCTCTATGCCAAGATTAAATTTCATCGAGACATCTTCAACTTTTATCATGCTGTCCATACCGCACCTCTTTATACATAATAAATAAACTTGTCCTGATTCTTTCTAAATACAACCACTCCGATGATCAGACTTGCGACTGAAGAAATGATACATGCTGCGAAATCCATAGTAGTCGGAATCTGGTGATATAAAATGATCGTTCTTGCAAACGTAATAATATGATATAACGGATTCAGTTTCAAAATGATCTGTAATCTCGGATCCAACATATTAATATCATACATAATTGGAGTCATATAGGATAAAATCTGTATAATAATTCCGTAAATATAGAACATATCTCTCAGAAATACCGAAACTGTTGCAAGGAACAGACTGACACCAAGTGTAAATACAAATAAGAAAATAAAGGAAAGCGGAAGCAGAAAATGATAAATATTCAGCCCCGTTCCAGTCAGTATGATAACCGCATACAATGGAATCAGCGTCAGCAGAAAATTAATCCCTACAAATAAGCACTTCGATAACGGGAAAATATATTTTGGAATGTAGATCTTATTGATCAGCGAAAAATTTCCAACTACCGAACTCATTGAGAGGTTACTTGCCTCATTAAAGTAATTAAAATATACAAGACCTGTCAGCAGATACGTCAGATAGTTCACTCCCGGTGTCGAAAACTTGAATACATTCGTAAATACGATCGCCATAACGCACATCATCAAAATCGGGTTCAATAAACTCCACAGCACTCCCAGCACAGATCTTTTATATTTGACCTTAAAATCTCTGGAGATCAGCTGTTCCAGTAAAAAAGAGTACCTCTTCAGACTCAGACAAATATTTTTAACAGTTTTCATCTTATCTTCCTTTCTCTTGGTATACATCTTTGTTATGATAAACTAAATTGCCTGTAGTGTCAATATTCTGACTATTTAGCTTTTATTAAAAAATCCTTAACAGCAGATTTTCATGAGTCGATCTTTATTCATTTTCCGCTTCTCTAAATACCACAAAACGCTGGCCTAGATAGTTCATTCCCACGAAAATACACATTCCTGCCAACATCGCTATATTTTCCTGAACCGTCACACTAAATCCGGAAAAGAGCCATGCTGCCACCGGTTTTGCCAGTCCGTATGCCACCAGATAGCATACGGCAATGTTCACGACAAACTTCAACACAGTCTTTACACTTTTCTGACGATTTTTAAAAGTAAAATACTTGTTCAGAAAATAACTCACAATGCTGCCCACTATATAATTTCCGGCACTTGATACCCAATAACTGCATCCAAGACAATTATATAATCCAAACATTGTTCCTGTTCCAACCAGTGTATTGATCACTCCGACCAGTAAAAATTTCACTGTTGTTATATCGATCAGTTTCTGTTTCTTCTCTTTCATCTACTCTGCCACTCCGATTATCGATTCCACTTGATAGTACGCTGCCATCGCCGCATTATTCCACGCATATCGATCCGCTGCATCCAGATCTGCAAGTCCCTTCAATGCTGCATATTTTGTCTCCGGTATGACTACCGGAAGGGTCAGGTTCTTCTCGCCTGCTGCAATCTGCTCTTTTGCAAGCCTGTCTCTCGCCATACATTTTGAGTAAGTATTATAAATATCCCAGCTTCCATGGAAGAACTGGACAGTAGAAAATACAAGAAGAATCCAGCACGAGCAGGTAACTGCCACACCAATCTTTCTTCTCCAAAATTCTTCAGTCAATACCAGTATCCCAACGATCAGAAAAAGTGCGGATGAAAGCATATTCCGCTCCGGATAATAAGAGGCAACTGTATGCATAAAATTTGTAATCAGGCTTGCAGCTAAAAAGAAAAGTGCAATCCAGGTCTTTTTATACCATTCCAGGATCATTGAACATACGATCAGGACAAGCAGGATCAGCAATAAAATAAGCAGGTGTTCGACATACAGATCCATTGCATTGATAAAATTGTCCACATAGCCGTGCAGACCGGATGTGGCAACTTTATTTTTTAATGTTCCCGGTGCCGTCATCATAAGAATAAAGCCGATCAGCATCGTCAGAACACTTCCTATTCCCCATACCGGAATCTTTTCTTTATTCATCCACCTGTGATATGCCAGTAATAAGACCGCAAGCACGATTGTCCCGAAAGAGGCTGTCTCCAGATAATCTCCCATAGCGAATCCGGCAACAAGGAACAGAATTTTCTGAATCTTACCTTCCATTACTTTTTCATTCTTTGCCAGCTTCATAAAAGGATATAAATAGTAAAGTGAAAAAGTACAGCCCCACAAATAATTACACGATCCGTCCAGCCAGAGCATCGTCTGTCCAAATGCCGGTGCAAAATACCAGACCAGACCAAAAATGCTTACCAGAGCCAGTGCATTTCTTTTTTTATTCCAGAATAAATACCGATACAGGATCAGGATCAGCATGGTAAAAATCACCGCATTCACCACATCAAAAATCCAGGACGGCAGCAGCAAAAAGAGCTGAACAAAAAAATGTGCCACCAGTCTTCCGTTCATTCCTTTCGCATGTGCATACATGGATGGAAAAATATCCCACACCGTCTGTATCTTCTTATATGTTGCAAAACTGTTCATGTAAGAATAGTCATCTGCCGCATAAAAGGTATAATGGTTCAAAAGGAACATGATACCAAAAATTCCTGCCACAAGCAGGTAAAATAAATACTTGTTCCTATTCATTTTTCTGAGTGTCTTCATTTTCTTTTTCCCGTCTTTCTTTTTCTATTGTTCTGACTCATTTTCTTCTTTTATATTGGTCTCCTGGATCAGATAAACCGGTCTTTTCTTTACTTCAAAATAAATTCTTCCAATATACTCTCCAATGACGCCAATAGAAAAAAGCTGGATTCCTCCCAACGTCGTGATCAGAAGGATCGTCGTAAAATATCCCGGTGCATCAATCCCATGAAGCAGGATTTCTATCAGCAGATACAGCAGATATAAAATACTGATCCCCATAAAAATCCCTCCAAGATAAATGCAGATCCTCAATGGCTGGTTATTAAATGATAAAATCCCATCTACTCCATACGACAGAAGCGATTTAAAGGACCACTTGCTGTTCCCTCCTGCACGCTCTTGATTCTCGTATTCGATGTAGGTCTGATTAAAGCCCACCCACGAAAATAATCCTTTTGAAAAACGGTTATTCTCTTTCAATTCCAATAATGCATCGATCGTACGTCTTGATAGAAGTCGGAAATCACCCGCTCCATCGACCATTTCTACATTAACCAGTTTGTTCGCCAGCTTATAATACAATTTTGCAAAAACAATTGATAATCTCGAATCGCCTTTTCTGTTTCTTTTCGCAATGACCTGGTCATATCCCTCCTGATATTTCTCGTACATCTGCACGATCAGCTCCGGTGGATGCTGCAGATCCGCATCCATGATCACTGCACAACTCCCCTTACAATGCTCCAGCCCGGAAAGCATTGCTGCCTCTTTCCCAAAGTTCCTGCTAAAAGAAATATATTTTATTTTTTCCGACCTTCCGGCAAGCTTTTTCAGGAAAACTAACGTATCATCCTTACTTCCATCATTCACAAAAATAATTTCATAATCAAATGCCTTTCCCGTACACGTATCTGCGATTGCCTTTGCAGTCCGCTCAATCACTGCTCCTTCATTATAACACGGAACAATCACTGACAATAATTCTCTCATCGCCTGATTCCTTCCTTTTTGCAGATATTCTTTACAGATATCTCTTGACAGCTACTCTCCAGGTTGCTCTATCCCATTTTTCATAATAATCCACGTCATGAATAATGGTTCCGTATTTTGGACTTAATGCATGGATGATCTGGTTATTCCCTATATACAATGCCATATGAGAAACTCCACTTCCTTCTGTATAGCATACCAGATCTCCCGGCTTCCACTGACTTATATCCAATGGATCGATCCAGGTTCCTCCCTGTGCCTGCTCATAAGCGAGTCTCGGAACTGACACACCAAGCTGAGCCATAGCCCACTGCGTAAATCCACTACAGTCCCATCCACCGGTTGTTGTTCCGCCCCAGCAGTATGGAACCCATGTATAAGTACAAATTTCCGCTATTTTAGCCGGAACATCATTAAGCAGTCTTCCGGAAGTATCAAATCGGCAATTCACTCCATCAATTATCACTGTATCATTTGTGATCAAATATCCATAACTGTTATAATAGTAGCGATTACCATCCTTCTCTCTCCAGCCTGTATACATTTTTCCACTATCTGCAAAATAATACCAGATACCATCAATCTCCAGGCCCTTATTTCTTGCAAGTTTTCCATCTGCCTGATAATAGTATTTTTCATCAGCTTTTGTACGCCAGTAATCTTTCTTCATATCACCTGCAGCATCAAAATAATACCAGTCAGTTCCATCTTGCACACCATCATCAAATGCCTGCCGCCCCATCGGCGTAAAGCCGATCACTTTTTCATTCTCTGTCTTCAATCCACGATATGCTGCTCCGTTGCTCTGGAAAATATACCGGTATCCTCCAATCTTCAAATCCCGATCCATCACCAGATGACCTTCCTCATCATAATAATACCAGTCTGCATCTTTCTGACGGAACTGAGATTCATAACGTCTTCCACTTCCATCCAGATAATACCAGTAACCATTAAATTGTATCCCTGCATTCAGGATCAGATGCCCCTGATCATCATAATAATAATATCCAGTATCTTTCTCTCTCCAGTCAGAATACAGCATTTTTCCATCTTTCTGGAAATAATACCAGTAACCATCTATCTGGTTTCCCATGTCGGTCAGGCAGGATCCCTGCTGATCATAATAATATGCTCCGTCTTCACCGACAGACCAGCCTGTATAAACTGCACCACTTCCTGTAAACTTATAGTGCTTTCCATTGATATCCAGCTCTCTGTTCAGCACAAGATATCCATTTTCATCATAATAGTACCACGTATCGTCTTTTTGGCGGAACTGAGACACATACTTTTTCCCGTTTTCATCCACATAATACCAGTGTCCGTTTATCCCTATTCCACGATTCATCACCAAATGGGCTGCTTCATCATAATAATAGTAATTTCCTGCTTTTTCTCTCCAGCCAGAACTTAGTATCTTTCCATCCTTCTGGAAATAATACCAGTAACCATCTATCTGCTTTCCGGTATCTTCTGAACGGCTTCCATTTGTCTCATAATAGTAAGTATCTGTTCCATCTGTATACCATCCTCTATAAATCGCACCATTTTCTGTAAATTTATAATGTCTTCCATTAATATCCATCTCCTGGTTCATTACCAGATGCCCATTCGCATCATAATAATACCATTCCCCATTTTTTTCTCTCCAGTAATTTTTCTGCATTGCACCTGTTGCATCAAAATAGTACCAGTAACCGTCAATTTCACATCCGGCATCATAAAGCTTTATTCCGTCAATATAAAAAAATGTGTCATTGTCACCTGTTACCCAGCCATTCGCATACTCAGAAACTCCCTGTCCATTTTCTGCAAGATCCTTGTTCTCCGAAATCTCTGTATCTGCATGGGCTGGCACTGCACTCCCCATCGCAAGTACCATCGACATCATAAAAATTACTGCCTTATTTTTCATTTTGATTTATCTCCTTTTTATTTTCCTCACAATCATCCCTGATAAATTTATTCCTATATTCTTTAAGTAGACAAATTCCGCACTTCTTCCATAAATTAAAAGAAAAATTCCATTAAAAATTATCACATTAAAAATTCCGTTTACAATAAGATCGATCCAACTGTTCCGGATCACCAGCATATTTCTGAATTCAATACATATCAGGCAGCTTACTGCTGTACTTGCAGTATATATCATAATCTGCCTCAGATAATGCGAAAATGAATGTTTAAATACATATTTATAGATCAGATACGGATCATACCATATCTGAGTCAGCAGTCTGGATATTACAGTTCCCAAAATCACTCCTGTAATTCCAATTTTTTTCACAAGAAACACCGACACTACAATATTGATGATCGACATGATCAATGGACGATACTGTCCCTGTACGAACAGACCATTGGACGTTCTGAAATGGCTGACTGTACTCATCATCCCGGTTAGATAAAAATCAATAATAAGAACCAGTACTGTAGCTGTTCCAAATAAATTTTCTTTTCCTGCCCAGATTTTCATAAATGTATTTACATTTACATATAATACTGTAGTGCATAACCCAAAAATCCAGAAGCACATCAACTGCATGGCGTTAAAGACTTTAAACTGCTTCTTTCCATCCTCTGTTGCTGCAAGATTTCCGATACTGGCAGAAGTAGAAGTAAATACCTGAAGCACAAGATTATATATATTCTTTACGATCATATTATAATTGGCTAATATACCGACCATTCCGGTTCCAAGAAATGAAGACACGATCACACTGTCTGTTCCATTCAGAACTACATTTGAAACTTTATACAGAAAAAGTGCCTTGATATCCTTAAAAAGCTTTTTGATCTCAGCTTTGCTTAGTCTCCCACTACTCTTCTGAAAAGCATTTGGATATAATTTTTCTGCCTTTCTCGAAATCCAGATATTCTGACTGACAGAAAATAAAATTTCCAGCAGCAGATAGAAAATAAAATTCTTAAAAACTACCAGTAAAATACTTTCAATCGTACACTTGATCATCGAAATGCAGATTGAAATTTTTGATATTTCATATTGCTTCTGGCTCGCAGATAAAATTGTAGAACGATAGATCAGTAAATACGAACAGACCGTATTAGATAAATAAAGAATATAAATAATCGTAATACTTTCTTTAATATCCGGCACATTGGTAACAATTTTCGATAAAAATGGAACGACAAGCAGACCGCAGATCAGAATCACCAGTGCAACGATCCGGTATGCCCATTTGTAAAAATGCATCAATTTGCCGAGCTTCTCTTCATCATTCTCTGCCAGTGGTTTATATAACGCATAAGTGATCGCACTGCCTATCCCTAGCTCAACGAAAGACAAAACTGATAAAATATCCGTAAACAGGCCCGACACTCCTACATATTGCATTCCGAGTGTATAAATAAATACTGTACGTAATACAAATTTTATTCCAAAATCAAATAATTTTACTGAAAAATTAAATATCGTATTAACTGCTGAATTTACTACCCTAGACTTAGACATCCTCTATCCTTTCCAGTCTCCTCTGATTGCATGAATCACCTTTCTTACAGGTAATGTATAATGATAGGCTTTTGCTATCATTGGAATTTTCATTTTTTCCCTTTTTATATATTCATAAATATCCTTTGCGAAAAAATCCTGATCTTTTTTATCTAAAATCCAGACATATTTTTTCCATCCCTTTTTCTCATAGGCGGATGTATCCTTGAAGCTTTCCTTAAATTCAGGCTGCTTTCCAATCAGTTCCAAAATAAGCAGCGTCCTGAAACATTTCCCACATTTACCACAGTTCTCTGTCTCATCGCAGCAGACATGCAATCTTTTTCTTCCTGTCTCATGCTGCGATATATGCTGTATTTTTTCAATTCTTGTCACATTTTCACGTGCCAGATAGAATTGGAGACTTTCCGTCGAAAAGAACTGCACATTATCCGATGCATCTTCTTCAACTCCCCATCTGGCTTTCTCAGGTTCACCTGCAGATGAATAATAATAATGGGAAAACAACTTCTGAACTGCAAGTACAGCCGAGCTATTTGAATAGCCGTGTAACTCCAGAAAAACTCCCTGATAAAGACTGTTAATATTGGAATTTACTGCAATAAAATCTGTTCCAAGTTCCTTTGCTATCTGCCTGCCCTTCTCAACATCATGGGAGAAAAATTTTTCTGCTTTTTCGTTATATTCATCAAGCGTCATCATCCCGGTTTTTCTCGCCCGCAGATCTGGCATATTATTGTAGGATCCCACATTAAAGACAGTAAGGCAGTTTAATCTGTGCTCTGCATCCATGTTCTCAGCAAGATAGGTGAAAATCGTATCAAATGAATCAACCCCGCGACTTACACCTGTACCATTTTTATCAAGACTTTCTATTTTCCTGCTTTCTGTTCTCCCGATGATCCGAATCGGTTTCAACCCACTTCTTTCATTGCAATGCATCGGGATCAGATTCGTATTCAGATTATGATATAACTCATTCGATAAAACACCTTCATATTCAATGTCCTCACCTGTTACCATCGCAAAATACAACACTGCAACTACAAATGCATCTGTTCGTTCCTGGCAGAGGATCTGCTCTGACCGGTCTTCTACTTCATACCATAATTGAAATTTATCTTTCCCGTAACTGTACGCTTTTTCATATCCCGCATATTCTCTGCGGCTTCCAATCTGCTTTTTCCACTTTTCATAAATCTCCGGAGCAATTGCAATCTCTGCACACAAACGACTTTTTCCATTTTCATTTTCAATATAGGGTCGCTTTATACTGATCATTTATCTGAATCTCCTTTTTATTTTTCCCAAAATCCGGTAAAATAAATTATCTTTGACTTTTGCCTCTTCTATCGCCTTTTGTACACCTGGCGTCTTTACAGCAGACATAAAGCCTTTTTCCTTGTAAACTTCAATGAATTTCATCCGATCCTTCGGAAGTGCGGCCGGTCTTTGAAGTGGGACATTCCCTTTGACAGCCTCTTCAAGCGAACGCTCTTCGTAAATAAATTCATCTTTTACAAGATCCCAAAACTTTCTGCCCTTTTCACTGTTCACCAGCACGACTGAAATTTTTCCCTTATATGGAACTTTTAAAGATTTTCTGTCAATCCCCCAAAAATCACCAATTGTCAGATCCGAAACTCTCCTTTTGTCTGCATATTCACATTTATAACAATTTTCTCTGTGGATAATTCCCTGCAAGTATGCCGTATAATACAAATCCTTACGGAAACGTTGCGAATACACTACTCGGTCCTGACTATAAAAAACCATATGGTAATCTTTTTCGCCACGAAATGAGACACGATCCACTTTTTCTGCTCCTGCTATCTCCTTAATATACTCTTCCAGATAACTCATCGGAGGAGTCCCGTGACAGATCAGATCTATCGTCACCAGTGCGTCTGAAGCTTTGCCCAGATAAGCTTTTAATCCGGCAATCTGGCAGGGTGTTCCGATAAAAAGTACTTTTTCCCCTTTTTTCAGCTCTTTTCCAATATCAGAATAGACAAATCCTGTATGGCTTTGTGCGTACTTAGATCCTCTGAATTTTTTTATTTCTTCCAACGTTTCTGCTTTTTGCTGGGTTAGGATCCCTTTTTCATTAAAGGCAGCACCATACACAATCCCTGCATTCTGTATCCATCTTTTATAAAAACCGAATGCAATTCCTCCTGATGCACTGTACTTTCTTTCTTTCCTGTCTTTTTGCCATGCAGCGTAACATTGCCTTGGCTCATGCTTTTCTTTCACATGATTCTCCGGGCATCCCTGAACACAACGATGGCACTCTATGCATTTTTCAGGATCAATCTGCGGAATTACATTTCCATCTTCTCTTTCCTGACAGGTTATTGCCCCACACGGGCAAAGATTCATACACGCAAGGCATCCTGTGCATTTTGATTCTTCACATATCTGAGCTATCATAATTCTCCAATGCATTTTTTAAAAATTCCAGAGATGACTGTCGCATCTTCTGAATTTTTTTTCCTATTTTTTCATAATCCATATTCTGATGTTCCAGGATTGCTTCCATAGTTTCCCCTGACAGATCATCCAACTCCAGGATTCTGTCCTGCAATCCAAAATTACAGATCAAATCTCTCACCTTTTCAGATAAAGGAATTGTGATAAACCTTTTTCTGTTCTGTATTGCAAATACATTTCCATGAAATGTCCCTGTGATCACATACTCCGCTCTTCTTACTATATCATTATATTGTGTCGGTCTGCACGTTACATGATAATCACACCAGTCATTATACAATGCAGCTGAGACTACTTTCAGTCCTTTCGCATGAGCATACTCACGAATCTTTTTCTTTATTTCCACAGAAATGGAACCGTTATAAAAGTAGACCAGTATATAACGGTTCTCTTTCAGATAAATGTCCTCATAAGGCTCTGTATATGCCTCTGTGTCCAGTAAAAATGTAGGATCACATACTTTTTCCGGGCATTTTCCGGTTATTCTTTTCACTGCTTCACAGCTTTTTTCATCCCTCACTGACAGAAGTTCTATTTTTCTGATGCACTCTGTCACCTCATGAAAAGGAAGAAAATCCTTTCCTTCTGAGTCTCCGACACTGACCGCATAGGAAATGACCGGAGAAAGATCTTTTCCATAATAAATCGGATTCTGAAAAATTTTTCTTTGAACATTCCAGATTTCGTCACTGCCCAAAATAAAAAGATCTAATTTTTCTTTTTTATCCCAGGTCTTTAATTTTTTATGATCCTGAGCAAAGAGCTTATATTTTTTTAATCCGTCCAGATTTCTTTTGATGAATTTGACTGGATATTTCAAATTTCCTCTCTTAGGTATAAACCAGCAATATTCTCTTTTAAAAAAGCTTTCCTGCCCTGCTGATACGAAATACACCTCATGCCCCCATGCTTCCAGTACCTTTTGCAGGGCATACGCCTGCAGAAAAGACCCTACATTCGCTGATTTTTCTACTGTCACAATTCCTATTTTCATAGTCAGATTACCTTTCCGCTACTGGAAAATCTATAAGTAACACCATTGATCACCATCGTCCTGTTCGTTACCAGATGACCCTTAGCATCATAATAGTATCTGTCTCCATCTTTCTTTCTCCAGAAATTTGCCTTCATTATGCCATCGCTGTCAAAATAATACCAGTAACCGCCAATCTCAACACCCTGATTCTGATACATATGTCCATCGGCATCATAATAATACCGCTGTCCATTTTTCTGACGCCAGTAATTTATCTTCATAACTCCATTCTGATCAAAATAATGCCAGTAACCATGGAGCAGCAATCCTATATTCATGCTTAAGTGACCGTCTGCATCATAATAGTACTGTAAGCCATCTTTCTCTCTCCAGAAATTTCTTTTCATGACTCCATTGGCATCAAAATAGTACCAACAGCCATCGATCTGTACCCCGGCATTCTGATACATATGTCCATTCACATCGTAATAATACTTCTGTCCATTTTTCTGACGCCAGTAATTTATCCTCATAACTCCATTCTGATCAAAATAATGCCAGTAGCCATGGAGCAGCAATCCTATATTCATGCTTAAGTGTCCATCTGCATCATAATAGTACTGTAAGCCATCCTTCTCTCTCCAGGAATTTCTTTTCATGACTCCATTGGCATCAAAATAATACCAATAGCCATCGATCTGTGCTCCGGCATTCTGATACATATGTCCGTCTGCATCATAATAATACAACTGACCATCCTTTTGACGCCAGCTATTTGTCCGCATTATTCCGTTACCATCAAAATAGTACCAGTAATCATCAATCTTGCTTCCCCTGTCGCAAATCTTAACACCATTCTGGTAATAATATGTATTTCCATCAATCATCTGCCAGCCATTCATGCCGTAATTCCAGCGATTTTTCAGTACAAAATTTATGTCCACACTTGTGCCAATCCCATTCACTCTTCCATTATCCGCACACTGCCACATCATATATTCTTTTGCATAAGTACACTTACTGTTGTACTGGGCTACCCATTTTGGCAGGGTATCATAATAAGAATCTGTCAGCTTTGTTGTAAACCAGGACTTGTTCGCATACACCCCCACATTATATCCGGCATTTTGAATTGCCGTGCAGAACGTCCTGGTCATATTCAGTATTTCCTGATTCGTATGCCTTCCGGTTGTCGGTTCATCTTCCAGATCATAAAAAACCGGATAACTTAATTTATGTCCTCTGATCAGACGCAGTACATGGTCTGCCTCACTTTGTGCCTGTGCAACATTCTCGGCATAGGAATAAATATAGACACCATACGGAATGCCTCTGCTCTCACATGCCTGTACATTCTCCAGCCACTTCTTATCATCCTGACTGGTATAATTATCCCCATATCCACAACGGATGATCACAAAATCTACATCCGAATTTTTTACTTTATCCCAATTGATCGTTCCATTGTGATAACTGATGTCAATTCCTTTTGCAATCGCATTCGGAATGATTTCACCTGAAGAACTGATAAAATTACCGTTCACTTTTGTCCACGCATTCGCAGCTGCTCTTTCATTACTGTAAGCTGACACGGAATTACTGATCAGCTCACCATTCTGATACCGCCAGCTGTTCTCTCTCAGATTCTCCTGCGATCCTGCTGTCTCTTCCAGAATTTCTTCCTGATCTGCAGGTTCTTCTATCTCTTGTATCCCCGCTTTCGAGGAACTCTCCTCTGTATCTGTTGAAGCTTCTTCTGGCTTCTCATTCACGCCATCATAGCTTATAGTATCCGTTAATTCACCTTGGATTGCAGTATCATTTTCCATTGCAATGACCGGAAAACCATTCAAGGTTGCCGCCAGACATACCATTACTAATAAGCAGGTAATCTTTTTGTATTTCATTCTTTATGCCTCATTTTTCCTATAATCATACATTGTAACAAAACTTCATTAATCTTTATAATACCATATATCCTCTTTTAATGCAATCTGGCCTGATCCTTAATAATACCTGGAAGCTTTCCGGTTTTATCCTGATCAGACACATATTTTGAAATGATAGTACATCCACAGGCGGAATTTCCGTTTAGGTTTCTTTATTTTCCATATATATTTTCTATAATCTTTTCGGAATTTTTTTTCATAATATCTTCCCTGCCTGATTTCTTCCTCATCTCCGCTTTTCACCGCATCTGAAGCATAGCGGCGAACCATGCTGAGATACCGGTACATCATCATCTGAAGAAGATCTTTCTCTCCTCTTTCAAAAAAGAAAGTTTCCATTCCTTCATACGCTTCCAATACAGCCGGACTGATCTTTCGCTGTTCCTTTCCCATAATTCCGTCCTCGCGCTGAAAATAGAAATAGTATGCTTGATCTATATATACGACAGACTCACTCTGGTACAGAAGTTTATAAGAAGTAAATTCATCTTCATGAAGCTTTCCTTTGGGAAACCGTATCTCTTCAAATAATTCTTTTTTATACAGTTTATTCCATGCAACCACACTTTTCAGATACATTTGTGCATCATACAGATTTGCCGTCGCCTCTCTTCCGCTGTAAACTGCTCTCTGAACCGGCTGCTTTTCGGTCTCTTTGATCTTTTCTGTCTCACAGACTTTCTTCACATCGCATCCTGCAATATCTGCACCTTCTTCTTTCAGAACCTGAAGGAGCAATTCATAAAATCGTGGATGCACATAGTCATCTGAATCAACAAATCCGAGAAGATTTCCTTTTGCAGCATCAATTCCTGCATTTCTGGCATCCGAAAGTCCTCCGTTCTCTTTATGGATCACCCGGACTCTCCTGTCCTCTCTGGCATATTCATCACAGATTGCCGAACATCCATCCGGTGAACCATCATCTACCAGGATCACTTCCAGACAGGAATAGGTCTGTGCAAGGATTGAATCCACACAACGCTTTAAGTATTTTTCTACTTTATATACCGGGACAATAACACTGATCAAATCCTGCATTTTCTGTCTGCTCCTTTTAATTTTTCTTTCGTTCTTTCATTTTCTGCAGCAGATACAGTCCCTGATACAATCTGAATCTCATACAGAAAAGAACTGCCTGCTGCTTTTTTTTAAATATACTTCTGTCGAATTTCTGCGTAATCCCTGTTCTTACCCAGGGATTATCTGCAAATCTTCTGATCTGTAAGATCCGTTCTCGATACCCTGCCGGATTTTCCCGATGAACAAACTTTTTTTCCAAAGCACGTGCCATACAGTCATATACAAGTCCTGTATAACAGGTATCTTTCCCGGAAAGGGGTGTATCCTGTTCAAGGAACTCATAAGTGTGCTTCAGCAGATTTTCAAATGTCTCTTCTATATCCGGACGGAATCTCCGGTCTGCCGAAGAACTCACTTTCCGGTAATAATACAAATATTCATTCAGAAATGCGGCTTTTTCTGCTCTCTGATATGCCATTGCACAGAAAAGAGCATCTTCACCAATTTTAACGTCTTCACAAAAACTCAATCCCTTTATCACAGAAGTACGGAAAATCCTTGTCCACAAGGTTCTCATTGAACCATGCTTCCTTTCGCCTGGATCTGCATAACCATAAAACAAAATCTCACGGATCAACGCTTCATCCACAGTTTCAACAAATCGCTCCGGTCTGATTGCTGATGCTTTCGTACTGCATCCTTCCTCTTTCAGATAATAATTCCAGCTGACAATATCCACATTTTCCAGTTCCCGGCACTCCATAATAGTCTTAAAACCCTCCGGATCCAGCCAGTCATCTGCATCCATGAAATAGATCCATTCTCCCGCTGCCTCCAGCAGCCCCCGGTTTCTCGCCGAAGAAACGCCTCCATTTTCTTTACTGATATAGCGTATTCTTTTGTCCTTTTCAGAGTATACCTTACAGATCTTTGAACTTGCGTCCGTTGATCCGTCATCAATCAGCAGCAGTTCCCATTTTCCGTAACTTTGCTGCTTCACGCTTTCGATTGCCTCTGCGACATAATCTTCCACATTATAAACCGGCATGATCACACTTATCATAGATTCAGATCCCTTTCTCTCAGTCTTTTTTATTCAGCTCCTGATACCATTCTCTCAGTTCTTCTGCATCTTCCCAGATATCAAATCCTGCTGCCTTAAGCTTCTGCTGCCACAAAGTACAATTACGCTCATCACTTTTCTGGCGGATCTCTTTCAACTTTTCGACCCATACTTTTCTGTCAGCTTTCAGGGATATTCTGCACACCAGCTCTGTCACATCACACTCATCCGTGATCGTATCGGACACGATACACGGCAGTCCGGCTGCCTGCCATTCCAGCACGACCAGCGGCATTCCCTCATACACACTTGGAAAGATCATCGCATCCATAGCTGAGAGCATTTCAGGAATATTCTTCACGCTTCCTGTAAACGTCACATTCTCCACCACTCCCAGTCTGACTGCCCGGGCTTTCACTTCTTCCAGCAAAGCACCATCTCCCATCAATACAAGATGGCTCTCTGGTTCTTCCTTCAGAAGTTCTGCAAAGACTTCCAGAGCAAACTTCTGATTTTTCGGTCCATTGAATCTTCCCACATGACCAATCGTAAATGCCTCGCCCAGCTGATAAATATCCCTTATCTTTCTTCTTAGCTCTTTCCTGAACCTATATGCCTCCAGTTCTCTTCCATTTGGAAGAATCCTGAAGTTTCTCCCAGCATACAGCCATTCTCCCACCTTTCTCCCACAGGCAGCCGCCTGCGTATACGAATGATAAAAGAAGGGTCTCAAAAGTCTGTCCAGTTTCTGATTTCCGCAACTGGTACTATGTCCATGTGCGATCCTGATCCTGCAGGCCCCCAGCTTTGCACCTGCCATATCAAAAAACATCGTCGCACTGTTCCCATGTGCATGCACGATATCGAATTTTTCCCTTCTGACCAGTTTCGCCAGTCTGAACATATATCTGAGCGGATGCTCTTTTCTTATTTCTATCCGTTCCATCCTGCATCCAAGCTCCTGAAATAATTTGTCAAAATCAGGATGTACTGTTACCGTAGAAAGGATCGTAAATTCTATTCCTTCACGATTCATATGCTTTAAATACTGAACAATACAATCTGTTACACCGTTATAATCGATTGCCATTGTATTAATGATCAGGATCTTCATTATTTTAATTTCCCTTTCAAAAATATCGTCACTTTTTTGGGCAGCAGAGCCTTGATCCTTTCTGATAACCGCAGCCCTACCTTTAACTTTTCTATATACCCATTTTCATTGATTCCCTGATAAAAGGTATCCCGCAGCTTTGGTCTTCTGGTCGGATGTACCAGATTTCCCTGAAATGGAAGGATCTCTTCCGGCTTCACTTCCAGCACAACCGCCTGTTCTTTTATTTTTTCAAAAAAGGCTTTTCCTTTTTCACTGTTGACTAAAACCACTGAGACTCCTCTGGTATCCAGAAACTGAGGCTGCACTTTCTCCACTCCCCAGAAATCTCCGCAGGTAAGATCTCCTACACGGTCCGTACTGGCATACCTGCACTGATAACAGCTTTCCCTGTAGCAGTCTCCCTCCAGAAAATGGATTCCATACCTGTCTAAGCTCAACGGCCGGACAGAATCTTTCTTTTCTGTCCTGATCCGAAGGTTGGTTCCCCAGCCTTTCTTCCCTTTATAACGGAAGTTACACTCGGTCACCCTGCCTCCCATTTTTTGCTGCCGATAATTAAGATATTTTTCCCAAAGCAACGGCGACGGTACTCCATGGCAGATCAGATCAATGGTAATAAGATTCTCATTTTCCTTTTCTGCTCCAAGATAAGCGTAAAGACCCGCAATCTGACAGGGAGTTCCTGTAAACAGCACCTTTTTCCCCTCTTTCAGCCTTGCTTTTGCAGTCTCATAGCACCGTCCGATATCAGACTGTACGTATTTAGAAGACTGGATCTTCCACAAATCTTCCTCTGCCTGAATCTCCACGTGTTCTGCTTTCCATTCGTCTGTATAAGCACAGCCAAAGACACTGCCTTCTGCCGCGATCATTTCACGTGCAGCCATATCTGCCACACCTGCAGATGCCGAACGGCTGCAATGCTCTACATTTTTATTCCGCACGCCATACATTTCCGGCTGCCTCTCTTCTTCTCTTCTGAGAAGAACCGGGCAATGCCTGAGACATTTTCCACAACGGATGCACTGTTCTTCTTCCACTTTCGGATACAAAAATCCTTCCTCATCCGGCTCAAATACAATGCATCCGGTCGGGCAGACCTGCTCACAGCTTCTGCATCCAACGCATTTTTTTCCTGTTATACTGATATTTTTCTGACTACTTTTCTGCATCTTTCTCTATCATTTCCTTTAAATATGAGTAGCTCCGTTTCCTTTCTTTTTTGATTTTTTCTGCAACCGGCTCATATGCAACCGTCAGATTCAGGATTTTTCCTAGCTTCTTCGTATCAGTCACGATTTGTCGTTCCAGCCCCAGTCTTTTTAAAAGATCCATCAGCTTTTCCGAATTTCCATACCCGTTCTTTCTCACAAAAGTTGCAAATTTTTTCTGCGTGACTACGGAAAAAATCGTCCCATGAAATGTATCCGTCACAACCGATTCCGCATACTTAAAATATTCAAAGATCTCAAACGGAGAACAATCAATAAATTTGTCCCCACAACTCTGGATTCCTCCGATGCATAAGATCTTCAGTCCTTTTCTTTTCGCATATTTACGGATCTCTCCTGCCTCTTCTTTATTAAACCTGCCCGAATACCCATAAAGGATCATATAAGGATCATGAGGAATCTTTGCCTTTGTCTCTGGCAGATTTGCCGGATAATCATAAACCAGCACAGGGTCTAAATGACAGACCGGATCTTTTCCGGTCAGTTCCTGTACGATCTTTCTGGAATTTTCATCTCTCACCGATATTGCATCAAATGCCCGCAGCCATTGTGCTACTTGTTCATCCACCTGATACTTTTTCAGGCTTTCCAGCGTCGTATTTCCAAAAGAAGCTGCATAACTCACCAGCCGGTCTGCCTGATGCCCTGCCCCAAAAAGTTCCGGTGCAAACCCGACATTAGAATTATCCTGGATACAGTTAAAAACCTCATCACTTCCGATCACCAGCAGGTCCAGTTTCGGAGTATAATTATATATCTCTTCCAGTCCCAATACCGGATAATTCTTTCCGGCATAATTCTTTTTATACTTCAGGAACCGGACTTTATCTCGCAATCTGCCTTTCATCCGAAGAATTTCCAGGCCTTTTTGTACTTTTCTTTTCATCCCTGTGGCTTCCTTTGATGGAAGAATACATTTTCCGGGATGATAGTCAACAAATTCTACTTCTACACCACACTCTTCCAGCATCTTTTTCAGTGCATATGCCTGCAGGAACGAGCCATAATTATAAATTCTCTGCATGGAAAGGATCCCTGCTTTTTTCATCTTCTTTTTCCCTCAAATAGTTTATCTACGATTGCTTCAAATTTCTCATTAAACAGCTGATTATTACTGCACTGCTTCTGACCGAGGGCAGCAGCCATCTTTTCATAAGAAGTAATCATTTTTTCTAATGTATCAATTTCTTCTACAACAATAATATTTTTCTGCTTTTCCTCAATAAATCTGGAAAATTCCACCTGATGATCATTGACATGCTCTTCATACCTCTTCTGCCTCGGAACAACGATTGGAATCTTTCCACGCTGAAGAGCCATCATGATACTGCTTGGTCCGCCATGCGTGATCACGATCCTTGCCTGATCCATATATTCATTCATTTCCTGATAAGAACATAACTTACTCCACTTGCACACCTTTGGTTCATAGGAAGAAAAACCGGTCTGTATCATGACCTCTTCCGTGATCTTTCCCTCCGCTTTCAGTCTGTCCACACATCTGACCAGCCGGTCAAACTGCTGTTCATGAGTTCCTACTGTAACAAATATCATATTCCGCTTCCTTCCGACCTTAAAAGATACTTCCAAGATTTACTGCCTTTTTATATACCTGCTTCTGCTCTTCCCACTGCACAATAAAGCAGTCCACGATCGGATAAACCAGTCTTCCCGTCAGAGTCGGTTTATCGATCCGGTCATAAACTTCCACATAGATCAGCTTCTTTCCCATCAGCTTTGCCAGATAAAAGAAAGGAACTGCAACTGCTGCTCCTGAGGAGATCAGCAGATCCGGCTTCTCCTTTCTGAGTACCTTCCACGCAACCACTGTATTTTTCAGAAGATTTTTAAGATTCCGGTTGGTCGGATAATAGCAGGGATACACTCTTTCTCCATCCAGAAGACTTCTTGCGTCTTCTTTATCAAACGTAACCCAGAAACGGTCTTTTTTCTGCCAGAATGGTTTCAGCATATATAAGTGGGTCAGATGTCCTCCACTTGAGCCTACGAGTCCGATCTTTTTACATTCCATCACTAACTTGCACCCTTTCCTTTCAGCACGACCCCGACCGTTTTGAATAAGATCTTGATATCTTCCTTCAATGACCAGTTATCGATATATTCTACATCCATTGCGACAATCTCTTCAAAATTCTTTGTATCACTTCTGCCGCTCACCTGCCATAATCCGGTCAGTCCCGGTGTCATGTTCAGTCTTCTCCGGTGATATCCTTCATATTGCAGAAATTCATCTTCCGTAGGCGGTCTTGTTCCCACCAGGCTCATCTCTCCTTTCAGGATATTCCAGAACTGTGGAAGTTCATCAATGCTTGTCTTCCGAATGAATTTTCCTACTTTTGTCACCCGCGGATCATTCTCCATTTTAAACATCAGACCCTCCATCTCATTCTGAGACATCAGTTCTTTCTTCCGCTCTTCCGCATCCATATACATGGAACGGAATTTGTATATTTTAAATCTTCTTCCATTCTTTCCAACACGCACCTGTGAGAAGAATAATGGTCCGGGCGATTCAATCAACAGTGCCGGTGCAAGAAACACCGTTACGATCCCCGTGATCAAAAGTCCCACGATTGCTCCGACAATATCCATCACCCGCTTAAAAAAGATCTGCTTGAACGAATGGATCTTCGGACTGAACGAAACGGTATAATAATTTCCGATCCGCTCGATCTCTCTTTGAACCGGGATTTCCATTTCAAACACATTAATGTTCAGATCCACTGTAACTCCCATTACTTCCAGTTCTTTAATGATCTTATTGATCGGAAGATTCGTCTGAGAAGACAGGTGTACAAATACTTCATCCACCATATTCCGGCGGATATATTCCATCATATTGCTGTATTCACATACGACCGGAATACCTGCAATTTCCTTCTTTTCCTGCTCATCTGCCAGCACGATCCCGACGATCTTGATATTCCACGAATTATTTACCTGAATATTCTGACAGATTCCTTCAGCCCGGTCTGCTGATGTGAGGATCAGAACCTTTCTTCCACCAATCCCCTTACTGTAAATATCATTCATATATTTTTTATACAATAAATGACTTACATACATCACAACAAAATCGATCCCGCAAAAATATCCGTATACCAGCCTGGAATACTTCTGTGCATCCTGCATCAAAAAGGCTGCCATACTGATCGCAGCACCCATGATCAGTATATTTCTGAATACAGCGATCAGCTCCTGCTTCTTCGTTCTGCTGAAAAAGTTACGGTTTGGATTAAAAATGAAATAAACCAAAGTAATGGACATCAGCAGAATGCCCATACGCAACAGTACGATTCCTTTCGTATATCCACCCCAGAGATTTCCAAATCTCAGGTAACTTGCCAGTATGTAACTAAGGACGATACAGATACAGTCCATCAAAAAAATGAAGAAATTCTGTAGTTGCATCTGCTTTGCTTCCATAACTTTTCTTCCTGCCTTTCACGCTTTTCTTCTTTACTGATACTTTTCAAAAGCATTTTTTACTGTAACTTTTTTATTATATACTAACTTGCTTTATTTGTCTAACCGGCACTTTCATTCCATTACACTCCGATTTTCGTGATTCCCCATCCATTTTCTGACTTTTTCAAAAAAAGTACCGCCTCTGACTTCTGCCCATTCACCTGCACTTCCACCTGCACTTCCAGTCTGCCACCTTCTCTCTCGGTCTGCTCCCTGATGTATCCCCTCAGATAGACTATATTTTGTGGATCCATCTTTGCGATCTGCTTCTGTACAGAAAGCGAATCCTCCTGCTGTACTTCTAATACATCAAAAAGCAGTTTCTTCAACTGCTCTGCATACTCACCTTTCTTTTCCAGATATTCCTCCAGTATCATGCTTTCTCCGGTAAAATAAGTAAGTGCTTTTTCAAGCTCTCCCTTTTTCAATGTATAGATCCACTCCTGTACTAACTTTTCCGGTGTCTGCTCCTTTGTCTCCTTATAGCAAAAATAATTTGCCGGAAGAAGTGTCTGTTCATCTGGATCTTCTCTTTCTTCGATTCCATGGGTCTCTTCAAAATTTTTATCTGCTTCTGACAGGATTTCTTCTGTGTCTTCTTTTGAAATTGCTTCTGTTATATCCGGCATTTCACCGATTTTCATTTTCCATTGTCCATCATACTCCAGTACCTCTGCCTCACAGGAATACACCATATCTGACGGATCTTTAAAAAGTAGTTCAACCATGCAGACCCCCGCTGCCCGCCATCCGTCTTCTGTCCTTTCCTGCTCCTTACTGTAATGACTTCCTGTAAATTTCAGATTATGATCCTGGAAATCTGCTGCATAAGCCTGGTATATTTTCAACGCCTGCTGCGTTAAAACCGCCTGCATCAAAGGGAAATAATATAACCAGTCCCCGGAAGGTGCATACAGCTCAACACTCTGACTTTTTTCTTTTAAAAGATTCTCATAATCCGCTCCATAAGCCTGCTCTGTAACTGCACATCCACGAATAAATTTATCTGCATCTTTTTGCTGCACTGCATTCATCAGATATTCAACCGTATCCAGTGGATTTTTCATTCCTTCTACTGTCGCCTCTCTGCTGTCTGCAAGAGTATCGTTCACTATCAATTGCTCTTTTTCTGAAATAAAGTGATAGCCTGCCATTTCCACAGCCAGAGCCAGTAAAAGGAAAACTGCCACTATTTTTTTACCTTTCTTCCAGTTCATTCCTATTCTCTTCACTTCTCTGCATTTCCTCTTCTTTCTTTGTCCCTGTTCTGGAAAATACTAACCATAAAAATGGATTCGTCACAATCGCAAGCATTCTGTCCTCTACGATTCCATGAACCGCTATGATCACCAGGATCCAAAGCAGCACGTACTCCTTCTTTTCATAAGCTCTGAAATTCAGGAGCATAAGGATCCCGGTCACAAGCAACAATACGAAAAATCCATACCGTAGAAGATAGCTCAGATAGGCACTGTCAATATAGAAATAATTCTGTGCTGCTTCCGTTGTTCCTCCATTTCCATATTGTGGGAAGTTCGTTCCCCACGCAGTAATCCCGTATAATCTGAGTCCCTCCTGCCCCAGTGACAGCCTGTTGGAAAAAAGCTGATCCACTTTACTCCATACTGAACTGCCGCTCTGATAAAAAATGCAACTGTTCAGTACAAGCAATGCACAAATGACCGGTGCATAGATACTGAGCGTTCCGGCTGATCGTACCACTTTTTCCAGTGTCTTCCCTTTTTTCCTTCTGTTCTGATAAAGTCGGATTACTCCCAGCCCTGCTACAAAAAGGATCAGACAGCCGGCACTCATCCTCGCTTTGCAGAACCCATAGACAAAAGCTGCTTCCGCAAGCCCCAGAAAATAGTCCGGTTTTCTCAGATTCTTTCTTCTGCAATAAATATAGCACAGATACAGGAACAGGATCTGCGACGCAAAAATAGTCGGATATCCTGTCCCAAAGGCAATTCTTATCTGTCCATCTCTATGATAGATCAGATTTTCTATTTTTCCTGATAAAGCTACCACAACTGTGATCCCCAGTAAAGTGACATTCAGATATCCATATGCCCTTATCACTTTGTCCGCACAGATATCCTGCATACCGATCACAAAAATACAAAAATAAAGGACATCCGGGCTTCCATTCATTTTCCATTCTATGTAGCATATCCCGATGCAGACTGCATAAAGCAGCAGCCGCTTCACCCTGTATTCCTCTGTCGTGCAGAGCCTCATTACCAGCCCTGCTACCACCACCGCGATCAGAACTTCAAACGTATACTGCGGCCATGAAATCTGAAACATACTCACATTATTCAGATATTGATAAATGATATTACATCCACAGCCTGCCAGAAATAAATTTTCACTTATTTTTTTCGCTTTTTTTCTTTTTTCCAACATTTTCCGATCTGCTTTCTTCTCATTCGTCTTTTTCTTACTATAACATAAAAGAGAGCATGGCATACTCTCTTTTAGAAAATTTTTATGAACGATCAAGGAACATCAATTTCCATACAATTAATATCATATTCTCTCTTGGACTGTTCTACTGCCCGCACATTTACATAATAAGTTCCTGACTTATAATCAAACCGGCTCAGATCTATAACCCCTGCATAATTTCCTTCCTCATCCGGATTCAGTTCATACCATGTCACATCTGTCTGTCCGTCTTCTGTCCATACGGTCAGAACCAGCCCCTGCAGATTATTAACGATGGAATCTGATACATTCGTGACCAATACCGGTATATATCCCTCCGTAGCATGGGTCATGTCAACATCCGCATCCGCTCCATTCATTCTTCCTTCACGGATCAAAAGTGCATCGTTTATCTTATTCACAGCAGATAATTTTTCAATAAACTCAGACTTTTTCTTCAACTCAGCATTCACTTTACTTTTGCCAAATTCCTCCAGCAGAGTCTGCTTTCCTGAGAACAGATTCGTTCCAAGTCCCAGGCGGTCTCCATCAATCTGTACCCCCAGTGCTGCCAGCGTTGTCGGGAAATTGTCAAATGTTGAATAGGTTCTTTCCTGCTGATCCTGTACATAGGCTGCTGCATTGATATAGGCCGTAAAAACCCTTCTGTCATAATTTCCTTCCTGATCGATCTCCGCACAATAATCACTGTCCATTGTCGGATGATCTCCACTGATCACGATGGTTGTATTTTCATAAAAATCCTGCTGCTGAATCCATTTCAGGAATTCTCCTACCTGACGGCTGGAACATGCCATAACATTAGAATACTGCGTATCATATTCTGTCGGACACTGCTCACATACATATCCATCCTCAAAATGAGTATCGACTGTCAGCATGGTCAGATTGAATGGCTCGTCCTCCTGGGAAAGCTGCAAAAGCTTTTCTTTTGCGAACTCAAATAATTTCTGGTCTTCATATCCCCACCACACTTTATAATCTGACGGGATCAGACCATTTTCTATTGCATAGCTATAATCTTCCATCTCATAATTTCCATGTTCCTGAAAATACAGCTTTCTGCCACCAAACTGTGCTTCAGACCCGATCAGCAGCGTCTGTGTATATCCTGCATCCGAAAGAATATCTCCCAATGTCGTGATTCCCGGGAAAAAGCTATCCTGCGTGTCCATATCATTTGCAGAAATAGAGAGAGTCAACGGAAGTCCTGACGTCTGTGCGAACATCGCTCCCATTGTCCATGTAGTTCCTTCCAGAGAATATCCTCCGTTCAGCTTTGGATCTATTCCCGAAAAATCTTCATTTGTCTGTGCGATTTCTGTAAGCTCAGGAATCACATTCTCATCAAATGCTCCCCCATCATCAACATCAGAATACGTTGTCTCCATCGACTCCAGAAAAATATAGATGAGATTTCTTTTCTGTTCCGGGAAAACCACTGCCACATCCGTAGGATCAACATACTCTTCTTCGATAAAATTCGATTCTGTATTCCGATTTTTCAGGTAATTTCCAACGCCGAGTTCTACCCAGGTATAAACCAGAACCAGAATAATCCCAACCAGTGCAGCCAGGTTGATGATTCCTTTAAACAGATGTACTTTTTCTTTTTTTCTCCACGCCATCCGGATTAACACAAGGAAGAAAATCACCAGAACTGTCGGAACAACACAGACACGGACATAATCCCATATCATATCAGTATTTGTACCGTCTAAAGGTGCTGTCAGATGATACACCAGTTCATCCATCGACAAATTTGTCCAGGTTGCGAACATCCATCTTACACTTAATGCCAAAAGTACACTGAGTCCGGCTAAAAAAACAGTCAGTATTTCTCCCACCCAGTATAAAATCTTCAACAGGATCTCTTTCCATTTTGACGGTTGCTTTTCTTTCATTTCTCTTCTCTGGCTTCTTACCTTTCTTTTTGAACTAGCTTTTTGCATTCCCGTTCTCTTTTCTTTAGTTTTTCTTAATTTTTACTTAATTTTCACATACCATCCGCCATTATAACATATTTTTGAGCATTTGCACTATTTTTTTGGAAAGTTCACAGATATGACAAAAAGAGAACCATGAAAAATGAGAAAAGTTTCATTTTTTCATGGCTCTCTCTGGCTTTTTATCCAATCTGGTTAATTTAGGGACTCACCATCTTCCAATGTGCCACCCTCTTCAACAACATTTGCCAGATCTATGATCTCCTGAACAACATCTTCATCTGGATCCATGATAAATAGAGGTGTATCTCCACTGGAATAACAATATCCTTTATCATTTGTTCCCGTAGCTGCAACGGACTGGATCGTCCATGTCGCATTTTTATTCAACTGATATTTAATCAGTGAATTAATCTGTGCCTGGGATAAATTGGTTTCTACCTCACTGCTTACCTGATTCATGATCGTACCGGCCTTCAGAAGCATAGTTGGGGAAAGGCACTTTC
Source organism: uncultured Mediterraneibacter sp. (assembly GCF_934330165.1). Lineage (GTDB taxonomy): Bacteria > Bacillota > Clostridia > Lachnospirales > Lachnospiraceae > Mediterraneibacter. The sequence goes on from NZ_CAKRGI010000001.1 coordinate 123,917, forward strand.
TAAGCATCGCAGTCAGAACAGCCTGCTGGTTCTTTCCTCTCTGGTTATCTCCGTCAGCAAGTGCATGCCGTTCTCTTGAAAATGCCAGTGCCTGCTCACCATTCAGATGATTCCAGCCCTCCTGGACATCCACAATACAACCAGACTCTTTTCCCGTCTGGAATGCAAGTTCCGAATATACATCAACTCCCCCCAACGTATCTACAATATCAATCAGGGACGTGAAGTTCAATCTTGCATAATAGTTAATATCTGTCTCATATAACTGACCCAATGTACGCATAGAAGCATCTATACCATAGATTCCGGCATGGGTCAGCTTATCTTTCTGTCCACCGGAAATTCCCGGAATTGGAACATAATAATCTCTAGGGGTAGTTACAAGCAGGATCTGATAGGTCTTCGGATTTACAACTGCAATCAGATTCACATCACTCCGGCTTGTCTCGCTTACTTCACCATAAGTATCGATTCCACTGATATAAATAGTAAATGGTTCTTTGGTAATACTGTCATCTGTAGCACCCGAATTTCCAAAATCAAGCTGTACACGGATATCAAATGTATACAGGATCTTTATCTTCTTACTAAAATCCGTCACATTTTCTTCCATCAGACTGGTGTATGCTCCATTATAAATGATAGCATCCACTTTCCCATCCAAAAGCTGCTGTGCCTGAGTCTGTACTGAATCACACTCTGTTGTCTGTATCTCCGAACCGATCTGCTTCTGAATATCAGATACTGCAGCCTGCATATTGTCAGATCCCTTGCTGAACTGAACACCAAACGTATAATCAGCCGCATCTTCCAGTGTCTCTGCCGGATCATCTGCCCGTACAGCGACGATCATCTTATCAACTTTATAATTTCCACCGGTAATCCTGCTGATCATATCATTGGCTTCTGCCACATAATAAGATCCTATAAATAAGCAGAACGTTAATAATAAACTAAAAACTTTTCCCAACGTACCTTTCTTTCTTCTCGCAACCTGGGAATTTAAAGTGATACACCAGAAGAAAAAGAGTAATACCGCTATAAGAATTAGATATTTTAGCGGAATCATTCCCAAAAGATCCAGTACAATCATCAAAGCAATACTTGCAATCGTCTGAATCACAATACATACCGTTCCAAATCGGTTTCTCTTTGATCTTTTTGACTCTTTCACTCTGCCTCTTCTGCTATGCGATGTATTTTTCGCTGTCTTTCGTTGTCTCGTCATCTTAGAATTCCTTCACCTATTCCTATTTAAACAACCGGGATGGATAAATTCCCCTGGAAATCAATCTCTGGATCGCTTCTGTTACCGCTGCTTTATCTTCCTGATAAGTCACACCAAACCACTGGTCATGAGACTTTAATACCCTGACTTCCAATTGATGTTCACTCAGCAGTTCACCGATCAGTATTGGTAACAGATACTCTGCTTTCAGATCCTCTGCTTCAGTCTTATTGAGGAAACTGTCAAACCGGCTCTTCAGAACTTCAAAAAACTCCGGGGTCATCCCCCACATATTCATGGAAACAGCTGCATCTGCATCAAGTTCTTTCACAATTCTGCCATCTGTCAGCACCCCTGCTCCCTGTTCGATCCTGGCGATATCATGCGTCTCTCTGATATCTGTAAGCATTCCGCTTTCACTGACCCTGCATATTCCTCTTGTCACTGTCCCGTTGTCACTCAATGTATTTTTCAAAACAAAACTAACCATACAAATCTGCATTATATCAGTCGGGCTTTTCTTTGTCAAATATTCAAAAGCTTCCCTGTATGCCTCTTTTCCATAATAATCATCTGCATTGATCACCAGAAACGGAGAATTAACTACCTCTTTGCAACAAAGAATTGCCTGTCCTGTTCCCCAAGGTTTCTTTCTCTCAGCGAACTTATCCTGATATTGTTCAGGAATATCTTTTAATTCCTGATATGCATATGCCACTTCCACCTGCTTCTCGATCCGGTTACCAATTACTTTCCTAAATTCTTCCTCAATCTCTTTACGAATAACAAATACTACTTTGTCAAATCCTGCTTCCATCGCATCATAAATGGAATAATCCATAATAATTTCGCCATTCGGTCCCACCGGTGCAAGTTGCTTTATTCCTCCGCCAAACCTGCTTCCCATTCCTGCAGCCATAATTACCAAAGTTGCCTGACTCATCTCTTTGTATCCTCTCTTTCCTTTTCATTCTCCCAACCCGTCCGCAACCAGTTGAAGGATCGCCTGCAGTGCTTCTGTCTCATCTTCACCCTCACAGATGATCTCTATTTCATCCCCACTCTTAACGCATGCTCCCAGCACGCTTAATACACTTTTTGCATTTGCAGTGATCTCTTCATGCCGAAGTTCTTTATGAACTGTTATTTTGCTCTTGTACTGCATTGCCGTCTTGCAGAAAAGCCCCGCCGGTCTCAGATGCAGACCCGTCGGATTCTTAATTACAACTTTGCCGCTTACCATCCTTATTCTCCTATTCTATCTGACTTTTCTTATAGCTTTTTTAACTTTTCCTTATTCTTCTTTTAATGAATCCCCGTTCTGAGACGTGTCCGATACTTCTTTCTCTGTCAGTTTCAGCCTGACAACCGGCTTTTCATTCAAGCTTACTCCCGACGGCAGATCCACATCAACCGGGACATCATAAGTTCCCGGTTTTGTAAAATTCTGAAGATCTACAGAAACTGCATTGCTCACGTCCAACGTTTCCAATAATTTAGGACTTCCCTGAAATGTAAGCATCACTTCTGCATCCGGTTCATAAGATACTTGTAGCGAATCTGACAAATTACGTATCTTGATCGACGCTACCATAAAATCAACTGTCCGGGTTCCGTCTTCCTCGATGGTTGCCGTTGCTGTCACATTCTTAGCCGCATCATCTACCAATGAAACTCCTTCCGGAAGATACTTGCTGATATCAATCGTCTTCTCCACTTTCTCAGTAGCTCCCTGTATGTTCATTTCCGAACCCGGAACTGTGATCTCCGTTACATTCGCAAGAGCCGTACTTTTTCCACAGATCTGGACACTGGCAGGTTCACTGGTACATCCAGTATATCGATATCCCTCTGCAGGTTCCCCTGATACACTAAACTGTACCGGAACACTTTTTTTCTGAAGCACTTCCACATCTACGGTAATTCCCTCATTTCCAAGGTTATTACTCAACTGGCTCTGACTGATGACATTCTCTGCCGCATCATAGAGTACCAGTTCTGCTTCTACTTCCGAATCTTTCGAAAGTCCGTCCACATTAATTTTTGCTTCTGCCTTTTTAATCTGACTGATCTTGGATTCCGCACCGGTAATCGTGATCTTTTCCGGATTCACCTTCATCTCACCGGTCATATATCCATCTCTCGGAACTCCTGTTGCACTGACTGATAAAGTAAATACGGCTTTTCCAGTCTTTTCTGTCTTGATCTGGATATTTCTCGGAGACGCTTCTGCTGACTGATATTCCCCACTGTGTGATGGAATCGTGATCTTGATCGGAATCAGTCCTGTATGAGCATCCATTTCTTTAATATCCGCTGTTGCCACAATCTCATCTGATGAAATCTGCTGAATAACAGAACGTTTCGCATAAACTACTACATTGACATTCTGCTCATCCAATACTGAATAAACTTCCCCACCCTGCGTGATCACATCCTCATTCACAATCGTTACCGGAATATTCGCATACGTATTGCGTACAACCGGATTATCCACATTCGCCACGATCAGCCAGAGAAATGCAGCAAATATAAATGCAACTATTTTTAATGAAAGGTTTGTTGTCAGTTTATACTTCTTGATCATCTGTGCCATCCCTTCCTTATAGTGAACTTCTTCTTTTTGGAATCGGAATTCCTATATTGAATCTGGCTCAGTTCTTTTCTGAGTTTCTCTGCATTGATTCCCCTGGATAATCTGCCGCCACTTGCAACTGAAACCAGTCCCGTCTCTTCCGATACTACGATCACCAGTGCATCACATACCTCACTCATCCCCAGAGCTGCACGATGTCTTGTCCCAAGATCCTTACTGATCGTCATATTATCAGACAACGGCAGATAACAGGTTGCCGAAGTAATACGGTTTCCTCTGATGATCACAGCTCCGTCATGCAGTGGCGTATTATGTTCAAATATATTGATCAACACCTGAGAAGACACTTTACAGTCAAGCTCAATTCCCGTCATTTCATATTCCGTCAACTGGATTGCCTGCTCTACTACGATCAAAGCCCCCGTACAGACACTTCCCATCTCATAGCACGCTCGTACGATTCCTTCCATCGTCTCATCAGAGAACCGTTCATTTTCCCTATTCCTATCAAAGGGATTAATATTACTGAACAGGTTCTTCTCACCAAGCTTTTCCAGGGCTCTCCTCAATTCCGGCTGAAATACCACGACTGCTGCGACTGCCAGAACATTGATAGACGCTTTTGCCAGATACAGGATCGTATTCATCTGAAAGATCCATGCTACAAGAATAAATGCACCAAGCATAAGGATGCCGCGTAACAGCATCCATGCTTTTGTATTCTTGATCCAAAGCATAATTTCGTACACAATTGCCATGATGATCAGAATCTCAATAATATCAATGATTTGTATATGCGGAAAATACATTCCATTTGTATAATTACTTATAAACGTTCTAATTCCAGCTAACATAAAAGTTACACCGCCTTACTTTTCTCCCGGTTACCGGTTCATTACGGTTGTCTCTTATTTGGATCATGATCCAGTCCTAATTCCCGGCTCAGGCTCTGCGTAAGCAGAAGATCATCGGTTCTTCGTTTCACTTCTTCCCACTCCGTTTCCTGTTCCTCCTGCTCTCCCACATCTTTATCTTCTTTTTCCTGCGTATGCTCAGTAATATGCTTTACTGTCTTTTCCGGGGTTGCAACAACAACCTTTGGAACAGCCTTTACATAATAATAGTATTCATCATCCTCAAACTGTACTCTCTCGGTTCTTGAATAATCTACTGAAAAGAAAACCAGTTCCAATACAAATCCAAGAAAGATTCCGATAATCGAACTCAGAAAGATCGTTCCATAAGAAATATGAAGTCCTAATACCATATTTCCCGCTGTCGCAATGATTATGCATACCGCTCCTCCTGCAAAAGATGCAATCTTCCACGCATGATCCACCGCACGGCTGCGGATCAGATTCACAACCAGTACTCCGATCGCTACAGCCAGTACCATCAGCCACATCTCTTTTCCTGCGATCACCTGCTTTGCAAAATTCATCAGACCATTTGTCAGCCCATCTGTCTCTTTTAATGCCGTAGCTGATCCCTTAACAAAATGCAGCATGTAATAAGATATCACTCCACAGGATGCAGGTACAACCCACACCGGAGTTCCAAGCAGTCCAAACAGAACCGGTATGATAAATGGGATCTTCAACGCACATGCCAATGCACTCACCAGGATCAACCACGCTTTTTCCGGTGTAAATCTGAAATAAAAAATATACATCAGAAGGAAAATAACGGCTGATACGATTGCAATCGGCAATGACAATGTATAAAAATGTACCAGGATCAATGCCGTAGCCGCAAGTACCATAATAATCACAGGGAAAAAAGTGCAGACAACCGCAAGCCCTAATGTGCAGAAAATCGATGCAGCATTTTTCATAAATCCGACATTGGAATTAATCTGCCAGAACACGAACAGTCCCAGCAGAAACTGTGCCGCCTTCTGGATATAAATAGAATAGGAAGCATAAATCTGCTTCAACCGTTCTCTTAATACAAGTATACTACTCATGCTCTGCTTTTCTCCTTTTGCTCACCTTTTCCAGTTTTACTAAACCTCTATAATAACTTCTTACATTCTCTTTTGCTTTCTGATGCTTCTTTTTATAAAAAGATCCAGCCCCGATCCCATACAAAATCAGTAACGCAAGATAGACTCCCGCCACGATCACACTCAGCAATACCAGCTTTATAAACGTAAGATCCTCTAATAACGTATCGGATGCACATACTGCAAATAATGCTGCTGCCAGTCCATATCCGATTGTGATCCAGATCAGCGTGATCCATTTTTTCAGGCTCGCATAATCCTTTTTATAATATCCACTGATCTGTATATCTTTTTCTATCCCCTTTTTTTCGCAAATCGCAAGCTTCGTCATCAGACGTATCCTGTTCTCATCCAACATATCTGCGTCCATGCCCTCTCTTAAATAATTCCGTTCTTTTTTTATTTATATTTTAGTATATCATATACCTATCTTTCTTGTCCAATGCTTACCGTTAAAAAGTAGACATTTTGAACACCTGCTCTTTTTAATATTCCTGCAGCATGTTCCATTGTACTTCCTGATGTATAAATATCGTCGATCAGCAGAATATTTGCAGGAAAGGGGCTGCTATTCCTCACTGCAAATGCTCCCCGCAGCACTTCCATCCGCTCTTTTCCGTCAAACAGCTTCAGTGGGCGGGTATTTCTGATCCTCAGCAGCCGATCCGTACACACCGCAATCCCGGTTCTTTTTCCCAGCTCACGTGCCAGGATTTCCGCCTGATTATAACCTCTTTTTCTTTTCCTTTTCCAGTGAAGTGGAATCGGCAGGATCAGCCCAATCTTCCACTCTTTCAGTTTCTTTTCATATTTTTCCGCCAGTTTTTCTGAAAAGACTGCTCCATAATATCGCTTATTATGATACTTGAACCGGTATAATGCATCTGATACCGGTCTGTGATGCAGCCAGAGACTCCTGCCCTGTGTGATATAAGACTTCCTTTTTGCACAGTCCCCGCAATATTCTGCCACTTCATCTTTCAGCATTTTCCCGCAACGCATGCAACGCGGTTCTCTGATCCACATAATTTTCTTTTCACACCGGCAACAGATACTCTCTCCGACTTTTCCGCAAAAAATACATCGTCCGGGATAGAGCAGATTCAGAATCACTGCCTTTACTTTTTTCCCACTCTTTTTCAGAACTCTCCGATACGTTCTGCAAGACTGGTATATCTTTCTTGTTCGCTTTTGTTCCTGATCATTTCCTGAAATGTTGCATCACTCCCTATAATTGTAAGACATTTTTTAGCTCTGGTAACAGCAGTATACAGAAGATTCCTGCTATATAACAATTTAGGACCCGGCAAAAGAGGAAGAATCACTGCCGGATATTCACTTCCCTGGGATTTATGTACTGTGATCGCATATGCCAGTTCCAGCTCATCCACCATGTCAAATCCATATTTCACTTTTCTTCCCTCATCGTACTCTACTTCTACCGTTTCTTTGTACTCATTGATCTCTGAAATCACGCCCATGTCACCGTTGAAAACACCCATTCCTTTATCTACCGTCAGACCAAACCTTGTACAAATTTCCCATTCCAGCTGATAATTATTCTTTATCTGCATCACTTTGTCTCCTTCACGGAACAGCCTTCCGTTAATCTCCCGTTCCTTCTTTTTTTCGTCTGCCGGGTTCAGGTATTTCTGAAGGATCACATTCATTCGTTCTACTCCCAGAAGACCTTTTCTTGTCGGTGTCATCACCTGGATCTCATTGGGATGTGCATGCACATATTGCGGCAGCTTTCTCTGGATCAATGCAATGATCCCCCCTATGATCGTATCTGCCTCATCACATTTGACAAAGAAAAAATCTCTGCTCTTTTTATTTAATTCTACCGGTTCTCCTGCATTGATCTTATGTGCATTCATAATAATATCACTCTCTCCTGCCTGACGGAAAATCTTTGTCAGCGTCACAACGTGAAATCGTTCTGAAGAAATAATATCTTTCAGAACACTTCCCGGTCCGACGGATGGAAGCTGATCCACATCTCCTACCAAGATCAGTCTTGTTCCCTGTACTACTGCAGACAATAATGCATGCATCAGATTCAGATCCACCATAGACATTTCATCTATAATGATCACATCTGCCTCCAGTGGATTCTCCCGGTTTTTCAAAAAACCGCCTGTACTCTCCTCCTCTGGATTTCCATTCACTTCCAGCAGTCTGTGGATCGTCTGTGCCTCATATCCGGTTGCCTCAGTCATACGCTTTGCCGCACGTCCCGTCGGAGCCGCCAGAAGAATGCTCATTCTCTCGCTCTCGAAAAACCGAATCATTGTATTGATCGTCGTAGTCTTTCCTGTTCCCGGACCTCCGGTCAGTATCAGAAGTCCATGCTTGATCGACTCGATCACCGCTTTATGCTGTAGCGGATCAAGTTCTATCTTTTCTTTTTCTTCTACAACCCTCAATCTTTTTTCCATCATATCTTCTGGCATCTGGCAATCAATATCAAGATCATTGAGCATTTTTGCCGTATTCAGTTCCATATAATAATAATGGGCAGGATAGACGATCACTTTTCCGTCTTCCTCTTTCATCACGGTCTTCCGTTCCATACACAGATCCATAATGTACTTTTCAATATCTTCTATTTCAATTCCAAGCAGAACCTTTGCCCTGCGTAAAAGTAATTCTTCAGGCAGATAGATATGTCCCTCTGCAACTGCCTGCTGCAAAACGTAAAATAATCCGCTTCGGATCCTGTAATCTGAATCGGTATGAATCCCGATTCTTGCCGCAATCTCATCTGCGGTTCTGAATCCGACTCCCTCAATATCATCTGCAAGCCGATATGGGTTTTCCTCCAGGACCTGATGCACCTTCATTCCATACCGTTGATAGATCTTCGCTGCAAGTTTTGTCGAAATTCCATATTTTTGCAGATAGATCATGGATTTTCTCATATCCTTTTTTTCTTCCATCTGCGAAGCGATCTCCATCGCCTTCCGTTCACTGATTCCCTTGATCTCTGCGAGCCGTTCCGGCTCTTCTTCTATAATACGGAATGTATCCTCCCTGAACTTTTTTACGATCCGTGAAGCCATCGTCTGACCGATCCCCTTAATCGCACCAGATCCAAGATACCGTTCAATGGAAACCAGATCTTCCGGCTCTTTCACGCAATATGCCGAAACTTTCAATTGATTTCCATATACGCTGTGATTCACGTATTCTCCCTCTAATTCCAGCATTTCTCCTTCTGTAATGAAATTCAGATTCCCCACACACGTTACTTCTCCGTCTTCATTTTCCAAATGAAATACCGTATATCCATTTTCCTCATTCCGAAACACGATGTGCTCTACATACCCTGTTACTTTTTCCACGTCTGTTCCTTTTCTCCTTTTCCATTCAATAACAAAAAAGGAGTGCAGTATCTGTCCACACCCCTCACTCAAAGCAGCTTTTCTACTTAATAGTCTTTTCTGCCGCTCATAAATTCAACAAATTCTCCTGTTCCGATCGCCACTACCTTCATCGGATCTTCTGCGGTCATCGTATTGATCCCTGTCTTCTCTTCGATCAGTTCTTCCAGTCCACGAAGAAGCGATCCGCCTCCGGTCAGCACGATTCCACGATCAAGAATATCGGCAGAAAGTTCCGGAGGTGTCTGCTCCAATACTGATACGACTGCCTCTACAATCTGACCTGTACACTCTCTTAATGCCTCTTCCGTCTCAGATGAAGTTACCGTTACCGTCTTCGGAAGTCCGGTTACCAGATTTCTTCCGCGTACTTCCATTTTTTCTTCTTCGGCAAGCGGATACGTTGTACCGATCTTAATCTTAATATCCTCGGCTGTTCTCTCTCCGATCAGAAGATTATGCTTCTTTCTCATATAACGGACAATGGCTTCATCAAAATCATCTCCCGCCACTTTGATCGATGTATTGACGACTGTTCCCCCCAAAGAGATCACGGCAATATCTGCCGTTCCACCTCCGATATCTACGATCATATTACCGCATGGCTTGGAAATATCAATTCCTGCACCGATTGCCGCTGCTACAGGTTCTTCAATCAGATGCACTTCTCTTGCTCCTGCAGCAAAAGTTGCTTCTTCTACCGCTTTCTTCTCCACCTCTGTCACTCCGCTCGGCACACAGATGCTGATCCTCGGCTTTTTGAACAGACGCTTTCCCAATGCCTTCTGCACAAAATATTTGATCATCTTCTCTGTCACCGTATAATCAGAGATGACTCCCTGACGAAGTGGTCTCACTGCAACAATATTCCCCGGTGTGCGGCCAAGCATCAGCCTTGCATCTTCTCCGATGGCTTTGATCACATTAGAATCCCGGTCAAATGCAACTACCGATGGTTCTTTCAGCACAACCCCTTTTCCTTTTACATAGACCAGTACACTGGCCGTTCCTAAATCTATACCAAGATCTACTGACATAATTTAATCTCCCTTCTAAAACGCTTTTTACTTTTTATCATTCAAGTGTCCTTTTCCCCTGAAGGGTCTTATTCCGTACCACTTAGTATAATAAACTTTTTCAAAAATTGGTAGTCATTTTTTGCATATATTTTGAACTTTTTTTTCTTTTAATTTCGTCTTTATTTTTTCTTTAGAATTGCATCAAGGTATTTTCCAGTGTAGGATCTGCTGTTTTTTGCCACTTCTTCCGGTGTTCCGTATGTTACAACAGTTCCGCCACGTTCTCCTCCCTCCGGTCCGATATCTATAATATAGTCCGCAGTTTTTATCACATCCAGATTATGTTCAATTACGATCACTGTATTTCCTTCCTCTGTCAGTCTGCGTAATATCTCTGTCAGTTTATGAACATCCGCAAAATGTAACCCTGTTGTCGGCTCGTCTAAAATATAAACCGTTCTTCCGGTACTGCGTTTACTCAGCTCGGAGGCAAGCTTGATCCTCTGTGCCTCTCCTCCCGATAACTCCGTAGATGGCTGACCCAGACGGATATACGAAAGTCCCACATCATTCAACGTCTCCATCTTTCTCCGGATCGACGGTACATGTGCAAAAAATTCTACTGCTTCTTCTACTGTCATATTCAGGACATCATAAATGCTCTTGCCTTTATATTTTACTTCCAAAGTCTCTCTGTTGTACCGCTTACCCCCGCACACCTCACAAGGCACATAGACATCCGGCAGGAAATGCATTTCAATCTTCAGAATTCCATCCCCCGCACAGGCTTCACATCGTCCGCCTTTTACATTGAAACTGAATCTTCCCTTTTTATATCCTCTTGCCTTCGCATCTGGTGTAGACGCAAAAAGATCACGGATCAGGTCAAATACTCCGGTGTAGGTTGCCGGATTGGATCGTGGCGTGCGTCCGATCGGTGACTGGTCTATATTGATCACCTTGTCAAACTGCTCCAGTCCTTCTATCTTTTTATGCCTGCCCGGAATCGTTCTGGCACGATTCAGTTCTCTTGCCAGCTTTTTATAAAGGATCTCATTCACCAGCGAACTTTTTCCCGAACCGGATACTCCCGTCACACAGGTCAGCACACCGACCGGGAAACTGACATTGATCTTCTTCAGATTATTTTCCTCTGCACCGATCACCTTTAACCATCCTTTTGGTTCTTTTCTTTCTGTCGGAACCGGAATCTTAATCTTTCCGCTGAGATATGCTCCTGTTATAGAAGCCGGATTTTTCATGATCTCCTGTGCATTTCCTGTAGCAACAACCTGTCCGCCATGCTCTCCGGCTCCCGGACCAATATCTACAATATAGTCTGCTGCCAACATAGTATCTTCATCATGCTCCACCACAATCAGAGAATTTCCCAGATCCCGCAAATGCTTCAATGTCGCAAGGAGCTTATCATTATCTCTCTGATGCAGTCCAATACTTGGTTCATCAAGGATATAAGCAACTCCAACCAACCCTGAACCGATCTGGGTGGCCAGACGGATCCGCTGTGCCTCACCACCTGACAAAGTTCCTGTCGCTCTCGCCAGCGTCAGATAATCCAGTCCTACATCCATCAAAAACTGAATCCTTGCACGGATCTCTTTCAGGATCTGACCACCGATCATCTGCTGCGTCTCCGTCAAATGTAGTTCCTGCAAAAAATTCTGAAGCTTCTCTATAGAAAGGGCTGTCACCTCAGAAATATTTTTTCCCCCTACGGTTACTGCCAATGCACTTGCCTTTAACCGCTGACCACCACATGCCGAACATGGGGTGATATTCATGAAAGTCTCATATTCTGCTTTCATTGTCTCCGAACCGGTCTCCCGATACCTGCGTTCTACATTCTTGATCAGTCCGTCGAACGCAACATCATAAACGCCTTCACCCCGCTGACCCTTATAATATACCTTTACTTCTTTTCCTTCGGTTCCATAGATAAGGACATCATGTACTTTTTTCGGGTAGTCCTGAAAAGGTGTATCCAGATCAAAATCATATTCCCTGCAAAGAGCCTGCAGGATTGCATTGGTAAAGCTGGTCTTATCCGCACAGGACTGCCAGCCAAGAACCGTGATCGCACCTTCATTGATACTCAGCGACGGATCCGGTATCATAAGTTCCTCCGAAAATTCCATCTTATATCCAAGTCCAAAACATTCAGGACACGCTCCAAACGGATTATTAAACGAAAAACTTCTCGGCTCTATCTCTTCTATACTGATCCCACAATCAGGACAGGAAAAACTCTGGCTGAAATTCATAGACTCCCCGCCGATTACATCTACGATCAGCAATCCTTCTGCCAGATGCAGTACATTTTCCACAGAATCTGTCAGCCTCTTCTCAATCCCCGGTTTAACTACAAGCCGATCCACAATGATCTCAATATTATGCTTGATATTCTTGTCCAGTGTGATCTCCTCTGACAGTTCATACAGATTTCCATCTACACGGACACGCACATAACCACTCTTCTTCGCTCTGTCAAATAATTTGGCATGCGTTCCCTTTCTTCCCCTCACAACCGGAGCCAGAAGCTGGATCTTCGTCCGCTCTGGAAGTGCCATAATCTGATCCACCATCTGATCCACCGTCTGTTTCGCAATCTCGCGGCCGCATTTTGGACAGTGTGGGATTCCAACTCTCGCGTATAATAATCGGAAATAATCGTAAATTTCGGTCACTGTTCCCACGGTAGAACGTGGATTATGATTGGTTGATTTCTGATCGATGGAAATTGCAGGTGAAAGACCTTCAATGCTCTCTACATCCGGTTTCTCCATCTGTCCTAAGAACTGTCTTGCATAAGAAGACAGTGACTCCATATATCTTCTCTGCCCCTCTGCATAAATCGTATCAAATGCAAGAGACGATTTTCCCGAACCACTCAGACCCGTCAGAACAACCAGTTCATTCCTTGGAATATCCACATCGATATTCTTCAGATTATTTTCATTCGCTCCCCTGATCCTGATATACCGGCGGGCATCCATTTTCTTTGTCATTCTCTTTTCTCCTTATTTTCATGTCCATGGTTCAATAGTATATTATGCCATATCATTCAACATTTTCTTTAAATCAATCAGCTTATCACGCAGCTCTGCCGCGACCTCGAAGTTCAGCTCCGCTGCCGCCTTCTTCATCTGCTTTTCCAAATCCCTGACCAGCTTCTCCAATTCCTTGCGGCTCATAGATTCTGGATCTTTCTCCATTTTCAGCTCTTCTGCTGCCACCTTTTTGGAAATGCTGATCAGATCACGTACTGATTTCTGAATGGTCTTTGGCGTAATTCCATGCTCCTTATTATATTGCATTTGAATCTCACGACGTCTCTGCGTCTCATCAATCGCAAGCTGCATGGATTCGGTCATTGTATCTGCATACATGATAACATGCCCCTCCGAATTTCGTGCCGCACGTCCAATGGTCTGGATCAAAGACGTTTCCGAACGAAGGAAACCTTCTTTGTCCGCATCAAGGATTGCTACCAGTGTGATTTCCGGAATGTCCAGTCCTTCCCTTAACAAATTAATTCCTACAAGGACATCAAATACATCGAGTCTCATATCACGAATGATCTCGGTACGCTCAAGGGTATCAATATCAGAATGCAGATATTTCACACGGATACCAACCTCTCTCATATAATCCGTCAGATCTTCCGCCATCCTCTTGGTCAGAGTAGTGACCAAAACCTTATTTTTCTTTTCAATTTCTTTATTAATTTCACCTAAAAGATCATCAATCTGTCCTTCCACCGGACGGACTTCAACCTCAGGATCAAGAAGACCTGTCGGCCGGATTACCTGCTCTGCCCTGAGGAGTTCGTGATCCATCTCATACTGCCCAGGCGTTGCCGACACAAATAAGACTTGATTGATCTTACTTTCAAACTCTTCAAAATTCAGCGGACGGTTATCCTTTGCCGACGGAAGACGAAATCCATAATCTACCAGCGTCTGCTTTCTTGACTGATCTCCATGATACATTCCTCCGATCTGCGGAACCGTCTTGTGCGACTCATCGATCATCATAATGAAATCGTCCGGGAAATAGTCAATCAGTGTATAAGGTGCCTGTCCCGGTTTTAATCCTGACAAATGCCGGGAATAATTCTCGATTCCAGAACAGAATCCTGTCTCTTTGAGCATCTCAATATCAAAATTCGTCCGTTCTGCGATACGCTGTGCCTCCAGCAGTTTATCATTCCGCTTAAACTCTTTCACCCGTTCTTCCAGTTCTTCCTCAATATCTGCTACAGCTCGCTTAATGTTCTCACGGTCAACAACATAGTGAGAAGCCGGAAAGATTGCAATATGCTTCAGTTCATCCTTAATTTCGCCAGTCAGGATATCAATTTCTGAAATCCGGTCAATCTCATCCCCGAAAAATTCCACACGGATCGCCGTATCGCTCTCGTAAGCCGGAATGATCTCCAACACATCCCCACGTACCCGGAATGTACCACGGTGAAAATCCATATCATTGCGGTCATACTGAATCTCGATCAGCTTTGCCATCACCTCATCCCGATCCTTGATCATTCCGGGGCGAAGGGAGATCACCATGTTCTGATAATCCACCGGGTTACCCAATCCATAAATGCAGGAAACACTGGCAACGATGATCACATCCCTCCGCTCCATCAGTGCCATTGTAGCTGACAGACGAAGCTTGTCGATCTCATCGTTGATGGATGAATCCTTGGCGATGTAGGTATCGGAGGATGGAACATAAGCTTCTGGTTGGTAATAATCGTAGTAGGAGACAAAATATTCCACTGCGTTATCGGGGAACATCTCCTTGAACTCTCCGTACAACTGAGCTGCAAGTGTTTTATTATGAGCGATGACAAGCGTCGGCTTCTGTAATTGCTGAATCACATTTGCCATCGTAAAAGTTTTTCCAGAACCCGTAACCCCTAGTAAAGTCTGGCATTGATTGCCTTCCTTGAACCCTTTCACAAGCTCTGCAATCGCCTGTGGCTGGTCTCCGGTCGGCTTATATGGGGCTTTTAATTTGAACTCATTCATGGTAAATTCCTCCATTTGTGACTTTTACTATGACCAATATCAGCCAAAAATTCGTATCCGGATTCGTAACGAAAAGCTCATTTTTATGGTGAATAGATGTCTTTTTCACCTCGTTACGAATAAAAGTCACAAAATTCATATTTGCAGATAAAACAGCACTCGGAAATACCTGATGATACCAGGCTCCGGTTCTGTCATATTTTTACTGTTTGTTCTTGTAACAGTCCCTATTATATCAGACATTTTTTTGAAAGTATATAGATGAAGGTAAGAAAAAAGTACAAATGTTCGATTCTTATTTGTACTTTTCTCTCTTACTACTATTCTATTTTTTATCATGCTGCGTTGAAATATTCCTCCAGGATTAAGTCTATTTCAATCACTTCTGAATAATCATAATACTGATCTTTCCGCTCTTTTGGAATAACTTCTTCAATAAATGGTTCCAATACATCCAGACAGTCTTCTATGATTTCCTGCGTATCTCCATAGACATCTACTGATATGATTTCCTTGGCATGTCCCAATAAATGCGAAACACCTTTTGAATTAAAGCTATTCTTCAGCAAAATAGTTGCATAGGTATTTCTCAACTGGTGAAAATGAATATCAGGCAAATCCAAGGATTTCAGTAAGTCTTTATAATATTTATGATGATAGCACTTACTCCTCGGATTCCCATATGTAGAACGGCTCAATATTTCAATCCACACTTCCGCGAGGGAAGTGACGGTCAGGAATACACCGTAAAAGGTATCCTGATACTATTTCAATCCACACTTCCGCAAGGGAAGTGACCTCAGGACAAAGAATGGAATCTGCTTTTTGTGTATTTCAATCCACACTTCCACAAGGGAAGTGACTCCACGATAATCAAGTTCATATTCTATGCCGGACATTTCAATCCACACTTCCACAAGGGAAGTGACGATGCACAGGTATATGGAGATGCACGGGTATATGATTTCAATCCACACTTCCACAAGGGAAGTGACCAGCTCCAGATCGGAGCCATTCTTCATTTACATTATTTCAATCCACACTTCCACAAGAGAAGTGACAAGAACAGTGCATTAAAGGTTACGGATCCACAGGATTTCAATCCACACTTCCACAAGGGAAGTGACGATACCGGGCAGTCAAAGGTTCACGTGCATCTAAATTTCAATCCACACTTCCACAAGGGAAGTGACAACGTCTGTCATTAAAAATATAACCAATATACTGAATTTCAATCCACACTTCCACAAGGGAAGTGACAGGCAGAGAGCCTTTATGACGATATGCTTAATAAATTTCAATCCACACTTCCACAAGGGAAGTGACTTCGCCTTTTTGATTTCGCTTGCTTCGATTGTGATTTCAATCCACACTTCCACAAGGGAAGTGACTGGCGGTCTTGAGGGAATGATTGGAAAACTCGACAATTTCAATCCACACTTCCACAAGGGAAGTGACCAGTCAGGTTCAACACTTCTTCCTGATGGGGCATATTTCAATCCACACTTCCACAAAGGAAGTGACCTCTTGTGTGACAGAATCGCCACACACCCAACGGATTTCAATCCACACTTCCGCAAGGGAAGTGACTCTACCCTATGCCGTTATTTCCTCTTACTTGTTATTTCAATCCACACTTCCACAAGGGAAGTGACCTGCCCCGTTCCGTAGGCTACGCCGACGGAAACAGAATTTCAATCCACACTTCCACAAGGGAAGTGACAATGCCCCTAAAATGCTTTTTGAGATTAGGGCAAATTTCAATCCACACTTCCACAAGGGAAGTGACATTACGCTCTTGTGGCATTTCAATGTCCAACGAGATTTCAATCCACACTTCCACAAGGGAAGTGACATACGATTGACGGCGGTGAGGTTTTCCATGCAAAATTTCAATCCACACTTCCACAAGGGAAGTGACACCGCCTACCGACACAACCTTTAATTTCATTGCAGATTTCAATCCACACTTCCACAAGGGAAGTGACTCCTCTTTCGTGTGCTTCGCCATAGGCTGTACGATTTCAATCCACACTTCCACAAGGGAAGTGACACATATTTTTCTAAGTCTTGTCAGTTCTTCATTATTTCAATCCACACTTCCACAAGGGAAGTGACCGGAGCTTGTAAAAGAGGATGAGGAAAAAGCATATTTCAATCCACACTTCCGCGAGGGAAGTGACGGAGTATTTACGGGCAGAGTTCAGTTTCTCAGAGATTTCAATCCACACTTCCGCGAGGGAAGTGACGATAGTTCAATAAACATATCTCCTTCTCCAAATCATTTCAATCCACACTTCCGCGAGGGAAGTGACCTGCTCGGCATTGTCAAAGTGTCTTACAATACAAGGATTTCAATCCACACTTCCGCGAGGGAAGTGACAAAGTTTGGAATCGTGCAAGTGTTAGCGAACTCGTATTTCAATCCACACTTCCGCGAGGGAAGTGACTGCAACACCCCCTCAAACTCCCCCGTTGTCCTCTGATTTCAATCCACACTTCCGCGAGGGAAGTGACAATCGTAATCAATCCAGATTATAAAATCAGCGAGATTTCAATCCACACTTCCGCGAGGGAAGTGACTCATTGCAGGAATGTTGTTTACACAGCTATTCCAAATTTCAATCCACACTTCCGCGAGGGAAGTGACCGCCACCGCCCCATGCAGGGCGATAAACAAAACCAATTTCAATCCACACTTCCGCGAGGGAAGTGACCGCATACTACATGACAAGTTTAGCTGATTTTAAATTTCAATCCACACTTCCGCGAGGGAAGTGACATAGGGGTTTGTCGCACATCTGCCACAAACCCCCAATTTCAATCCACACTTCCGCGAGGGAAGTGACTTGCGTACTGGTTTGCCAACCTGTCACCAACATGATTTCAATCCACACTTCCGCGAGGGAAGTGACGTTTGTGGCATTCTGATCAAGAACATTTCCAAGGCAAATTTCAATCCACACTTCCGCGAGGGAAGTGACGAGAAGGGGCTTAGCAAATGCCCCGACTATGTAATTTCAATCCACACTTCCGCGAGGGAAGTGACAAATTGTCAAGCGGTTTGTATACCAAACTTGGTATTTCAATCCACACTTCCGCGAGGGAAGTGACCCAGTCCGCTTCTGCCGTGTAATACGGATCGGAAAATTTCAATCCACACTTCCGCGAGGGAAGTGACTACGCATGGAGCAGGACAACCTGTCCCTGTAATATTTCAATCCACACTTCCGCGAGGGAAGTGACAGTGACCTTTACCGCTATGAGGATAAGGACGGGGATTTCAATCCACACTTCCGCGAGGGAAGTGACACGATTCTTCGCTTTCGGAGATAGCAGAGGGTTATTTCAATCCACACTTCCGCGAGGGAAGTGACCGTGTCTTTCCGTCAAGTCCTTAAAAGCTATTGTATTTCAATCCACACTTCCGCGAGGGAAGTGACGTCGCAAAACAGGGGCGGTGAAAGTAGACGGTGATTTCAATCCACACTTCCGCGAGGGAAGTGACTTTGCAAGTAGCTGTTGAACTTTAAGACTTGCGATTTCAATCCACACTTCCGCGAGGGAAGTGACTGCAATATTCCACAAAAACATCTGTCTATTTTTATGAAATATCTATAAATATATTTGAATTTACTTTCGTATACTATTGAAATACTCTGTCTATACAAAAAGCACATTCAAATTTGTTTATTTTTACAGGTGCGAGTCTCCCGGTAATTTTATGTATGCTAGACACTCGCACCTGCAAATTATAAGAATAAAGGCTGATCGACTGCAATTCCTCGTTCTACACCTATATGCTCTATCTTGGTCTTATAATTATTTCCAAGATAGTAGAATCGCAAGCTATCTACTTTATCATCAATAATCTCTGTTAACAAAGATTTTAACGTCACACTTTGTGCCTGATCCACAATGCACTCAAATACGGAGTTCTGTACTCTTCTCCCATAGTTTTCACATTGTTTGGCTACTTTTCTAAGTCGCTTTTTTCCGGCTTCATTTTCTGTATTTACATCATATGTAATCAACAACAGCATATTTCCACCTCATTTCCACAGAAATACAGGATAGCCATCTAAATCTCCACGTAAATACCTTGCAAGCAACATTGCCTGTACATACGGAACCATCCCCCATTCAACTTTTTCTTTCAAATATGGATGTGTAATAACTTCTTTTTTCTTATTCTGCCACTCAACTAATAACTTTTTCCGCAAATCATCCCCCATCAAGACAGCTCCATTTTCTTTTTGGGAGAAGTTTTTTCCATTCACAATTTTTTTATTGATCAATGACAAAACAAACCGATCTACATATACACTTCTCAGTTCTTCTATTAGATCTAATGCCAATGATACTCTCCCCGGTCGGTCTGTATGAAGATATCCGACATAAGGATCCAGTCCTACCACTTCTAACGCAGATGTAATCTGATTTGTTAATAAGGTATATACAAAAGATAACATCGCATTTACATTATCTTTAGGCGGTCTTTTATTTCTCCCCTGAAAATTAAATTCTTTTTTCTGTTGTAGAATCAATTCATTGAAAATGCCAAAATAAATACTGGCTGCTTCTCCTTCATAACCTCTCAATTGGTCTTTCGATTCTGCATTCTGTATATACTGTAACGATTCTTTTAAATGCAAAGATGCTTTCTTCACGCCTTCTACATCTATCTGCATTCCGTGATCACGAATTGCCCGTTCTAGTACCCATCTTGCATTATAAACTTTTCCCATAATACAATTTTTTGCAATTGTGAGACTTATTTCATCATCTTTGCTACTTTTATACTGTTGTTCCCGTAAAAGAACATTTCCCTGAACCTTCCCAGTTACTCTTGCCAGAAATTTCCCCTGAGGAGTGAGATAACAAAGTGAAATATTTCTTTCAGCACATGCTCCCATTAACGCCGGACTGGTTCCCCGATATCCAAAAGAAACAATTCCATCCAAATTGTGTAAAGGCAATCTTCCCAATTCTTTTTTCTCATCGTATACAACCAGATTTTCTCCATCCAATGCCAGATAACTATTCTCAGAGGTTACATATAAGGTGTTTAATAATTTTCTCACTGCTCGTCCTCCTTCAGTGCCTGTGCTATATAATCAGAAACTGATATCGTCTTTTCTAATTTGGGCAGACAGATTTCCTTTAAAGAGCATGAATTACAAGCCTTACTCTTTTTGACTTTTGGCGTATAACCTCGCTCATAATACTGATGCATTTCCTGAAATATTTCTTTTACTTCATCACGTAGTTCCTGTGAAAATGTAATATTCTCTCTTCTCCTCGTTTCTCCATAAAAAAGTGCCCCTTCAGATATTGTAGTAGAAAACATTTCTTCCAGACACATTGCCTGTGCTGTTAGCTGTAATTTATCTTCGTCCGTTATCTTAGGCATTCCTTTTTTATATTCCACAGGAAAAACAGAATATAATCCTCTATGACCAAACAATGTAATTCCATCTTCACATTTATGAAATTCTACCAAGTCACATTCCCCACTAACTCCAAGCTCTTTCGAGGAAACCGGAAGTGCCCGAACAAGAAGTGTATCTTTTCTTTTTTCTTTTACACTGGGATCATGGACTTTCTTATGCATTAATTCACCAATAACTGTATGAACATTTTCACTCCACTGCTGCTCAATATGGATCAAAGCCCATTGCCGTCGGCAGAATTTAAAATGCTGTATCCCTGATAACATTAAATATTCGTCTTCTTTATATGCCATCAAATCATCCTTTTCATCTCAACTGAATCTGGAATCATTTTCTCGTGAATCTGAACTGTATAATCCTGATATTTTCTTGGATATTCAATTTCTTCTTTTTTTCTTACTTCGACTGCATCAAAAAGCTTATATGCCGGACAATCCCCCAGTTCTTTGCTGTGCTTAAACACAATAAGCTCCCGGACAGCCATTTTCCCTCTTGCAGCTGAATGATCATTTTCAAACATATTAATAATTGCCTCCCACAAAAGATCTAAGTCTTCCTCTGAGAATCCTGTCACTTTTCTGGCCAGATTCGCTGAAATATATCCTTCCACTCGATACAATCCATACGGAACAATATTTTTTCTTCCCATTTCAGTACTCTTATTTTCAGCATCTTTTTCCGTTGTAATTGCAACTCTTGTAATCGTAACTTCCTGACTGACAATCGGATCGATACTTCTTGCAAAGCCAAGCTGTACCGGTCCCCTTACCTGTCCACAATTCAAAGAAGCTTTTACAAAAGTGGTCATAACTGCACCAAAGGTACGAATATCATAGAAATTATCACACATATAATCTCTCAGTTTTATATCCACGTCTTTATCTGATTTTTTTAATTTCTTCAATGCTTCGGTAACTTTTTTGTCCTCTGTTTCTGTAATTCCAAGGCTTTCACAGGCTTCCCGGTCGCTTCTGTTCAACGGAACATCTTCTTTGATATAGATTTTATAACCTTTTGCATCTTCCTTTACTGTTTCCACATAATTACGGATTTTTCGCTTCAGACACACGTCTGTAACCAGTCCCAATCCACTTTCCGGATCTATTCTTGGCATATTACCAGAATCCGGATCTCCATTCGGATTTCCATTTTCTACATCAAACAGTACCACAAACTCATAACGATTTTTAATTGCTTCTCCCATTTACTTGTCCTCCTTTTTTTCGTACTTCTTTTGTATCTGATGATAATATCCTAACATGAACTTTCCCTGCTCCTCTAATGATAATCGCTTCGGAATTCCTGCATTTTCTTCTGACACATCTAATTTTCCCATCAGATCAGCCAACACTTTTTCATAATATATTTTTCTGGCAACTGATTCCCGGTCTATTTTCTTGATATGACTATTTTTCAATTTTATCAGAACCGGAAATATTGATGCTGGTGTTGCACATGCAGAATTAAAATATCTGTCTCGAATTGTTGCATTAATTCCAGGATTCGCATCCTTTTGAATTGATTCCAGTACTGCAAATATTCTTCCAAGTACATAGGAAGTCTCTATACACTCTTCATTTAATCCCATACTATCGTCTCCTTCTTTCCATCCACGGTTTTTAATTAAAAAGGCTTTTATAATTGCCGCTCTTCCATAAGTAACTTTCCCCTGCTCGGCTCTTATTCGTATCAGAGTATCCGTATATAAGCTTTCTGGATATCTTGAATCTTCCAGAATTGCTCTTAATACCATTGATGCCATATTAGGAACTGGAGTTTTATCCTTTGACTTCTGATTCACTGTTTCATCCAGCATCTTCTTTACTCCCAGATATTCATTCTCCACCCAGGAAGGTTTCACAATTTCCATTCTCTGATAATGTCTGGAAATATTTTTAATAATAGTTCCAAATGAATTTTGATAAAAGAACCGAACTGATAATCTTGCTGCATTTGGTGCAAGACACAGGATATAAAATGGCTGATTCGGATCTAAGTTGATATCCTCAAGGTCTACCCATAATCCCTTTTCTAAATTTCCAAATACTTTTCTCATTTCTTTCTGATTATCCGGCTGGGGATTCATCCAGGACAAAAATGTCTTTTGATATTCTTCTTTTCCTGATTCTGCCCAGAATACAATCATGGAATCTCCTAATGGAAATTGATATTCTCTTTGACTCAATAAATAATTTAATGCTGTTGTGTATGCAAACTCCGCATACTTCCCGACCGGTGCATTATAACTTTGTTCTTTTCCATAAGACTCGAATGACGGGGCATTAAATGACACAAGTGCTGCTCCACTTGACTGTGCTCCCGGGACTCCTTTTATTCCTCTATGAATACGTGCTATCTCTGTTGTCTGTCCTGTCACAAGACAGATGCCTTTCTTTCCATTATTTTCTTTTACTTGAAGCTTGTCCCATAGATTTTTTATTTCATCGTCTTCCTGTGCATAAATCCCTTTCATACTAAAGATAATATTTCCGCCTTCATTCAGTTCTTCCCAATGTTCTTTAATCACAGAATTCTTCTTTGCCTGTTCCGGATTCCAGTTTTTAAAGTAAAGACAGATTGCTTTCGCCATTTCTCCCTCTGCCTCTCCAAGAATTGCTAAGTGCTTTTCCCTTGCCGCATGAAAGCAATCTATAACTCTCTGATTTGTTCCTTCTGCATCAATTCCAAGAAAATACTTGGCATTATCACATAAAAAGTTAGAAGCAATCCCTGAAGATCTTGTAACCATTTCCGGTACATTTAAAGGTTCGGGAACCCATACTTTCTTCTTGCCTCTTTGCTCTTCCTTTTTCAATGAAATAATCGTTTTTATTGTTCCATCCGCATTTAATTCTATTGCATGCGATACTTTTGCCTGACACCAGCCTGGTTTTGCTGCTTTTCCCTGCTGTACGAGTTCCTCGTAATACTTTACCAATGCCTGCAGAATCATCTGATCACCTCACAGTTTCGTAAATCCAGCACTCCTTTTCTCATGACTGCTCTGAAAAACATCGGCTGTATTTCATCCGGATTGCTATAATCCATATCATACAACATAAATCCCAAGTCCTTTTCAGGCACTGTATCATAACTGGTATGTATCTCTTTTTCTTCACATAAACAGAACTGAGCCGGAAATTCTCTGCACCCAAAATATGGCATATGATAGCACTCTCCTCTTTTTAAACGACGCATGATAATATCTTTAAATTTTCCAGGATTGTCCGATGCATTTGCCTTATTCGTCATTTCAAAATGTGCTTCTATGATATAGCATACATCACATAAAATTAGAGAGGCTCTCTGAACAATGTCTTCTTTTGTACTAAGATAAAGCGGTTTATCTGCCCCATTATACACTTGCAGTACATTGCTGGCAGATATCTTGCTTTTTACTTCATTTCGCCTGACACTTGTAAAGCGGATTGGATTCTTCACATAAATCTTATCAATAACCCATTTCAGACCGGGATGCCAGTATATTGCTTCCAGAATTCCACGTGCTGCTGAAGGTGTCATAACATCATAAGAACATCTTTCAACCTTCATCTCCGGTCTTGAGAACAAAGCATAATCGCCCCACACTTTTACTTTTACACCTATGCCCATCTATAATACTTCTCCTTTCTTATAGCATGCTGCAATATAATCCCGCGGCTGGTAATAAAAATCTGTATTATAGTCTGATATTTTTTCATCTATCCACGAATGATAAACTTCCCATAACCCTTTTAAAATATCAGAATCTTTATAACTATCCTCTATCAGACGTTCGTACACTTCACCTATATCCCAATAATCAGGAATTCTATAACGGCACTCAATTACATTATCAAAATTTCCTGTTGTGATCTTACATTCGGTTACGAATTCATGTGCAACCTTTTCAATTGGTTCACAGTGCAGCACATCCGCATATTCATAGATTCTGTCTATGTTCTCTTTGCCCAGGGCTTCTGTTATTTCACATCTGGTTTTCTTTTTTAAACGTCCCATATATTCAATCAGACTGCACGTAAAAAATAAATTATTATTATTTTTTGTTCCCATTTACTGCCTCACTTCCTACATACTGTAATGTATCTAATGCTGATATCGTATGAAAGCTGATCTGATGTGTCGGATGATTGAATTTAACAAGTTCCCAAAAGGCAGCTCTTGATATTTTCCCATCTATAAAATTCTGTACATAATTATAAATGGTATCGTCCGCCATTGGTCCCTCTACAATATCATAATCATGCGATTGTCCGCTTCGACAGGCAACAATAAAATCCAACCATTCTTCTGTCATTTCTTCAAAGATCAAATACTTTAATTTTTTATCCGGTATATATTCATAACAATTCACATATCCTTTGCGTCCGTAACGAGTTGCCCAGCGTTCCGCCTGTTCCTGCATCCGGGTACAATAAAAGCCGAAATAAAAATCTTTGTTATACACTGCTTTCCTTATCTCTGGAAATTCTACAATCTCTTTGCTTCCATGGTACAAAATCAAAATTCTTCTCCTCCTTCCGATTACATAAAATTGCTAAATTACACTATAAACTCTATTTACTAAAAATATAGTATCTACTTATACTATTTTCATTCTTTATAAAATCACTATACTACAGTTTATTTTGGTAATCAACATCTTTTATTCATTTTAAATTCCATTGAAAATACTTTTTCTTGAAATATTTCCTATAACCGTTTATACTTATGTTGTCTGGTATTCCAGTGGATTGAAATAATGGTATTTTTAATGAAAAAGCTGAGGGGTTTGTCGCTTTAACGATTTATTAGTGCGACAGCCCCCTCTCTTTATTTCCGTAAGCAATGAGCCAAAATCTGTACTAGCACACAAAAGACCTTGCAACTGCCTCGGTAACTTGAGGAACTCGCAAAGTGTGTTTCTCAAAATCCACAATCCATATCACACAAAGAACGCCATTCCATCCTCTAATGAAAAATCCAGTCCATATTCTTCTGAATACTGCTCTCCATCAACCAACTCATAAAAATCCTGCATCTCTTCTGATACTGGTCTGAGCATACCTGCTCCATTCAATCTGTCGAAAAAGCTGTTTTCTGATTTTGCATTGTCATATACCTGAATGCAATACTGTCCTGCTTTCCGCATTCTTTCCCTCGTTACTCCTTTAATTCGTAATTCCTGTAATAATTCATCTGCTTCAGGCTCCCTGTTGATAAATATAGTCTTTGTATTTTCTTCGATTAATTTAAATTCCTTTGCAACTTCTGCAAAATTACATTCCATCTTTTGAAATTCATCCATAATCTTTTTCTTATCCAGACTTGTGCCTCTATAGTGGTATAGTCTTGTAAAATAATCATGAATCGCTTTTAAATCTGCTATATCAGTATAATCCTGTAAAATCCCTTTGGATACATCAATCTGTTGCCTTTGGTTTGGTACACTATAAGACTCTTCTAAGTCAAATATATAAACCATGCTTTCTGACAATTCTCTTTTTCCTTCACGGTTACATCTTCCCGCTGCCTGTATCATAGAATCAAGCCCCGCTATCTGACGATACACTGTTGCGAAATCTAAATCTACTCCTGCTTCTACAAGACTTGTAGAAATCACAATGCATTTCTCATTATTTTTTAATCGTTCTCTTATTCTCTTTAACACACGTTTTCTGTGCTTCGGATACATACTTGTTGACAGATGATAGATTCCTTCTCCTTGTAATTCTTTATAAATCATTTGTGCTGCTTTTTTCGTATTTACAATACATAATGCATTATTTTCTTTCTTCAGTTTTTCAAGCAGAGCATCCTGTCGTATCCTTCCCAGATTCTGATAATTTACGCGTTTAAAAAAGAGGAATTGTTCTTCCATTCTTGGACATAATTCTTTTATTAACTCATTTTTAGAAAAAAACGAATCTAGTGTCGGCTGCGTTGCAGTACATAATACTACGCTTGCAGAATAACTGTCCACCAATTCCTGAAGCATCGCTATACAAGGTTTCAGATAATCCATCGGCAGCATCTGTGCTTCATCGAATATAACTACACTGTTCGCTATATTATGTATCTTCCTGCATTTCGATGATTTATTTGCAAATAATGATTCGAAAAACTGTACATTTGTTGTTACCACAACAGGCTTGTCCCAATTTTCACTTGCAAGCTGCATCGGTTTAAATTCTTCTGAGCTTTCATAATCTACATTACAATGATTCTCCAGAACATTTTCCTCACCAAGTATTTCTCGAAATACCTGGGCGTTCTGTTCAATAATGCTTGTATATGGAATTACATAAATGATACGATCCTTATGATTCTTTACCGCATGTTCCAGAGCAAATGCAAGAGAAGCAACAGTTTTTCCACCCCCTGTTGGCACTGTAAGACGGAAAATCCCTTCTTTTTGCTTTCCCTCTTTTATACAATGACTCAATATCTCTGTTCTTCGACCATTTATTGTGTCTGCATCTGTATTTTTCAACCATTCGGAAATATGATTTTTCAATCTATTCTGTAAAGTTACCATGGTCTCTCCCGAATTTCTTCCTGTATCTCCATTTTTCATGAATGATTCTGTGTCCAGAAAATCTGCATCTACAAGACATGAATACAACATTCTGATAAATGTTCCCAGTGAAAAATCCATATTTCTGTCTTCTCTAAATGTAATCGGATCCGTATCCAGATCTGGAATTTCGACCTCATCTTTAT
This sequence comes from uncultured Mediterraneibacter sp., assembly GCF_934330165.1. Classification (GTDB taxonomy): domain Bacteria; phylum Bacillota; class Clostridia; order Lachnospirales; family Lachnospiraceae; genus Mediterraneibacter. The sequence goes on from NZ_CAKRGI010000001.1 coordinate 151,360, forward strand.
AATCCTGATAGTCGCAGATTTTTTTCTTCCATCTTCCACATAAACTGGAACTTATTGCAGTATTTCCATAATCAGGCAGTCCAGCATGATGACCTGCAATGCAATAACTTAGAATGAGATAATAACCTCCAAGTTCCTTGCAGACCTGGGCTCCTGCAGTAGCATGATCCACTTTATCATTTGTATTTTCCTGTATTTTTTTCTGAAATTCTTTCGAGTATTTTCCGATATCATGCAGCATTCCACAGCAATATCCCCATTCTCTTTTTCCAAACTTTTCTGCAAAGTTCCCAGCTCTCTCTGCCGTTCCTTCCAAATGTTCTTTTACAGTCTGTACTCTTTCTCCATCTTTATGTGCGATATATCTCATTTTATTACCATCCTCTGTATCTTCTCCATTATTGTTACCCTGTCATTTTAAAGAACATCCTCACTTACACGGTTACATATTTCTCCGCTTCTTCTTTGCATTTCAACGTATTTCCATGCCCAATTACATATTCCATACATTCTTTTCCCTGCTCTTCCATTTTTCTCTACCTCGCTGTCACACTATTTTTGTACCTACAACATAATTATACATAATTTCTGCTGTTATTGAAATCTTCTCTTGCTGTCCCCTGCTTTCCGGGAGTATAATCTACTGTAAGCATCGTTGGAATCTGAGATTCCGGCATTATTTTCACGCACAGGAGAACAGATTATGAAGACAAATTCAAATAGCCAGGCAATGGAGACCGAACGGATTCCACGGCTTCTGGCTCAACTGGCAGTTCCGGCTGTCGTCGCCCAGATCATTAATCTTTTATACAATATCGTAGACCGGATCTATATCGGGCATATTCCGGGAGTTGGTACTTCTGCCCTCACCGGTGTCGGTTTATTCACACCCATTTTAATGCTGATCAATGCATTTGCCATGCTTGCCGGTGCGGGAGGCGCTCCGCGTGCCGCGATTTCCATGGGAAAAAAGGATAACCGGACAGCAGAAAAGATCCTTGGAAACTGCTTTTCTCTTCTTATCATCATGGCAGTTGTACTAACTTTTATTTTCTTTATTTTTGCCCCACAGATGCTGACCCTTTTCGGTGCAAGTGATAAGACACTTCCATATGCCGTTGCCTATTCCCGCATCTACATTCTCGGAAGTATTTTTGTACTGATCGTTATGGGAATGAACCCGTTCATTACAACACAGGGATTTGCAAAGATCAGTATGCTCACCACCGTTATTGGTGCAGTGATCAATATTATCCTTGATCCGATCTTCATTTTTGTACTGGATCTCGGTGTTAGAGGTGCGGCACTTGCCACCGTCTTAAGTCAGGCAGTCGGAGCTGTATGGATCTTCCGTTTCCTAACCGGGAAGAAAACCATTCTCCATCTGCGGAAAGAAAATTTCCGGTTACGCAGAGAGATTATCCTGCCCTGTCTGGCACTTGGTATTTCCACTTTCGTCATGCTCTCCACAGAAAGTATCCTCTCCATCAGTTTCACCTCCAGCCTTTCAAGGTACGGTGGCGACCTGGCAGTCGGAGCAATGACCATCATTACCAGTGTCAGCCAGCTTGTTACAATGCCTGTGCAGGGGATCTGTCAGGGAGGTCAGCCGATCATAAGTTACAACTTCGGTGCCAATAATAAAAAGCGTGTAAAAGAAGCCTTTTTTACCCAGTTTAAAGCCTGCATCTTTTTTACGGCCCTGTGTTGGGCTGTTCTGCTTCTTGTACCGCAGATATTTGCCGGAATGTTCTCCAATGACCCGGATCTGATCCAGTACACATCCAGAGCTTTGAGGATCTATATGGCAGGTATTTTTTCCATTGGATTCCAGAGCAGCTGCCAGCAGAGTTTTATGGCACTCGGACAGGCAAAGATCAGTCTGCTTCTTGCATGCCTGCGAAAACTGATCCTGCTGATCCCTCTGATCTTTATCCTGCCGCTCTTTTTATCTGATAAGGTATTTGCAGTTTTCCTTGCAGAACCGGTCAGCGATATTGTGGCAGCTGCCATTACAACCATAGCCTTTTTAACCCGCTTTAATGGAATATTGAACCAGAAAGACCTCTCCTCACCGGATATCCGGTAAAGAGAGGCCTCTTTTTTGCTTTCACTGTCGGATTCTATATCCGCTTTCGTTCTTTCTCTGTCCATCTTTTTCATGAACTGCCGCACCATACAGATCAACACTTGTAAAATGTTCTAACACCGACTCTCCTCTGCGATCTCTCTTGCCACAAAAACTCCACTTGCAGATGCATGAGACAGAGAATGGGTCACTCCACTTCCGTCTCCGATCACATACAGCCCCTTATGCAGTGTCTCAAGATGTTCATCCAGCTGCACTTCCATATTGTAGAATTTTACTTCCACTCCGTAAAGCAGTGTATCATCATTTGCTGTTCCCGGTGCGATCTTGTCCAGTGCATAGATCATCTCAATAATTCCGTCAAGGATGCGCTTTGGAAGAACGAGACTTAAATCTCCCGGCTCTGCTGACAGGGTCGGTGTCATAAAATTCTCAGCAATCCGCTCCGGTGTACTTCTTCTTCCACGGATCAGATCTCCGAAACGCTGCACCAGGACTCCTCCCCCAAGCATATTGGAAAGTCGTGCAATACTTTCACCGTATCCGTTGCTGTCCTTAAACGGTTCTGAGAAATGCTTTTCTACGAGCAATGCAAAGTTTGTATTTTCCGTCTGCTTTGCAGGATCTTCATAACTATGTCCATTGACCGTTACAATTCCGTTTGTATTTTCATTTACTACAATTCCATTCGGATTCATACAGAAAGTTCTGACCTTATCTTCAAATTTTTCCGTACGGTATACGATCTTACTCTCATACAGCTCATCAGTAAGATGAGAGAAGATCACGGCAGGAAGCTCTACACGCACTCCGATATCCACGCGGTTGGATTTCGTTGGAATTTCAAGATCCTTACATACTTGTTCCATCCATTTACTTCCGCTTCTTCCTACAGAAACGATACATTTCTCACACTCATCCTCGCTTTCTTTTGTAAATACGCGGTATCCGTCTTCTATCTTCTCAAGACAATCCACATGACAATTAAAGCGGAACTCCACCTTTTCTTTTAATTTTGCATACAGATTTTCAAGCACCACATAGTTGATATCAGTTCCCAGGTGGCGTACAGATGCATCCAGAAGATTCAGCTTATTCTGCATGCACATTTTTTTAATATGCGTACCGGAAGTGGAATACATCTTTGTTCCTGCCCCGCCAAATTCTACATTGATATCATCTACATATTCCATCAGTCTGATGGCTTCTTCTTTTCCGATATACTCATAAAGTGTACCACCGAAGCTGTTCGTAATATTATATTTTCCGTCAGAGAACGCTCCTGCTCCGCCAAATCCACTCATGATCGCACAAGTCCTGCAGTTGATACAGCTTTTCACTTTTTTTCCATCAATCGGACATTTTCTTTTTTCCAGCGGATTTCCCGCTTCAAAAACTGCTACTTTCAGTTCAGGGGCTTTCTGCATCAGTTCATATGCTGCAAAAATTCCTCCCGGGCCTGCTCCGATAATAATTACGTCATATTTACTCATTCTCACGATCCTCTTTCTCTTTTCTCTTTCTTCTACTCTTATTTATTTTCCTGTACTTTCCGTTCCTTTTTTCTGCTCTTCTGTCAATTCTTCCTTTTTTGTCTGCTGTGCTGCTTTCACGAGCTGCTCTTTTTCTGTCTCTTGTTCTGCTTTCACAAGCTGCTCTTTTTCTGTCTGCTGCTCCTGACGCAATCCCAGGATTCCTCTGGTCAGAATCTTTACATCATCAAAAATATAATCAAATGCTCCTGCCTGGCACATATTAATGATCACCATTCCAACCGGCACTGCAAGGATCATCCAGATCACTCCGCCAATCCGATATCCGATATATAAAAGTAATAATGTAACCAGTGGATTCAGACCTACACTGTCACCGACCAGCTTTGGCTGAAGCAACTGCCGCACTGCCTGCGTTACCACATAAATGATCAGCAATGCTGCAGCCACCTTATATTCTCCCATAAAAACCTCGTACACTGCCCATGGTATCATAGCAGTTCCCGTTCCAAAAAATGGAAGGAAATCAAGAAATGCAATCAAAAATGCGATCAGGACAAAATAATGAATTTTCAAAAATCCAAGTCCTGCCAACAGAATCACAAACACAATCCCCATAATCTTAAACTGGGCTTTGAAATAACCGCCCACTGCATATTTCAGATTGTCCATCACCATAGTCATTCTTTTTGTCACAGCCTCCGGTGCAATTCCTTTCATCCAGTGAATGACATCTTCTCTCTGCACAATGAAAAAATAGGCCGACATGATCATTACTATAAACGATACCAGCATATAAGGAACCTTTTTTGCTGCTTTTCCTGCTGCCGTAACTGTCGGTTCACTGATCTTACTCATCAGATTGCCCATATAGTCGTCCAGATTTTCAACCAGTGATGTCCATCCGTTCTGAATCCCTTCCGGGAGACGCACAAAGACACCCGACAGTGTCTGACCGATTTTTTCCAGCCCTGCTTCTGTCTGCCCATACAGACCCGGGAAATCCCGGATCAGCCCTGTCACTTCCGTCACCAGACGGCTGACCGCAAAGTAGCTGACCAGAATGATTGCCGCCAGTACCAGGATCACGATCAGTGCCGACCCCAGCTTTTTGACAATCTTTAGTCTCTTCTCCAACCAGTTTACAAGTGGTGTCGCAATACTGGCAACAATCCATCCGATCACGAACGGCATCAGAAGTCCGATGAGTCTGATCCCGATCACAATAAATGCTGCCGTGGCAAGGATACTGAATAAAAGGCTGACTGCGACCTGCCAGTATGGGCGTCTATTTTCCATGCTTATGCCTCCTCAGATTGATTCAGATATTCCGTCTCGATCAGTTCCCATATTTCATCCCTTCCCTGCTTTGTCTGGGAAGAAAATGGAATCACTTTTGTTCCCGGAACAAGTTCCAGTCCTTCTTTTAAGATTTTAACACATTTCTGTACCTGACTTCTTTTGATCTTGTCTAATTTTGTGGCAATGATGATCGGCTGATATCCCTGCTCTACAATCCAATGATACATCATCTTATCATTTGCAGACGGTGCATGACGGATATCGATCAAAAGGAAAACCGCCCGAAGCTGACTGGATGTATGAAGATAACGTTCGATCAGCTTTCCCCACTGAGCCTTTTCCTGCTCGGATACCTTCGCATAGCCATACCCCGGAAGATCGACCAGATACATTTCATCATTAATATTGTAAAAGTTGATCGTCTGCGTTTTTCCCGGTGTTGCCGAAATCCTTGCATAGGATTTACGATTCATCAGTGCATTGATCAATGAGGATTTACCGACATTTGACTTCCCTGCAAATGCGATCTCCGGCTTGTCATTTTCCGGCAGAACACTTGTAATCCCACAGACAGTTTCCAGATTAATATTTTTTATTACCATAAGATCCTCCTTTATCTTACAAGTGCCTTTTTCAGCACCTCATTCATGCTCTCTACCGGAATGATCTCCAGCCCTTTCGTAATCTCAACCGACAGTTCTTCTACATCTGACTGATTTTCTTTCGGTACAAGTACCGTATGTATTCCTGCATTTTTTGCGGCAAGTAGCTTTTCTTTCAATCCTCCGATTGGCAGGACTCTTCCGCGAAGCGTGATCTCCCCTGTCATTGCGAGGTCTGCACGCACTTTCTTTCCTGTCACTGCGGAAAGAATGGCTGTTGCCATCGTAATTCCTGCTGACGGTCCGTCTTTTGGTACCGCCCCTTCCGGAATATGCACATGAATATCATGCTTTTCAAAGAACTCTTCCTGGATTGCATACTTTTTGCTTACGGAACGGATATAACTGATTCCCGTTCTCGCTGATTCTTTCATGACATCTCCCAGCTTTCCGGTCAGCATGATCTCACCTTTTCCCGGCATAACATTGACTTCAATCTGCAATGTATCGCCTCCTACACTTGTCCATGCAAGTCCACGCACAATTCCGATCTCCGGTGCACCATTCGCCATCTGATACGTATACTTTTCTTTTCCAAGGAATCTGGACAGATTCCGGTCTGTTACTGTGATTTTCTCTTTTTCTGTCATCAGCAGCTCTTTTGCTGCTTTTCTGCAGACAGCACCGATCTTGCGTTCCAGTTGTCTGACTCCTGCTTCTTTTGTATAATTATGTACTATTTTCCAGATTGCTTTTTTACTGAAAGATAACTGCTGTTCTGTCAGTCCTGTCTTTTCCAATTGCTTCAGGATCAGATGTTCCCGGGCAATATGCAGCTTTTCATTTTCTGTATAACTGCTGATTTCAATAATTTCCATGCGATCCAACAGAGGATGCGGGATTGTCTGAAGACTGTTGGCAGTCGTAATGAACATTACCTCGGAAAGATCCAGCGGTACTTCCAGATAATGATCCCTGAACCGGCTATTCTGTTCTAAATCCAAAACTTCCAGCAAAGCAGAAAATGTATCTCCCTTGTAGTCTGTGCTTACTTTGTCAATTTCATCCAGAAGAAGAACCGGATTTTTAACTCCGGCACTGCGGATTCCGTTTGCGATCCTTCCTGGCATTGCCCCCACATACGTCTTTCTATGCCCACGGATCTCCGCTTCATCCCGGACTCCTCCCAGGGAAATCCTCACATAAGGCCGATTCGTTGCCTTTGCCAGCGATCTTGCAATGGAAGTCTTACCTGTTCCCGGAGGACCTACCAGACAGAGGATCGGACTTTCTTCTCTCCGGGTCAGCGTTCTGACTGCCAGTGACTCCAGAATCCTCTCTTTCACGGTCTCCATTCCGTAATGATCTTCATCCAGCACTTTCTGAGCATACTGAATGTCATTATTTTCTTCGGAACGCTTTTCCCACGGCATTTCAAGAAGTGTCTCAATATAGGTACGGATCACTCCATTTTCAGCCTGTGATCCAATCGTATTTTTGAATCTGCTGATCTCACGTTTCAGCTTTTCTTTTACCTCTTCCGGTGCTTCAAGCTTTGCTGCTGCTTCTTCAAACTCTTCTGCATCAGAAATACCTGAATCCTCCCCCAGCTCCTGTCGGATAACTTTGAGTTCTTCCATCAGGATATACTCTCTCTGATGTCGATCCACCCGTTCTTTGACCTTTTTCTGAATCTCTTTTTTGACATCTATGATCTGGATTTCATCTGTAAGTTCCGAGCAAAGCTTCTCATATCTTTTTTTAATATCCAGTTCTTCCAGAAGTTTCTGCTGTTCTGTATATGAAAATGGTACACTGCAGGCAATCTCATTGATCAGCTTCTTCAGATCTCCCATCGAAATCAGTTCCTTCACTGCCTCCTTGGACATTTTTCCACTTTTATCCGCATATTCCGTAAGAACCTCTCTCAGGTTTCGTGCCATCGCTTCCTTTTGTATCTCATTCTCTATGCCAAAATCTGTCTCTTCCAAAAGTTCAACTTCCGCTGTAAGATACGGTTCTTTCTCACTGATCCCGGCCAATCTTCCTCTCTGTTCTCCTGAGACAAGAACTCGTACAATCTTCTTCGGCAATTTAATGACCTGCCGGATTGTAGCAACTGTTCCGATACTGTATACATCTTCCTGTCCCGGATCTTCTGTCTCTATGAATTTCTGGGCAACCAGAAAAATCTTCTGATCTTCCATCATTGCCTGCTGTACCGCAGTGACCGAGCGTTCTCTGCTCACATCAAAATGTACAACCATCTCCGGCATGATCGTCAGTCCTCTCAGAGCGACCATCGGAAGGCTTTTCATTACGCTGTCCATTTCTTTTCCTCCGTTCTTATTCTTATGTCTTTCTAATTAAATCTATTCTTCTACTCTTACAGACTACCATACGTAAAAAGCGGGTGGATGGGATTCGCCATCACGCCCGCCTTTTTTATGCACTCTCTGATGTCAGAAACGACTTTCTTTCTTCACCGTCACGCGTATATCTTGGCGGTTCTGTTCCGAGAACTGCTTCTTTCGTGATCCGGCATTCTTTTATTGTCTCATCAGATGGTACTGTAAACATCGTATCCATCATGATGTTTTCCATGATTGCACGAAGACCACGGGCTCCTGTCTTACGCTTCAGAGTCGTATCGGCAATCTCCAGCAGTGCGTCCTTATCAAACTCAAGCTTCACTCCGTCCAGCTCAAGCAGCTTCTGATACTGCTTTACGATTGCACTCTTTGGTTCTGTCAGAATACGGATCAGTGCATCCCGATCCAAAAGATCAAGTGACACTGTCACAGGAAGTCGTCCCACCAGTTCCGGGATCAGACCAAATTTCACAAGATCCTGAGGAAGTGCCTCCTGAAGCAGCACATCCATATCGTATTCATGCTTTGTTGCAATCTCTGCATTAAATCCGATCGACTTTCTGTCGATCCGAGTCTCTATAATTTTATCAATTCCTTCGAAAGCTCCACCACAGATAAATAAGATATTTGTTGTATCAATCTGGATCAGTTCCTGATGTGGATGCTTTCTTCCTCCCTGCGGCGGAACAGATGCAACCGTTCCTTCTATGATCTTCAGAAGTGCCTGCTGAACACCTTCTCCCGAAACATCTCTCGTAATGGATGGATTCTCTGATTTTCTCGTAATCTTGTCAATCTCATCTATATAGATAATTCCATGCTCAGCACGCTCAATATCTCCGTCCGCTGCCTGAATCACTTTCAGAAGAATATTTTCAACATCTTCTCCTACATATCCTGCCTCTGTCAGTGCAGTTGCATCAGCGATCGCAAACGGAACATTCAGAATTTTTGCCAGGGTCTGTGCCAGAAGTGTCTTTCCACATCCGGTCGGTCCCAGCATCAGAATATTACTTTTCTGAAGTTCCACTCCAAGATCCTGTTCTGCAAGAATTCTTTTGTAATGGTTATATACCGCAACGGAAAGCACCTTTTTGGCTTCATCCTGACCAATCACATACTGGTCAAGGAATGCTTTCATTTCCTCCGGAGTCAGCAGATTAATATCGTCCAGTGCTCCTCTGTCGTTATAATCCAGCTCTTCTTCAATGATCTCTGAACAAATTCCCACACACTGGTCACAGATATATGTCCCGTTCGGACCTGCGATCAGCTTGCGTACCTGAGCCTGCGTCTTGTTACAGAATGAACATCTTACAATCTCTTCTGTCATTTTTCCTGCCATATTCTTGTCACCTCATACTACAATCTATTAGTGGCTTGCTATTACTTCGTCAATCAGACCGTATTCTTTTGCCTCAGCCGCAGACATAAAGTTATCACGCTCTGTATCTGCCTGGATCACTTCCAGCGGCTTTCCTGTATTTGCTGCCAGAATACTGTTCAAAGTCTTTCTGGTACGGAGGATATGCTCTGCTGCGATCTGAATCTCTGTCGCCTGCCCCTGTGCTCCGCCAAGCGGCTGATGAATCATGATCTCGGCATTCGGAAGGGCAAATCTTTTGCCTTTTGCTCCACCTGAAAGCAGAAAAGCTCCCATGCTTGCTGCCATACCAATACAAACCGTAGATACATCACATTTGATATACTGCATTGTATCATAAATTGCCATTCCTGCTGTCACAGATCCTCCCGGACTGTTGATATACAACTGAATATCTTTATCCGGATCATCTGCTTCCAGGAAAAGTAACTGTGCTACGATCACACTTGCGGAAACATCATTCACTTCCTCTCCGAGGAAAATGATCCTTTCTTTCAGAAGCCTTGAATAAATATCATAAGAACGCTCTCCGCGACTTGTCTGCTCAATGACGTAAGGTACTAAACTCATATTCTTTCCTTCTCCCTGTCTGAATCTTTGTCTGTAAATTACCGGGCTGTTACTCCACCGGGGATTGCCCTCACCACTAAAAAGGGTACACCCATTACAGGTGCACCCCTCCTATAGAATCTCTGCTTATTCTTCTACAGCCGCCTCTGTGATCAGAGTAACTGCATCCTGCACTGCGATATCTTCTTTCATCTGCTTCTTCTCATTCTCACCCATGAACTCTTTAAGCTTTTCAACTTCCATCTGGTAAGAATCAGCCATCTTCTGAAGCTCTTCATCAAGACGTTCATCAGATACTTCGATATTCTCAGCAGCTACGATCGCTTCGAGAACCAGTCTTGTTCTGATACGCTTCTCAGCCTGTGGCTTCAGTTCTTCCATCATCTTCTCCTCGTTGAGTCCTGTGAACTGGAAGTACTGCTCTACGCTCATACCCTGCTGCATGATACGGCGTGCAAAATCATCTGCCATCTGCTTAGCCTGAAGATCTACCATCGGTGCAGGAAGATCGATCTCTGCATTAGCAACAGCCTGCTCTACAGCCTGATTTTCTTTCTTTTCTTTTCCTTCATTCTCTTTACGCTCTTTGATCTTAGCCTTTACTTCTGCCTTATAGTCTTCCAGAGTCTCTGCCTCTTCAGATACTTCTGAAGCAAACTCATCATCCAGTTCCGGAAGTTCTTTTTCCTTGATCTCATGTACTGTGCATTTGAACACTGCCTCTTTACCTGCAAGTTCTTTTGCCTGATATTCCTCTGGGAATGTCACTTTTACTTCTGTCTCTTTGTCGATCTCAGCTCCGATCAGCTGCTCTTCAAATCCCGGAATAAATGCACCGGAACCGATCGTCAGCGGGTAATTCTCACCTTTTCCACCTTCAAATGCAACTCCGTCTACAAATCCTTCAAAGTCAAGTGTAACAATATCCTTGTCCTGAACAGCTCTGTCTGTAACTTCTACTGTTCTGGCATTACGCTCACGCTCTTTCTCGATCTCTTCATCTACTTCTTTCTGCATAACTCTTGTAGATACCTTGTCTACCTTGAGTCCCTTATACTCTCCAAGCTTTACTTCCGGCTTTACAGCTACTTCTGCTGTAAAAATGAAGTCCTTTCCTTTTTCAAGCTGGACAACATCAATTGTCGGCTGGGAAGCGATTTCAAGTTCACACTCATCATATGCCTTTCCATAAGCTTCAGAAATCATATGATTTGCTGCTTCATCATAGAATACTTCCGGTCCGTACATTTTTTCGATCATCTGACGCGGAACTTTTCCCTTACGGAATCCCGGAAGGCTGATCTTGCTACGCTGCTTTAAGTAGGCTGCCTGAAGTGCCTTTTCTACTTCTTCTGCTGATACTGTGATCGTCAGCTTTGCCATATTATGCTCTAAATTCTCTACCTGTAAACTCATTTTCTTCCTCCTTGATTAAGCAAATAGCTTCTTATTGAAAAATGTATCATCAATAAGCTATACATTCGCAGTCATTGCATTAGTATAGCATAAAAGTCACCATATTTCCAGTATTTTTTACGTATATACGATAGATTCTGCTATTTCGTCTGCTTTTTTCTTTCCATATAAAACACTCACTAATTCCAGTGAAAACCTGATGGCAGTTCCCATTCCCCGGGATGTCGTGATCTTTCCGTCCGTCACTACCGGCTCATAGCTTACTTCAAGACAGTTCAGCTTCTCTTCAAAAGACGGATAACAGCATGCCTTTTTCCCTTTCAGCATTCCCAATCCTCCAAGAACACTCGGTGCTGCACAGATCGCTGCGATATGCTTTTTCTCCTCTTCTGCCTGCTTCAGCAGTCTGCAAAGTCCTGCATGCTCTTTCAGATGCAGCGTCCCCGGCATTCCTCCCGGAAGTACATACAGATCCGCTTCTCCTGCCTCATCAAGCACCCGGTCTGCTTCTACTTTGATTCCATGTGCTCCCGTGATCTCTTTTCCATCCATCACAGAAACCATATCCACCTCTGCTCCGGCTCTACGCAGGACATCCACAACTGTAAGTCCTTCGATTTCTTCAAATCCGTCTGCCAGAAATACATAAGCTTTCTTCATGTCTACGCCTCCTTCTTTGCATACACGATTAGTTTAACAAATGTCTTCTTTAAATGCAATGGTTTACATTTATTCTTCCCTATACTATCATAAATAAGAGAACTGTATCTCAGTCCTGAATATCAGAATATCTTATTATAAAGGAGACTACTTATGGAAATCGAACGTAAATTTCTAATCAAAGACCTGTACTCTCTTCCATTTTCAATAGAAGATTATCCTCACCGTGAACTGGAGCAGGCCTATCTCTGTACCGGACCGGTCGTACGGATCCGTAAAGACGATGAACAATATTTTCTTACTTATAAATCCAAAGGGCTTATGATCCGGGAAGAATATAATCTTCCTCTCAACCGCCAGGCTTATCTGCATCTCCGCGAAAAAGCTGACGGCAGGATCATCCAGAAGACACGGTATGTCATTCCACTTGACGAGATCCCAGATTCTATCCCGTCACAGAAAGAAAGTCATCTTTCCCCACAGTTCAAAGAAAAGGGTATTTCTCTTTTCCTTGAGCTGGATATTTTTAAAGGCGATCTTGCCCCACTGTTTCTCGCAGAGATTGAATTTCCTGACGAGGAAACTGCACGTAGCTATCGGGCTCCTGACTGGCTTGGTGAAGATGTCACACACCTTTCTCTGTACCACAACAGCACTTTAAGTCAGTTAAAATAATGCAGACAGATCCGGTGCTTGCAACAGTTTGTTGAATTTTGTATAATTTTCACATTCTGTTGCATTTTAATTCCTGTAGCTAAAATCTTGGTATAATCAATTCACATTACTATCGATTTTATGCAGGGAGGTACGGCGTTGGCAAATATTCAGCTTGCGAAAAATCTGCTCCGGCTCCGACAGGAACATCATTACACGCAGAAGCAACTCGGAGATAAACTTAATATCACACATCAGGCGTACTCCTATTATGAAACCGGACATCGTGATCCTAATATTGATATGCTTACAAAGCTTTCCGCTCTCTATGGATTTTCGATCGAACAGCTTCTGACAGTTCCCTGCAGTATAAAAAATTCTTTTGCAAAAGAATCTTTAAATACTTACCATACCGGACTGATCATCACAACCGGTGATACGATCTATCTGACTGAGGAGGAAGCCGAACTTCTCATCCGTCTGCGGGAAGCATCTGATGATGATCGGAAACTCATTAAGAAAATCCTTGATTAAGTGAAGTGTATGCTGCTTCTCAATGAAACGGACAGCATCATACAGAGCAGGCTGCGAAGCGGATGTCCCCGAATCACCGAAAACCTGAAAAGCTCGGAATAAACCTGAAAAGAACCAAAATCTCTGATGACCGGGGAAATCCCCCATCACCTTAGATTCCGGTTCTTTTTATACTTTTTCAGCTTTTATTCTTTTCTTACGGATCTTCTCCAGAAATCTTCCTATAGAAAATATTCTTCTCTGATCAATCTGCCAGACGGATCATATGAATAATCTCCGGGAATGCCTCTGCCTTTTTAGAGTAAGTTCCTTCCGTCATTACTTCTGTTATAAATCCAAATTCATCTTCCAGACCCTCTGTCTCCACAATCTCAACAGAACCAAATGCTTCTCTGATCTGTTCTTTCTGAGTTTCTGTTCTGCCCTGAATTCTTACAAAGAAACGATGCTCTGCCTCTGCATTCGGGATCAGCTCCAGTTCTCCTTCATCCCATCTTGTCACAACATTTCTGTGAAGATGCTTTGCTGCATCTACCACGTCTGCAACAACGGCACTTGCTGTCGGAAGTTTACCTGCTCCACTTCCGTAGAACATTGCATCTCCAAGCATATTGCCACGGACAAAAACTGCATTAAATACATCATTTACATTACAGAGTGGATGCTCTTCTGAAAGAAGCATCGGTGCAACCAGTACACTGAACGTATCTCCCACACGTTTGCTTGAAGCGAGAAGCTTGATCGCCATATTCAGTTTCTTGGCATACTTCATATCTTCTGTCGTGATCTTTGTGATTCCTTCTGTATGGATTTTTTCAAAATCTACGTGCTGACCGGAGATCAGAGATGTAAGAATCGCAATCTTTCTGCATGCGTCATGTCCCTCTACATCTGCCTCGGGATTTCTCTCTGCATATCCCTTATCCTGAGCCTCCTTCAGAACTGCTGCATAATCTGCACCCTCAAAGAACATCTTTGTCATCATGTAGTTCGTTGTTCCGTTCAGGATTCCGATCACTTCATCAATACGGTCTGCTGTCAGAGAAGAATTCAATGCACGGATAATCGGAATGCCTCCTCCTACACTTGCCTCAAACATAAAGTTGATCTTTCGTTCACGGGCAATTTCAAGCAGTTCTGCACCATGCTTTGCAACCAATGCTTTATTGGATGTTGCCACACTCTTGCCTGCTTCCAGACACTTCTTTACAAATGTATAGGCAGGTTCAATACCTCCCATCGTCTCTACAACGATCGCCACTTCAGGATCATTGAGAATCGTATCAAAATCATGCGTCAGAATCTCTTCCACAGGATCTCCCGGAAAGTCTCTGAGATCCAGTACATATTTTACACAAATCTCATCCTGTACTCTTTCATTGATCAGGCTGCCATTCGTACGAATCACTTCTACAACACCTGATCCAACTGTACCGTATCCCATTACTGCTATATTTATCATTCTTTCTTTCCTTTCTGTGCTTCTGCATCCATGCTCAGATATGCATTGATAAATGGATCGATATTTCCATCCATCACTGCCCCTACATTGCTGATTTCTGCATTTGTCCTGTGGTCTTTTACCATTGTATACGGCTGCATGACATAAGAACGGATCTGATTTCCGAAATTAATATCACTGACTTCCCCCCGGATATCCGACATTTTTTCTGCCTGTTCCTGCTGTCTGAGAAGAAGCAGCTTGGATTTCAACATCTGCATTGCCTTATCTTTGTTCATATGCTGCGAACGCTCATTCTGACATTGTACCACAATTCCTGTCGGAAGATGTGTAATACGGATTGCCGATGAAGTCTTATTGATGTGCTGCCCACCTGCTCCGCTGGAACGGTACGTGTCAATCCTCAGTTCATCTTCATTGATCTCGATATCAATATCTTCCTCAATATCCGGGATCACATCACACGATGCAAAAGAGGTCTGTCTCTTCCCCGCTGCATTAAACGGAGAAATACGCACCAGGCGGTGTACTCCCTTTTCCGAACGGAGATAACCATAGGCATTCTCTCCTTTCACTTCAAAGGTAACCCCTTTGATCCCGGCTACATCTCCTTCCAGATAATCCAGTACTTCCAGTTCATATCCCTTCTTTTCTGCCCATCTGCTGTACATACGGTAAAGCATTCCCGTCCAGTCCATGGCCTCTGTTCCGCCTGCTCCTGCATGGAGCGTCACAATCGCATTATCCCGGTCGTACGGTCCGATCAGAAGAGTGCTGATCCGCAATTGCTCAAATACCGCTTCAAACTGTTGCAGCTCTTCTGCAACCTCTTCTGCTGTCTCCTCTTCTTCGTCTTCTCCTGCACTCATATCTATGAGCAGGAGCATATCCTCATAATCTGTATATAACTTTTCAATCTCTTTTACAGAATCCTGAAGGCCCTTCAATTCCTTCATTACCTGCTGTGAAACTTCAGGATTATCCCAGAATCCAGGCTCCTCAAGTCTCTTTTCCAATTCTTCGATCCTTAGCTTCTTTGAAGCGAGGTCAAAGTGAATCCCTCAAATCTTTCAGCGGTTCTTCATATGCAGTCAGCTTTGACTTTAATTCATCTAATAAAACCACCTTAATCACCTCTTTCTTATTTTATCTCAACGATTCTGCCTGTCTGATCATTTTATTTTTCTTCCACAGCACTGCTTATATTTCTTTCCACTTCCGCATGGGCATGGATCATTCGGATAAATCTTCTTCTCCTCACGCTTTTTCGGCTCACGTACGGATGTATCATCCTTATTCGTTCCTGTTACTTTCGCAACTTCCTCACGCTCTACCTTTTCCTCCACACGCAGATGGAACAGGGTACGGATCGTAGTCTCTGCGATGGCATTCGTCATCTCACCGAACATATCGTATCCCATCATCTTATACTCAACCAGTGGATCTCTCTGTCCATAAGCCTGAAGTCCGATTCCCTGGCGGAGCTGATCCATATCATCAATATGATCCATCCAGCGTGCATCAATTACTTTCAGCAGGATGACACGTTCCACTTCTCTGAGCTGTTCAGCCTCCGGGAACTCTGCTTCTTTACTTTCATACGCTTTGACAGCACGTTCTTTCAGCAGATGCTTCAGTTCCTTCTGTCTCATCTGACGGCACTCTTCTTCTGATGGAAGTTCCATCTGCGGGATCACTCCATGAAGATTGATCTCGAAGCCTTGAATATCCCATTCTTCCGGATCAACTTCAGTAGAAGCAAAACGGTCTGTCATGTTCTCCACATATTCGGTGATCATACTGTAGATCGTATCTCTCATACTCTCACCATCCAGCACACGACGACGTTCTGCATAAATGATCTCTCTCTGCTCGTTCATAACCTGATCGTACTCTAACAGATTCTTACGGATTCCAAAGTTGTTCGCCTCGATCTTCTTCTGTGCTTTTTCGATCGCATTTGACAACATCTTATGCTCGATCTGCTCTCCGTCTTCCACTCCCAGCGTATTAAATACTCCCATCAGTTTCTCTGAACCGAACAGACGCATCAGGTCATCTTCCAGGGAAATGTAGAAACGGGATTCTCCCGGATCACCCTGACGGCCGGAACGTCCACGTAGCTGGTTGTCAATACGTCTGGACTCATGACGCTCTGTACCAATGATCTTCAGACCGCCTGCAGCTTTGGCATCATCATCCAGCTTGATATCCGTACCACGTCCTGCCATGTTCGTTGCGATCGTAACCGCTCCATGCACACCTGCATCTGCAACGATCTCAGCTTCTTTTTCATGGTATTTTGCATTCAGCACATTATGCTGGATGCCTTCTTTTTTCAGCATCCGGCTCAGCAGTTCGGAAACTTCGATGGTGATCGTACCAACCAGCACCGGCTGACCTGTCGCATGAGCTTCTTTAACTGCTTCTACAACAGCCCGGTATTTTTCCTCTTTCGTCTTATATACCGCATCTTCCAGGTCTTTTCTGAGAACCGGCTTATTGGTTGGGATCTCTACGACATCCATACCATAAATATCACGGAACTCTTTTTCCTCAGTCAGGGCTGTACCGGTCATACCACTCTTCTTATCATACTTATTAAATAAGTTCTGGAATGTGATCGTCGCAAGGGTCTTGCTCTCTCTTCTTACCTTTACATGCTCCTTTGCCTCGATTGCCTGATGAAGTCCGTCTGAATATCGACGTCCCGGCATGATACGTCCCGTAAACTCGTCGACGATCATAACCTCTCCTTCTTCATTCACTACATAATCCTGATCCCGGAACATCAGATTATGAGCCCGAAGGGCAAGAATGATATTATGCTGGATCTCAAGATTCTCTGCATCCGCAAGATTTTCAATATGGAAGAACTTCTCAACCTTTTTCACTCCATCTTCCGTCAGGTTGACTGTCTTCTCTTTCTCATCAACAATAAAATCTCCCGTCTCTTCGATCTCTTCCCCCATGATCGCATTCATCTTGGAGAATTCTCCGCTCGCCTCGCCTCGCTCCAGCTGACGTGCAAGTACATCGCATGCCTCATAAAGTGCTGTAGACTTTCCGCTCTGACCTGAAATGATCAGCGGTGTACGTGCCTCGTCGATCAATACAGAATCGACCTCATCAATGATCGCATAATGCAGTCCTCTCTGCACAAGCTGTTCTTTATAAATGACCATGTTGTCACGCAGATAATCAAATCCCAGTTCATTATTCGTTACATAAGTAATATCACAGTCATATGCTGCACGACGCTCATCATTATCCATGCTGTTCAGGACAACTCCGACGGTCAGTCCCAGAAATTCGTGTACTTTTCCCATCCACTCAGCATCACGCTTTGCCAGGTAATCATTGACAGTAACAATATGAACACCCTTGCCTTCCAGTGCATTGAGATATGCAGGAAGTGTGGACACAAGTGTCTTACCTTCTCCGGTCTTCATCTCTGAGATACGGCCCTGATGAAGAATGATACCACCGATCATCTGAACTCGATAATGACGCATACCAATACTTCTGTAGGCACCTTCCCTTACAACTGCAAATGCTTCCGGCAGAATATCATCCAGTGTCTCGCCCTCTTTCAGACGTTCTTTGAACTCTCTGGTCTTTCCGCGAAGTTCTTCGTCCGACAATGCTTCCATCTCCGGTCCGAGAGCTTCAATCTTATCTACGATCGGATAGATACGCTTCAGCTCATTTTCACTATGGGTTCCGAAAATCTTCTCTATAATGTTCATATCCCGTAATTTACTCCTTATCTGAATCTGATTTTGACATCTCGATATACGACGCCACTATGTTACCCATTTTATCACTATCTGAACGGTAATTCAACTAATTCATGGCTTGTTAACATTGTTCACAGTTTTGCAATATTCATAGGGAATCTTTCCACCAAATAAATCCAATGCACTTCCGATCGTAAAATCAATCTTTCCCCGGCTCTCTTTTTCAAACCGTTCCAGGTCTTCCGGTGATCCAATGCCACCGGCATATGTAACCGGAATTCCATCCCACTCGCCAAGCATTCTTACCAGACCATCATCCATCCCCGCTCCTTTTCCTTCCACGTCTACTCCATGGATCAGGAATTCATCACAGTACTCTGCCAGTTCATCCAGTATCTGCGGTGAAAGTGCTGCTTCTGTAAATTTCTGCCACCGGTCTGTCACAACAAAATATTTTCCATCTTTCTTTCTGCAGCTCAGATCCAGCACGATCTTCTCCTTTGTCACTTCCGCCACTAGTTTTTCAAGATTCTCTTTCTGAAACCTGCCATCCCGGAAGACATAAGAAGTTACGATCACGTGGCTCGCCCCGGCTTCCAAATATCCGGCTGCATTGTCCGCCGTAATTCCTCCGCCGATCTGCATTCCCTGCGGATAAGCCCGCAAAGCTTCCAGTGCCTGCCGCTTTGTTTCCTCATAATATTCCGACCCTTCCGGGTTTAACAGGATGATATGTCCTCCTTTCAATCCGTCCTTCTGATAGAGTCCGGCATACCATGCCGCATCCAGTTCTGAAGTAAAATTCGTATTTGCCTGATTTCCTTCATCTCTGAGACTTCCTCCTACGATCTGCTTCACTTTTCCGTTATGTATATCAATACATGGTCTGAATTTCATAGCATACTTCCTTCTTTCTTTTCCAGGATTTTCAAAAGAATACCACAGGAACTTTCTGACATTCCTGTGGCTCTTTTTCTGAAACTTTCCCTTTGTTTATCGGTTCTCTTCCATCGCCCGGTCTATATTCTTTCCGGTCTGATCTGCATTTCCCTGATTTTTCTGTACTCCGTTATCCTCTGTCAGATCGTCTGCTGCACGGTCGATCCCATCGGTAATCCCGTCGGTCACATCTTCTACACCGTCCGTCACATCATCCACTGCATCGTCCATCACACCATTGCCATTCCCCGCTGTTGCATCATTTATATTGCCATTTTCTTTCCGGTTCGTTCCATTTTTATCCTGCATCGTCTGATCCGCTGCATTATCGACATGATTATTGCCACATCCAACTGTGCCAAGGAGTGCAAGGGTACAAAGTATCATGACTAAAAATCTTCTGGTTCTTTTCATAAAAACTCTTCCTTTCTGTATCAATAATATTGTATTCCTACTATCTGCAAGTTCTTCAATATTTATACATCCAGGAACCATTTTTCTATTTTATCTTTCTGCCTTACTTCTGAGCTTTTCCATCGCACGGGACTCGATCTGACGTACACGTTCTCTTGTCACCTTCAGCTCTTCTCCAATTTCTTCCAACGTATGGGGTTTCCCATCCTCAAGTCCATAACGCAGCCGGATCACCTGCTTTTCCCGGTCATTCAATGCATTAAGAAGTTCACTTACTTCCTCTTTCTGGACAAGAAGATTCATCGCTTCTTCCGGTGTAGGAGAGGCTTTATCTTCCACCATATCTCCCAGATTATTTTCTCCGTCTTCTCCTACCGGAGTTTCCAGTGAAACTGGATTCTGAAGATAGGATAAAATATTTTGTACATCCTCTGTGCTCTTATCTCCCAGCTTTTCTGCGATTTCTTCCGGTGTTGCTTCTCTTCCGAGACTCTGCTGGAGTTCTTTTGAAATACGCTGAACTTTCTTCATCGCCTCTGCCACATGAACCGGTACACGGATTTCTCTTGACTGCTGGTCGATCGCACGCTGGATCGCTTCTTTGATCCACCAAGACGCATAAGTTGAAAAGCGGTTTTCCTTTGTAAAATCGTATTTTTCCACTGCACGCATCAAGCCGATATTTCCCTCCTGGATCAAATCCATCAGTGGGATTCCTCTGCCGGTATAATGCTTGGCGATTGATACAACCAGCCTGAGATTTCCTTCTTCCAGCCTCCGTCTTGCCTCTTTATCACCGTCCACGCTTCTGCGTCCCAGCTCTTTTTCTTCTTCTGCATCCAACAGGGGAATCTGACCGATCTCATTGAGATAGATTTTCAGCGGCTCTGTAACCTCTGTCCCTTCCGGTATATTTAATTCTTTTTCCATGCTTTTCTCCATCTACACCTTTTCTATGATCTCACCGCTGCGATATGCTGCAAGCAGTCTCTCCAGGTCTGCCACCTGTTCCCGTAATTCTCTTCCAACGTCAGTGTCTCCGACCAGTATCCTGTCCATCACCCGCTTCACTACCATGATTTCCGAATGTATATCCTTTTCCTTTTCAATTGCCTCTTCTGTAGACTCAAACGGCTCGTGAGCCACCAGAAGAATCCCATAAGAATTGTAGATCAGCGTATACCCGGCAATTCCGGTCTGCTTCTGATAAGCTTTTGAAAATCCACCGTCGATCACCATTACTTTTCCATTACATTTTATCGGACTTTCCCCATCTTTTCTCTTCACCGGAACATGCCCGTTTACAATATGTGCATCCGATGGATCCAGACCGAACTCGATCAGAATCTTATCGATCACCTTTTCATTTTCAAGCAATGCATAATACGGGTTCTTTTTTTCTATATGCATTTCTTTTTCTGCAAGAAAATACCGTTCAAACGTCGCCATCTTATTCTTTCCAAACAATGGGGAATCCGGATGGAGCCAGATATACCACATGATATCCCGCCCATCCTGACGCTCCTTTTTGTCCAGTGCAAAAAATCCTTTTCTCACATAGCTTTCCAATACATCATAAAGCTCTCTTCCACGATATTTCTTTCCAAAGACTTCTACTTCTTTCAGGTTTCCCTTCTCATCCAGCGGAACGCATCCATGATAAAGGAGATTATTATTATAAACCTTATAAAGCCCTCCTTTATTCAGCAAAAAGCGCATATGCTGCTGCAGTTTTTCACACCCCATAAATGCCTGCTCCAGCCGTTCCATGATCTCTTCTTCCTCTGCAGTCAGTTCGTATGGATTTTCCGGGTCAATTGTCGGGAAACAGCGGTCCAGCAGCCGGTACTCTTTTCCGTCTAAAAGAATGGTTCCTTTGTCGTAATCAATCCGGTGCAGCAATGCTCTTTCCTCCAGATGAAATGCCGGCTGCCGCTGGATAATCTGACCTTCTACTTTGAACTGGATCACCGAGATTGCTTTATGTATTCTCAGATTCATCTGCATCTCATAAGAATCCGGCCGTTCCGATGCTTTTAAACGGAAACATTCACACGGGTCATCCTCATACATCCGCAATGCAAATGCAGCGAGCGGCAGCAGATTGATCCCATAGCCATCCTCGATAATATCAAGATTGCCATATCTTGCACAAATGCGGATCGCATTGGCAATACATCCTCTCTGTCCGGCTGCCGCTCCCATCCAAAGCACATCATGATTCCCCCACTGGATATCCAGTGAATGGTAATCCATCAGCTTGTCCATAATAATATGCGGACCGGGTCCCCGGTCATAAATGTCCCCCACAATATGCAGATGATCTACAACCAATCTCTGGATCAGCTCCGAAATCGCTATGATAAATTCTTCTGCCCTGCCAATCCGTATCATTGTTGAGATAATTTCATTATAGTAGGATTCTTTATCATTTACTTCTGCCTTCTCTGTGATCAGTTCCTCGATTACATAAGCGAAATCGTTCGGGAGGGATTTCCTCACTTTTGAACGGGTATACTTACTTGCGGCACGCTTTGCCACTTCGATCAGACGATACAGATTGACCTTGTACCAGTCATCCATATTCTGCTCCGTCTGCCTGACTTTATCCATCTTTGCCTTTGGATAATAGATCAGCGTAGCAAGAAACTTTTTATCCTTTCTGCTCATCGTATTGCCAAAGACATCTTCAATCTTTCTTCTGACTGATCCCGAACCATTCTTCAATACATGGGAAAACGCCTCGTATTCTCCATGCACATCCGTCAGGAAATGCTCTGTTCCCTTGGGAAGATTCAAAATAGCCTGCAAATTGATAATCTCTGTGGACGCTGCTGCGATCGTTGGATACAGATCTGACAGCCGCTCCAAATATCTGGTCTCCAAATCTTTCATTCCTGCTCTCCCTGCCTGTTTTCTTTTCCCCTCAGCAAACTTTACAAGAACTCTCTGAACCCCTGATTAAAAACGGATCACATCTCCCATATCATACATACCACTCTTCTGCTCTGCAAGGAATTTTGCAGCTTCTACAGCACCTTTTGCAAATACACTTCTTGAATAAGCTGTATGCTTAAATTCGATCACTTCATCTGTCCCTGCAAAGATCACTTCATGTTCTCCTACGATCGTTCCGGCACGCACTGCAGAAATACCGATCTCCTTTGCATCCCTTTTCTTTCTCACCTGGCTTCTGTCATAAACATACTCATATTCATTGCCGAGTGCCCCATTTATAGAATCTGCAAGTGCAAGAGCTGTTCCGCTCGGTGCATCCAGCTTCTGATTATGATGCTTCTCAACAAGCTCCATATCGTATCCTGCCGGTGCAAGTACTTTTGCTGCATCTTTTAAAAGTTTCAGGAGAAGATTGATTCCCATAGACATATTCGCTGACTTTAGCACTGCGATCTTTTCTGATACTTCTTTCACATTTGCAAGCTGCTCTTCTGACAGTCCTGTTGTACAGAGAACTACCGGAAGTTTCTTCTCAACGCAGTAATCCAGCAGTTCATCCACTGCTCCTGCATTTGAAAAATCAATGACTGCATCTGCATCCACATCACACTCTGAAATCGTCTCAAAAACCGGATATTCATTGGCAACTGCTGTATACTTGTCCACACCTGCCACAATCTCAACATCCTGATCCTGCTTTGCGATCTCAGTGATCATTCTTCCCATCTTTCCATTGCATCCATGCATTAATATCTTAATCATCTGTATAAATCCTCCTTTAAATGCTTTTAACATTCACAGAGTCCTTTCGGATACCCTATATAATAAAAAGGATATCACATTTGAGCTTTTATCTCAATATATGATATCCTTTTCCTGTCTTATGTCATGATGCCACATCTTCCATGCTGTTCTGATACTTCACTCTTTTTTCACTACCATCATGATTCCTCAATACATTCCAGTTTGCTTACCGAAACTTCGTATGCAACCCGCGTCTCTGTCTCAGTCTCTGAAAGCTTTTTCACGTACTCTCTGCTCTGAATCCTTCCAAGTACCCGCACATGTTCCCCTACATCAAAACCGGATGCATATCTTGCATTTCTGCCCCAGCAGATACAGGGAATATAGTCTGATTTTCCATACGGTCTGTTCACCGCAAGTAAAAGATCTGCGATTTCTCTGCCCAGCGGCGTCTTCCTGTACACCGGGCGTTTACACATATACCCTTCCAGCAGAATATGGTTTGTCTTTGCCCCATCCGGTTCTTCGTCAATAAACTCGATTTCCCTCGCAAATACAGACAGTACCAGTCGGTTCTTCAATTCTTCGTGCCGGTTGTAGGATCTGAACTGTCCTGATACCATGATGCACTCTCCACGGCAGTCTTTTGTTACATCGATCAGACGTTCAGAAATCATCACCGGTATTCTGTCGCAGGAATTGCTCAGTCTCTTTACGAGCAGTTCCATCATATAGAATCCTTCTCCGAATACTTCGTGGCTGTATGTAAATTCAGACACCACTTCCCCTATGACCGTCACCTGGTTGTTCTCAATTATCTTATCTGACATGATTTGTAGTTCTCCCTTCTTCTGTTACGTATTTTCAAGTCACTACAAAATATATGACAAAACAGAAAAGAATAGAACGGCGAAAGTATGGAAATCGTTCGACAGAATTCGTCTCCTGCACGTTCTGCCTCCATCCGAATCTGTAAAAAGACAGGAATCCTCCGGCTGTCTTCGGAAGATTCCTGTCTAATTACTGCCTTTTCAATTTCACTACTTCGTCTGAAACTTTTACTTCTGTCCAGCTCTCTTTCTGATCACGATCACACCTGCTGCAGCTGTCATCATACACAGAACCACCAGCATTCCTTCCGTATTATCTCCCGTCGGAACTACTTTACCGTCACCTTTGGTCTGTGCCGGTGTCCTGGTAGTCGTTTCATTTCCAGGAGCTTTATTATCTTTGCCTGTTCCCGGAGTCTTATCATCTTTCCCTGTCGTCTGCCCTGGCGTCGGAGTTGGATCCGGCTTTGGCTCTGGCGTCGGTTCTGGTTTCGGATCTGGTGTCTGGATCAGTTTCAGGTTTGCATACGCTGCTGCCAGTGCTGCTTTTTCATCTGCTACTGTCTGTTCGCTCTCTGGATCTGCAAGCACTGCTTTTGCCTTCTGCAGAGCTGCTACAAATGCATCAAATGCTGCATCTTTCTCATACTTTTCAAGATCAACTTTATCCATTTCATCAACCAGTTTCTGAAGCTCTGTTGTATCGATCACCGGCTCTGGATCTGGTGTCTGGATCAATTTCAGATTTGCGTATGCCTCTGTCAGAGCTGTCTTCGCTTCTGCCACTGCCTGTTCGCTCTCTGGATCTGCAAGCACTGCCTTTGCATTCTGCAGAGCTGCTGCGAATGCGTCATATGCCGCATCTTTCTCATACTTTTCAAGATCAACCTGATCCATCTCAGCAACCGCTTTCTGAAGCTCTGTTGTATCGATCACAACCTGAACTTCATTCCATTTTGCATATAATTCCATATTTCCATTCACGACATCTGCCTCAAAGTTCCACGGAGTGGTACATGCTTCATCTGTATACCATCCTGCAAATGTATATCCTTCTAATGTCGGTGCTGAAGGCTCTGTCACTTTTGCTCCTTTTTCAACAGTCTGGGCAGCAGCAGTACTTCCGCCCTTGCTATTAAACGTAACAGTATATGTATTCTTTACTACTTTTTCTCCAACCAGTTCATAAATTGCAAACTGGTTATTTGCATTGGTAACCGTCTCACCTGAATATCCACAATATGCCTGCTTGGACTTGGAATGGTTCAGATACATTGTGCCATTGTAAAACGCAACACAGGAACCGCTTCCATTACTCAGTGTACCTTTTTCAACAGACAATTTTACCGGTGTATCTGCCAGTTCAATATTTCTGTCTGATACACTCAGTGAGAGATATTTCTTTGCTGCAGTATTATAAAGCGTATACTGTCCATTGGCATCTTTTTCAATTTTCCAGAGTAATGCACCATAATCCCCTTTGAGTACATCACCTGAATTT
This sequence comes from uncultured Mediterraneibacter sp., assembly GCF_934330165.1. Lineage (GTDB taxonomy): Bacteria > Bacillota > Clostridia > Lachnospirales > Lachnospiraceae > Mediterraneibacter. Next base: position 177,024 of record NZ_CAKRGI010000001.1, read on the forward strand.
CCAAGATCTGCTGCCTGTATCTGTGTACCTGCAATACATGCTACACCACCCAAAGGACTTATCTCTGTATTCAGTGCCTTTCCTGATGATCCTATGATCAGATAGCTCTTTCCTGACTCAATTTCCGACACACGTCTATAGGAAGGAATTTCTGACACAACAACTTTCGTTCTGGCTGTCACTGTCTTCTGCTGTCCCTGTGCATCCTTATAGGTAACCAGCAGAGTTACAGTCACTTCACCTTTTCCTTTAAATGTTACAGCTGTCTCTGCAGAATCAGCATCTTCAAGCTCTGCAAGTTCAGAATCAGATACTGACCATTTATAAGAAACTACTTCCGGTATTCCGGCTAATGCTCCATTAAGGATAATTCTTTCATTCTTTCCTGCAGTCGTTACTGCATTTCCATCCGCATCCTGAATCTTTGCTGATGCACCTGCGGTCTGGTCATAGCTCACTTCCAGCACTGCCTGTCCAACTGTCGTATTCCCGTCTGTATCTGTCACTGTAACTTTTACGTTCGTACTTCCGGCTTTTTTACAGAAAACACTTGCCATATTATCTTCTGCGGTGATCTCTCCAATCTCCGGATCTTCTATATTCCACTCATAAGAATCCGCTTTAATATGCTTAACAACCGCTTTCAGGGCAACTTTTTCTCCAACTTTACCACCTGCAGCCTCAATGGTTACACTTGGTACAGCCACCTGGTTCAGATCAATCTGCACCGGACTTGCCGTTGCCTGTGCCAGCTCAGTTGCCGGGATCAGTGATGAATCATTGTATCTTGTGTTATTTTTACCAACAGAACCAATATCGATCAGTCCGTCTTCTGAATATCTTCTCAGTACCAGTTTATTATCATAAACCTGACATACTGTTGCCGTCAGTTCATCCGCTGCTGTTGCATCATGAAAATATCCAATATATCCGGCGTTCATATAAGTAAAATTAAGTTCTTCTTTTGTATAACTGTCAGTTGTACTTCCACTCTTCTTTGTAAGATCCGGGATCAGGATCGTATCACCCGGCTTTTTAAATACACGGGATCCACCAAGATAATTATCCCATCCTTTAGAATGGTTATGACCGTAAAGATATACAATATCCAGATCCTCTGCCGCTGTATTGATCACATCGAACAGATAGGAAGAATACACATTGTCACCATTTCCATAAAGAGAACTTGTACGCCCACTGAAATGCAGTGGTAAATGTACCATGATAAAGATCGGACGTGTCTCTCCGGCCGTGATACAGCCATCCAGATAATCGCCAAGCTTCCGGGCTGCTTTCTTTACCTGTGCTTCACTTCCTGTACTTCCCTGCATCCATGGGAATCCTCCCATTTCTGAAGTATTGTAAGTTGTATTGATACAGTACACGATATAATCACTGTATTCATGAGCCCCTTCATCAAATGGATAATTTGCCCGATCATGGTTTCCCTGAATGAACAGGAACTGGTTTGTATTACTCCAGCGGTTCTGGATAATATTTTTAAATGCCTGAATACCGATCGTTGCATCTGCATCATAATTATAACGTCCTGAATAAGCTGTATAATCACCAACTGCAAGAACATTATCAATTTGGGTAAAGCCATCGTCGTACATTTCTTTTGAAATATTCGTCATAACAGATGTCAGACTTTCCGGTACGTCCGATACACTCTGATATGGTGATACTTCTGTACCGGTCTGAAAATCAGAGCAGAACAAAAGTGTGGCCTTTGCATCTCCCTCTGACGGATCTGGATCTGGATTTGGATCTGGATTCGGATCTGGATTCGGAGTCGCACCGGTTTTCACTTCATATAATGCATACTGATTTGTATCCTTTGTCTCATTCTGGGAATAAGTGGATGCATCATATGCACAGAATCCTTTCTGACTGTCTGAATAATTCAGATAGTAATCGTTCAGATGGAATGCGGCTGCAATACCTGCCACATGATGATCTGTCTGTGCAAACGTAAAATCTGTAGGTTCATCGCCTAAAGTAACCGGTCTTGCTCCCTCTGCAAAATTCAGATATTTGCCTGCTGCTTCATTATAAAGTGCTACAGTACCTTCTGTACTGCCGGCCTTCACTGTCCAAAGATACTTATTACTTACTGTCACTTCATCCGACAGGTCTGAAAGATCCAGTCCGGCAATCTCCGCTCCTGTCAGGACGCTGTTCACCTTGCTTCCTGCATGAGTCTGTGCAGTAACTGCCTGATATGTACCGCTCTTGGAGTCCCCGCCTACCAGCATATATTTCTTACCTGTGGTAATTGCTGTAGCACGGGTAACGGTGCTTGTGGTTGACCCCTCTGCTTTTTTCACATGATAGAATGCATACTGGTTTGTATCCTTTGTCTCATTCTGGGAATAGGTCGATGCATCATAAGCACAGAATCCATTCTGGCTTTCAGAAAAGTTCAGATACCAAGTTCCAAGACGAAAAGCCAGTGCCTTTCCCGCTGCGTGATGATCTGTCAGAACTGCTTCATAATAAGTTGCTTCATCTGTCAGTGTCACAGCTCTGTTCCCTGACTCCAGGTGCATATATTTATCTGAAACCTTATTGTAAAGTGCAACCGTTCCATTTTCTCCCTTGACTGCTGTCCACAGATTCGTTTCCTGTGCTGTAAGCTGGTTTTTAGCATCTGAAAAATCCAGTCCGGAAACTTCTACTTTATCAAGTACACTGCCTGCTTTGCTGCCACTGTGGGTTGTTGCACCAACCACTGCGTATATATCATCTTCGCTGCCTGAAGTCTTGCCCGCTGTTCCTCCGACAAGGAGATACTGTTCACCATATACCAGTTCTGATGCCCTCTCTACCGTTACTTCCTGTTGCTTTTCTTCCTGTGCCGCCACACTGATCGCCGGCATCATGCCAAATATATTGGCAAATGTCATCATAAATACCAGCAATACAGCTAACGCACCCGTCTTCCTTTTCCTCATCTTTTTCCTCCTTTTCATCGTTTCCGGTCACTATCATCTGTCCGGGCTGACAGTCAAATTCACAATTCCGGAATTTCCACAAGATTATATTTTTGTAATAATAACACACATTATTCTTTGTTTCAACTGACATTTTACACAATTTTTACATTTATTTGTTGATTTTTAAATTATTTTTGTTAATTTTGAATAGTTTATTTTGATTTGTATTTTTCTTATTTTTCTTTTTTATGCATCCTGAACAATCTCTATTTCCATCTTGTAAATTTCATTTTTTGTGATAAAATAAGGAAGTTACAGATATGAGTGGTTTTTAGACAGATAAAGAAAGAGTGTATAAATTTATGAAGACAAAGCGTGAAGATGTAAGAAATGTTGCAATTATCGCCCATGTTGACCACGGTAAGACAACTCTGGTTGACGAGCTTTTAAAGCAAAGCGGTGTATTCCGTGAAAATCAGGAAGTAGAAGAACGTGTCATGGACTCCAACGATATTGAACGTGAGCGTGGAATCACAATTCTTTCCAAGAATACTGCCGTACATTATAATGGGGTTAAGATCAATATCATTGATACTCCTGGTCATGCTGATTTTGGCGGAGAGGTAGAGCGTGTCCTTAAGATGGTAAATGGTGTTGTACTTGTTGTAGATGCCTTTGAGGGAGCTATGCCACAGACCAAATTCGTATTAAGAAAAGCTCTTGAGCTGAACCTCCCGGTTATTGTATGTATCAACAAAATCGACCGTCCGGAGGCAAGACCTGATGATGTGATCGATGAGGTTCTCGAACTGTTTATTGATCTCGGTGCATCTGATGACCAGCTGGAGTGTCCTTTTGTATATGCTTCTGCAAAAGCCGGGGTTGCTGTCCTTGATCTTTCTGATGAAAAGCAGGATATGAAGCCTTTATTTGAGACGATCCTTGACTATATTCCGGCACCGGAGGGAGATCCTGAAGCTCCGTCCCAGATGCTCATCAGTACCATCGATTACAATGAATATGTTGGACGTATCGGAGTTGGTAAGGTTGAAAATGGTACGATCTCAGTCAACCAGGACATGGTTGTTGTGAACCATCATGATCCTGACAAGCAGCAGCGTGTCAAGATTGGTAAACTTTATGAGTTTGATGGTCTAAACCGTGTGGAAGTAAAAGAAGCTACCATTGGAGCTATTGTTGCCGTATCCGGTATTGCAGATATTTCCATCGGAGATACTCTCTGCTCTCCTGAGAAACCGGAGGCAATTCCTTTCCAGAAGATCTCAGAGCCTACGATTTCCATGCAGTTCATCGTAAATGACAGTCCGTTTGCCGGACAGGAGGGAAAGTTCGTAACTTCCCGTCATCTTCGTGACCGTCTTTTCCGTGAGCTTAATACTGATGTCAGCCTCCGTGTAGAAGAGACTGAGAATGCCGACAGTTTCAAAGTTTCCGGTCGTGGGGAGCTTCATCTTTCTGTCCTGATCGAGAATATGCGTCGTGAAGGATACGAGTTTGCAGTAAGTAAAGCAGAAGTTCTCTACCATACAGATGAAAATGGAAAGAAGACAGAACCTATGGAGCTTGCCTATATTGATGTCCCGGATGAATTCACCGGAGTTGTCATTGAAAAACTCGGTCAGCGGAAAGGGGAACTTCGCAACATGGCACCTTCCAACGGAGGTTATACCCGTCTTGAGTTCCTGATTCCTGCACGTGGCCTGATCGGATACCGTGGTGAGTTCATGACCGATACAAAGGGAAATGGTATCATCAATACAAGTTTTGAAGGATATGCTCCATATAAAGGAGATATCCAGTACCGTAAGCAGGGATCTCTGATCGCATTCGAAACCGGTGAGTCTGTAACTTACGGACTTTACAGTGCCCAGGAACGTGGTACTCTCTTTATTGGTGCAGGTGAAAAAGTTTATTCTGGAATGGTCATCGGACAGAATGGTAAGGCAGAAGATATCGAGCTGAATGTCTGCAAGACAAAGCATCTGACCAACACCCGTTCTTCCAGTGCTGATGAGGCACTCCGCCTGACTCCGCCACGTATTTTAAGTTTGGAACAGGCACTTGATTTTATTGATACAGATGAGCTTCTGGAAGTTACTCCTAAGAATCTCCGTATCCGCAAGAAAATCCTGGATTCGAGAATGAGAAAGCGTAGTATGATCAATAAATAATTTGTTCACAGCAACAGTTGCAACATCCTTTCATATAGAAGATATTGTCGCACACTTCCGGTCAATTCTCAGTTTTTTCTGAATTTGACCGGATTTCTTATATACAGACACAGAAGTTTATGTTATAATATGTCCATAATACAGATAGAACTCACCATTTCTTCTGTATAATTCGAACAAAGGAGTTGAGCAGCATGAATTTTATTATCAGCGGAAAAAATATTGAGGTAACACCGGGATTAAAGGATGCTATCGAACAGAAATTAGGAAAACTTGAAAGGTACTTCACTCCTGAGACAGAAATTAATGTAACTCTCAGCGTTGAAAAAGGACGTCAGAAGATTGAGGTTACGATTCCGGTAAAAGGAAATATCATTCGTTCTGAACAGACCAGTGATAATATGTATGTCTCCATTGATCTTGTAGAAGAGGTCATCGAGCGTCAGCTTCGCAAATATAAGAATAAGCTGGTAGCCCGCAGCCAGGGACACCCTACTTCCTATGCATCTACTGGAAATAGCTTCAGAAAAGAATTTTTCGAGACAGAAGATGACGCAGCAGAGGATGACGAAATCCGTATTGTTCGCACAAAGAAATTCGGCATCAAGCCTATGTTTCCTGAGGATGCCTGCATCCAGATGGAACTGCTCGGACATAGTTTCTTCGTATTCTCCAACGCAGAGACTGACGAAGTAAATGTAGTATATAAAAGAAAAGATGGTTCTTTCGGTCTGATCGAGCCTGAATTTTCATAATCCATATGTAGTGTTCCGTTAACCGGAACGGTTAAAAGACCTGCGGTCAGGAGATTTTTTCCCGACCGCAGGTCTCTTTTTATATCAAAATAACTCAGGACAGTTCCAGTGACATATCCAGTAACAGGCTCTCCGCATTGCCATACTCATCGACAGAATTTTATTACTGCCTTCTCTCTACTCTTCCACCCACTCTGAAAAAATACGGATACCATCTTCCGTCTGTGCAAACCAACACTGAAACGTTTCATCCAGAACCGCCTGTCCATTTGTTCCTTCCATCAGATCTGCTTTCAGACCTTTCATCTGCTCCACCGGAACTAAAGCCGTCAACTCCACTTTATCTGTATATACCGGATCTAACTGGATCACATCCCGGCTTGCAAGCAGATACTGTATTTTCCCTAGATCCGTGTACTCTGCCCGGATCAACAGTTTAATTCCATGGATTCTGGTTATACTTTCACTATGTTCCAGTCCGTCTATGGCCGCAGATGTATAAGCCCTGACCAGTCCACCTGTTCCAAGCAATGTTCCTCCAAAATATCTCGTCACGATGACAAGTACATCCGTCAGCTTTCTCCCCCGGATCACTTCCAAAATTGGCTTTCCGGCTGTTCCTGCCGGTTCACCGTCATCGCTCATTCTCTCAGCAGCCGGATTTCTTCCAAGAACATATGCCCAGCAGTGATGTCTTGCATCCCAATATTTTTTTCTCGTCTCCTCCAGGATCTGAGCAGCCTGCTCTTCAGATTCTATTGGATAGACTTCTGCTATAAAACGAGATTTTTTTTCAATAATCTCTCCTGTACCACCTCTGTATACTGTCTGATAACTTTCCACCTGTTGCTCCTTTTCATTTTTCTCAAGCTTGCTATCTCCTATGATATACATCTGCCCATGAAACTGCAAGATTTTCTTAAATTTTACTTTTCAAAATATGAACTTTTTATTTTTAGCTTTATTTAAAAAGGTAAGTTTGATATAATCATAGAAGTGAAAAAAGGAGGATTTTATTCGTGAATTATGGAAAATCGAATCTTTCAAGAAGAAAGAAGCGGATTTCTTCTAAAAAGAGAATGAAAAAGAAGCGTGTCGGTGTCCGTTTATTTAAGGCATTTGTTCTGTGCGTCCTTTTGCTCGGGATCGTCGGTGTTGCCGCAGGTGGTGTGTTTGTCAAGCATGTCATTGATAATACACCGGAAGTTACCGCTAAGGATATCCTTCCTCAGGGATATACGACATCCATTGTAGATCAGAACGGAACCGTGCTGGAGCAGCTTAAAGATTCTGATTCCAACCGTGTATACAAGAAATATGACGAAATTTCCAAGTATATGGGTGATGCTTTTGTTGCCATCGAGGATGAACGTTTCTATAAGCACAACGGAATCGATCTCCAGGGAATCATCCGTGCAGGAGTTGTAGGTGTCACTCACGGCTTTCATTTCACAGAAGGTGCCAGTACTCTGACCCAGCAGCTCATTAAAAATAATGTATTCCCTAACTTTGTCAATGAGACAAATTCTGAACGTTTTGAGCGTAAGATACAGGAACAGTATCTCGCTCTCAAGATTGAAAAGCAGATGTCAAAAAAAGAAATTCTGGAAGCATACATGAATACCATCAATCTCGGTCAGGGATGTCTTGGTGTCCAGACTGCCGCAAAGCGTTATTTCAATAAAGATGCTGCAGATCTTACTCTTTCAGAATGTGCCGTTATTGCAGGCATCACCCAGAGTCCATCCGGGAATGATCCGGTCAAGCACCCGGATGTCAATGCCAGGCGTCGTGAAAAAGTACTGAACAATATGAAGAAACTCGGTTTCATCAATCAGACAGAATATGACGAAGCCATGGCCGATAATGTTTACGACCGGATTTTAGAGACGGCAGCCAATACGCAGACAAGCAAGCCATACAGCTATTTTGTAGATGCTCTGATCAAGCAGATTGTAAAAGATCTGGTGAATAAAAAAGGCTACTCTGAAACGCAGGCTTACAATCTACTCTACAGTGGCGGACTTACGATCACAGCTACTCAGGACGCTGATATCCAGTCAATCTGCGATGAGGAAGTTGCCAATGTAGATAATTACCTTGCCGGAAGTGAATGGGGACTTGATTACGCACTTACAGTCCATCATACAGACGGTACTTCTGAGAACTACAGTAAGGAACAGCTTGCAGCCTATATTTCCAGTACAACCGGAGATCAATATCCTCTCGTATTCGGTACGCAGGATGCAGCCCAGAATGCAATCAACAATTATAAGAGTACTCTGAACATTGATGAGGCAGCCGGAGATACTGTAGATGAACGGATCGAGCTTTCCCCACAGCCACAGGCTTCTGTCGTTGTGATGGATCAGTATACTGGACAGATTAAAGCTATGGTCGGTGGACGTGGCGAAAAGACTTCCAGTCTTTCCCTGAACCGTGCAACTGATTCTTACAGACAGCCGGGATCCTGTTTCAAGATCCTGGCATCCTATGCACCTGCTCTCAATGAAAATAAACTGACCCTTGCTACTACGATTGATGATGAACCGTATGAATACAAAAATGGTCAGGAAGTTAAGAACTGGGACAAAAAGTATATCGGTGCAACCAGAGTCCGCTATGGAATCGAGCATTCCATGAACGTGCTTGCTGTAAAGACTCTGACGGATTATGTAGGAGAAACTGAGAGTTATGACTATCTTCTCAACTTCGGATTTACAACACTGACCGATGCCGACAAGAATTCCCAGGCCAAAGCACTCGGAGGACTGACTCTCGGTGTCTACAATACAGAACTGACCGCAGCTTACGCAGCGATCGCCAATGGTGGAACTTATATAGAACCTACTCTGTATACCCAGATTCTTGACCATGATGGCAATGTTCTTCTGGATAACACCACTCCTTTGAGCCACAAGGTCATCAAAGACTCCACTGCTTATCTTCTTACCAGTGCAATGGAAGATGTTGTGAACGGTGCAGGAGGAACCGGAGGTTCGGCTCGTCTGAGCAATATGCCTGTTGCTGCAAAGACCGGTACCAGCCAGGAAAGCAATGACCTTTGGATCGCTGCCTATACACCATATTATACAGCTTCCGTATGGGGTGGATATGATGAATCAAAAACCATGAGCAACCTGAGTCAGAGCTGGCATCAGAAATTGTGGAAAAATATCATGGAACGAGTTCAGGAAAAGAAAAGTCTTGCATATAAAGATTTCGAGATTCCTTCTTCTGTTGTCCAGAAGACAATCTGTACCAGAACCGGACTTCTCGCTACCGGCAGTTGTCCTTCTCTGACAGAGTATTTCGCAAAAGATAATGCTCCAACCCAGAGTTGTTCCGGTCATTATGTTGCACCGGAACCATCCGATGATGATCCTTCTGTTGAAGATCCTGGTAATTCTGATGATTCGAATAACTCTGCAAATGGTGACGATTCTTCCGGAACGAACGGTGATAGCGGTGGAACTGTTCCTGCTCCGTCTGAACCGAATGTTCAGCCTGCACCGTAATTCGTAATACTGACAAAAATAAAATAAACTGCTGTGGAACATTCATCTATGCTCTACAGCAGTTTATTTTTACAGGATTCTATCCTTTTCTTTTTTAATCACTTTTTTTATATCATTATGCACTGACTATCTGTCCTTAATCTTCCAGAACCATCTTTGCCGCACCGCAAATTCCTGCATCATTTCCTAATGTAGCAAGTGCAAATTTTACATTCTGGCTTGCAAAGAACGCTCTGTCCTTAAACGGCTTTTCAATAAATGGAAGCAGTACATCTCCTGCCTTGGAAACTCCCCCGCCAATTACAAAGATTGCCGGATCAAGTACTGCTGCGATATTTGCAAGTGCATGTCCTAAATACTCTCCCATCTCTGTAGCGATCTCTGTAGCAACTTCATCACCCTCTTTTACAGCATCAAATACTGCCTTTGCAGAAAGCTCTTCCTTTTTCAAAAGTGTTGATCTTGTCTCTGACTCCAGTTTCTCTGCTGCAAGACGGACGATTCCCGTTGCAGATGCATACTGTTCCAGGCATCCGTAGTTTCCACATCCACACTGCTTTGTCTCATGGTAATTCACACACATATGACCGATCTCTCCACCGGCTCCGAACTGTCCGACTACTATTTTTCCGCCAACGATCACACCACCGCCGACACCTGTTCCAAGTGTCACCATTACGAGATTCTTGCATCCGGCTCCGCCGCCTTTCCACATTTCACCAAGTGCTGCCACATTTGCGTCATTTCCAAATGTAGCTTTCATTCCGGTCAGCTCTTCCAGTTCTTTTTTTGCTTCTTTGTATTTCCATCCAAGATTGGCACTTCCATTTACCACACCTTCTGCTGTAACCGGTGCAGGAACTCCGACTCCGATTCCCTTGATATCCTCTTTCGTCAGATGATGCTCTTCCATCTTCCTGCTGATCGCTGCTGCAACATCAGGAAGGATCGCTTTTCCTTCGTCTTCCGTCTTTGTCACAATTTCCCATTTATCTCTGATATCACCATTCTCAGTAAATAACCCCATCTTTACTGTCGTACCACCGATATCTACGCCAAAACAATACTTCATCCTTCTTCTCCACTCCTTTTTCAAATTTTCATCTTACGGGGAATTCTCTGTCCCCTGCTTTCTATTGTCTCTTTTTTGCAAGATTCTCCTGCACACGCTTATAGAGTTCCTGTGCGGCATTATACCCCATCTGCTTCTGCCTGTGGTTTACTGCTGCTGACTCTACGATAATCGCAAGATTCCTTCCCGGACGGATCGGAATATTGTGGCATACTACCTTGTTGCCAAGGAACTCTGTATACTCTTCTTCCAGTCCCAGCCGGTCATACTCTTTCTCTCTACTCCAGTCTTCCAGCGTGATCACCAGATCGATATTCTGCGTCTCTCTGACACTCTGCACACCAAACATCGACTTAACATCTACGATACCGATTCCCCGAAGTTCGATGAAATGTCTTGTAATATCCGGTGCAGAACCCACCAGTGTCTCATCACTGACCTTGCGGATCTCAACTACATCATCTGTCACCAGACGATGACCTCGCTTAATCAGTTCCAAGGCGGCCTCGCTTTTTCCGATCCCACTCTCACCCATGATCAGGACGCCTACACCATATACATCCACAAGTACTCCGTGAATTGAAATGCACGGAGCAAGCTTCACATTCAGCCAGCGGATCAGCTCACCCATAAAAGAGGAGGTCTTTTTGCAGGTTCCGAACACAGGAATATCATTCTTTTCTGCGGTCTCTATAAACTCGGATTGCGGCTGAAGATCATTACTGAATACAATACACGGTACTTTATGCGCCAGAAGTTTTTCATAGATTTCATCTTTTCTCTCTCTCGTAAGTGTCTCAAGATAGGCACACTCTACATTTCCAATAATCTGAACACGATTCAGATCAAAATGATCAAAAAAGCCCGTCAGTTGCAAAGCCGGTCTGTTGACATCCGGTACATGAACCTTACGCTCGGTAATATCCACTCCGGGAGTGAGATTTTTCAGATTCATCTTTTCTACAATCTCAGTTAATCTTACACCATCCATAACGTTTCTCCTTCCTTATACTTGCGTACTAGTCTATTATACCATATTAATGTAAAAACTCATAGACCGATTCTGCTGCTTTTTGATTCATTGACGGGATTTTTGCCAGTTCTTCCACGCTTGCCTCCCGAATCGCATCCAGGCTTAAAAAGTGCCGCATCAGGGCTTTTCTTCTGGCTGATCCAATCCCCGGAATATCATCCAGCACAGAATGAACCTGTCCTTTTCCACGAAGCTGCCGATGATATTCGATTGCAAACCGATGTGCCTCATCCTGAATCCGCGTTATCAGTCGGAATGCCTCCGAATCCCGGTCAATGGGGATTTCTATATTATTGTAATAGAGCCCTCTTGTCCGGTGATGGTCATCTTTCACCATTCCGCAGACTGCAATATTTAAATGCAGTTCATCCAGCACCTGAAGAGCAATATTAACCTGACCCCTGCCTCCATCCATCAGGATCAGATCCGGGAAAGCTGTAAAACTGCCAATCTGAGAATCTTCTCCCTTTTTCCTCAGTTCTTCTTTTTCTTTCAGTCCATGCTGAAATCTTCTTGTAAGAACTTCCCTCATACTCGCATAATCATTCGGCCCTTTTACACTTTTGATCTTAAACTTTCTGTAATCATTCCGTTTTGGCTTTCCATTCTCATACACGATCATAGAACCAACCGATTCAAATCCGTTGGTATTGGAAATATCATAGGCCTCCATTCTCACGATCCGTTCCATTCCAAGCAGGGCGGCAATTTCTTTCACTGCACCGATCGTACGACCTTCTTCTCTTTTCAGCCGTTCTTTATCCTTATTCAGTACAAGCTGTGCATTCTCTCCTGCAAGTTCTACTAATTTTTCTTTTGTCCCTTTCTTCGGGATTCTGATCATGACTTTCTGTCCCCGCTTTGTACTCAGCCATTCCTCCAGTAATGCCTGTTCTTCCATTTCTTCCTGGAGCATCAGTTCTCCCGGAATAAAAGGAGTACCCGCATAATACTGCTTGATGAAACTGTCCAGTATCTCCGCCTTTGTCTCGCCTTTTGAAATACGCAGATAGAAATGATCCCGTCCGATCAGTCTTCCTCCACGGATAAAAAACACCTGTACAACAGCATCATCTTCCTTACATGCTACCGCCAGCACATCCCGGTCCTCTCCGCTGGAATCTGTGATTTTCTGCTTTTGGGCCACCTTTTTAACACTGTTCAGAAGTTCTCTGTATTCGATTGCTTTTTCAAACTCCAGTGTCTCAGATGCTGCCAGCATTTTTTCTTCCAAATCTTTCAGTATTCCGTCAAAATTTCCGTTCAGGAAACGGATTACCTCATCAATGGATTTCCGGTACTCTTCTTTAGAAATATATCCCTGACACGGTGCATCGCACTGGTGAATATGATAATTCAGGCAGGGGCGTTCTTTTCCTGTATCTCTCGGAAGATTCCGGTTACAGCTCCTGACATGATACAGTTTATGGATCAGGTCAATCGTATCCCTCACCGCCTGGGAACTCGTATAAGGTCCGAAATACCTTGCTTTATCCTTCACCATCTGCCTTGCCAGCATCACCCGTGGGAATGCCTCTCCTGTCGTTACTTTAATAAATGGATACGCCTTATCATCCATCAGCATCGTATTATACTTGGGTCTGTGTTCTTTGATCAGATTACATTCCAGTACCAGTGCTTCCAGTTCCGAATCCGTCACAATATATTCAAATCTGCGGATATGCGTCACCATCTGCTGGATCTTGACACTTTTATTATAACTGCTCTGAAAATACTGCCGCACACGATTTTTCAAACTGATCGCTTTTCCCACGTAAATAATCTGATCTTTTTCATCATGCATAATATAAACTCCCGGTCTTCCCGGGAGTTTCTTTAATTCTTCCTGAATATTAAAATGAATTTCTTCCATAACTCTTATAGTCTGCTTTATGATCCTTTTTATACTTCTTTCATATTGATCCTGCCGGATTCAGCCTGCTCTTTTCCTTCTTCTCCCTCCACCGGCTCAGGAATTCCTTTTACTTCACGGAAAATCTTCATAAATTCTTTTCCGGTGATCGTCTCTTTTTCAATCAGAAATGCAGCGATCTGATCCAGTGCATCCCGGTTTTCAGACAGAAGACGCTTTGCCTCTTCATAAGAACTCTTAAGCATCCGCATCACTTCTTCGTCAATCTGACTTGCAGTTGCCTCACCACAGTTTAACACCGGTCTGCCATCCAGATAACGGTTCTGTATTGATTCCAGACCCATCAGTCCGAACCGGTCAGACATTCCATACTGGGTAATCATTGCTCTTGCAATCTTAGTCGCCTGTTCGATATCGTTGGATGCCCCGGTCGTCACTGTATCAAAGACGATTTCTTCAGCTGCACGACCACCAAGTGCAACTACGATCATCGCCTCCAGCTCTTTCTTCGTATTCAGAAATTTTTCTTCCTCCGGTGTCTGCATAACATACCCCAATGCCCCCATTGTTCTTGGCACAATGGTGATCTTCTGGACAGGCTCCGTATTTTTCTGAAGTGCTGTGACCAGTGCATGTCCGACCTCATGATAGGAAACAATTCTCCGCTCTTCCGCACTCATGATCCGATCTTTCTTCTCTTTACCGACCAGTACAACTTCCACTGCCTCAAAAAGATCCTTCTGACTGACGACCTGTCTGCCATTTTTTACCGCATTGATCGCAGCCTCATTGATCATATTGGCGAGATCCGATCCTACCGCACCGGATGTCGCCAGTGCGATTTCTTCCAGGTTCACACTATCATCCATCTTGACATCTTTTGCATGGACTTTTAATACATCCACACGTCCCTTCAGATCCGGCTTATCTACAATAATCCGGCGATCAAACCGTCCCGGACGAAGCAAGGCAGGATCAAGTACTTCCGGGCGGTTTGTAGCCGCAAGGACAAGAAGTCCCTTGTTCGTATCAAATCCATCCATCTCTGCAAGAAGCTGGTTCAGTGTCTGCTCTCTCTCATCATTTCCACCCATAGCTGTATCACGGGTCTTTCCAATGGCATCAATCTCATCAATAAATACAATACATGGAGCCATCTGCTGTGCCTGCTTGAACAGATCACGCACACGGGAAGCTCCTACACCTACATACATCTCTACAAAAGCTGAACCGGACAGGGAGAAGAATGGAACACCTGCTTCTCCGGCTACCGCCTTGGCAAGCAGGGTTTTACCTGTTCCCGGAGGTCCGACGAGCAATGCACCCTTTGGCAGCTTCGCTCCGATCCCACTGTATTTCTCAGGATTATGAAGGAAATCAACAACTTCCTGCAGGGATTCCTTCGCTTCATCCTGTCCGGCAACATTCTGGAATGTGACTCCGGTCTGCTTCTCCATATACATCTTGGCATTGCTTTTTCCAATGCCCATCATACCTCCGCCTTTGGTCATTCGCTTCATTAAAAATGCGAACAAAAATACCATCAGAATAATTGGCACAACTGTGATGACCAGTTCCGTGATCAGAGAACCTGCCGTATCCGGCACTTCTGCCTTAAACTGCACTCCACCCTTTTTCAGCTTCTCTACCAGTGTTTCATCATTTACAAGACCGGTATAATAATCAGGATCCTTCTCCTCTGTATCTCCGGAGTCCTGCATCTGCTCCTGGAGCTGACTGATCAGATCATAGGTTCCATTTTCCCCGGCTGTGCTACTGCTGTCCTTTGAGGAATCAGAAGTTCTGCTTTTCTCCGTGGACTCTTTGGATGAACCGCTCTTTTTCCCCTCATCCTTTACTTCTTTTAAAGTTCCCTTCAGCTTTTCCTTTCTTGCTGAATCCGTAAGTACAATATTAATTCTGGAATTTGTAAACGTCACTGACTCTACCTTTTTATTGTCTACAAGCTTCAGAAATTTATCATAACTGATCTCCTCCGGGCTTCCTCCCCGCATAAGAGAAAAGAGGCCCATAACAATAAAGGTGATCAGTAACGTGGTAAATAAAATGATACCCCATCCCTGCCGGTTATTGTTCGGACCTTTGTTCTTATTATTCTGGTTATCCATCATTTTCCTCCTAAAATCAACTAACTTCCATTATAAATACAGGGTTTCCATAAATCAATAAAAAGATTATGAAAATATTGTAAAACCATGACGATTTATAGTATACTACTTAACAGTAAATACAAAGTGGGGAATCAACAATGAAAATAGGATTTGATAACGAAAAATATTTAAAAATGCAGTCCGAACATATTAGAAACCGCATCGGAAAATTTGGTGGAAAGCTTTACCTTGAATTTGGTGGAAAGCTCTTTGACGACTACCATGCTTCCCGCGTTCTTCCGGGATTTGAACCCGACAGTAAACTCCGTCTTCTGAAAGAGCTCAGCGACCAGGCTGAGATTGTCTTTGCGATCAGTGCCAAAGATATTGAAAAAAACAAGATCCGTGGGGATCTCGGAATTACTTATGATTCTGATGTCATCCGTCTGATCGGAACTTACCGTGAACAGGGACTTTTTGTCGGCAGCGTTGTTATTACGCAATTCTCAGGACAGGAAAGTGCCCTTTTGTTCAAGCACCGCCTGGAAAAGCTGAATATCCCGGTCTATATCCATTATAATATCCCTGGATACCCTGCCAATATTCCTCTGATCGTGAGTGATGAAGGCTATGGCAAAAATGATTATATCGAAACTTCTCATCCGCTGGTCATCGTAACAGCACCGGGTCCTGGAAGCGGAAAAATGGCGGTCTGCCTTTCCCAGCTTTATCAGGAGCATCAGCGTGGAATCAATGCCGGCTATGCAAAGTTTGAGACATTCCCTATCTGGAATCTGCCTCTTAAGCATCCGGTCAATCTTGCTTACGAAGCCGCTACTGCCGATTTAAATGATGTCAATATGATCGACCCTTATCATCTGGAAGCTTACGGAGAAACGACTGTCAACTATAACCGGGATGTTGAGATTTTCCCTGTATTAAATACGATGTTTGAAAAGATTTATGGATCAAGTCCCTATAAGTCTCCTACCGACATGGGTGTAAATATGGCCGGTAACTGTATCTGTGATGATGAAGCCTGCTGTGAGGCCTCTTGTCAGGAGATCATCCGCCGTTACTACACTGCCCTTGGCTCCCTCCTCAAAGGTGATTCTTCTGAAAAAGAAGCCGAAAAGATCGAACTGCTCATGAATATGGCAGGGATCACTATCGCTGACCGCAAAGTTGCTGTAAAAGCATTGGAGCGTGCAAAAGAATCCGGCACACCTGCAGCAGCACTGGAACTTGAGGATGGGCAGATCATCACCGGAAAGACTTCCAACCTTCTTGGAGCATCTGCCGCACTGCTTCTGAATGTTCTGAAAGAACTGGCAGGTGTCGATCACTCGATCAGGATCATCTCTCCTGAGTCCATCGAACCGATTCAGAAACTGAAGGTGGAATACCTGAAGAGTAAAAATCCACGTCTTCATACAGATGAAGTGCTGATCGCCCTCTCAGGAAGTGCCGCAACTAACCCGCTCGCAGAACTGGCTCTCTCCCAGCTTCCCAAGCTGAAAGGCTGTCAGGCACATACTTCTGTGATGCTCTCAGATGTTGATATTAAGACTTTTAAAAAGCTTGGTGTTCAGCTCACCTGTGAAGCAGTCTATGAACCAAGCAGATGCTTTAAAGCCTGATTTACCGAAGGTTTATGTTTTTACTGTTCCCCCGTAATTTCTGCAGGATTACGGGGGATTTCTCTACCTACTGAAATTGTAGGAGATATTTTTAAAAAAATACTGTATTTTTTTTTTCGATTGGTGTATACTTGGAAAGTATTTTTTTCACATTAACCCAAATATACTACGGAGGAGGAAAGACACTATGGCAGTGAAATATGTATTTGTTACAGGCGGAGTAGTCTCCGGTCTTGGAAAGGGAATTACCGCTGCATCTCTCGGACGTCTTCTCAAAGCAAGAGGCTATACCGTTACGATGCAGAAATTTGATCCCTATATCAATATTGATCCGGGAACGATGAACCCGGTTCAGCATGGCGAGGTATTTGTTACCGATGACGGTGCTGAGACAGACCTTGACCTCGGACATTATGAAAGATTTATCGATGAAAGCCTGACAAAAAATTCAAACGTTACAACTGGAAAAATTTACTGGTCCGTTCTTCAGAAAGAACGTCGGGGAGATTTCGGCGGAGGAACAGTACAGGTCATCCCACATATCACGAACGAGATCAAAAGCCGCTTTTACCGGAATCCCGCTGCTACTGATACAGAGATCGCCATCATTGAAGTTGGTGGTACAGTCGGTGACATCGAAAGCCAGCCTTTCCTCGAATCCATCCGTCAGTTTCAGCATGAACGTGGATCTGAGAATGTGATTCTGATCCATGTAACCCTCATTCCTTATCTGAAAGCCTCTCAGGAGATGAAGACAAAACCGACCCAGGCCAGTGTAAAGGAACTTCAGGGAATGGGAATCCAGCCGGATATCATCGTATGCCGTTCCGAATATCCGCTCGATGATGGCATGAAAAACAAAATTTCTCTGTTCTGTAATCTTCCTGCAGATCATGTCCTTCAGAACCTGGATGTAGAATATCTTTACGAAGCACCTCTGGCAATGGAAAAAGAACACCTTGCACAGGTAGTATGTGAATGTCTCCATCTTGACTGTCCTGAACCGGATCTGGCAGACTGGACTGAAATGGTTGAAAAACTCCGTCACCCGACACAGGAAGTTACTGTTGCCCTTGTTGGAAAATATATCCAGCTTCATGACGCTTATATCAGTGTCGTAGAAGCATTAAAGCATGGCGGAATTTACAGCCATACAACTGTCAATATCAAATGGATCGACTCCGAAACAGTCACTGCTGAAAATGCCGAAGAGTTATTTTCCGATGTCAGCGGTATTCTTGTTCCGGGCGGATTCGGTCACCGCGGTATAGAAGGTAAGATTGAAGCAATCCGTTATGCACGTACCCACAATATCCCGTTCCTTGGTCTCTGTCTCGGAATGCAGCTTTCCATTGTGGAATTTGCCCGTGATGTCATCGGCTACAAAGATGCCCACAGTATGGAGCTGAACCCGGATACAACCCATCCGGTCATCCATATCATGGAGGATCAGATCGGAATTGAAGATATCGGAGGAACTTTAAGACTTGGTTCTTATCCCTGCGTGCTGAAGGAAAACTCTCTCGCATACAGCTTATATGGGACAAAAGAGATCCACGAACGTCACCGTCACCGCTATGAAGTAAATAACGATTACCGTGAAGTACTGGAAGCAAATGGAATGTCTCTGTGCGGACTTTCTCCGGACAGCCGGATCGTAGAGATGGTAGAAATCCCGTCTCATCCATGGTTCATTGCTACTCAGGCACATCCTGAGCTGAAATCCAGACCGAACCGTCCTCATCCTTTATTTAAAGGATTTGTAGAAGCCGCTCTGGCAAAGCAGCATGAAAAAGAAAATTGATTTTTAAAGGATACTAAAATAATACCGGAGGCAGGATGAAAGCTGCTTCCGGTATTTGCTTTTAACCCGATCTTCTTTTTTTCTCCATCTGCAACATCTGCATCAGTTTCCAGCCTGCCCAGCCGGCAAAAATTCCGACCACCATTCCTCCAAGGACATCGGTTGGATAATGGACACCGACATACAGCCTTGACAGGGCGATCACACCCGCAAGAATCACGCAGGCTATCCCCCATTTTGGGGGCAATGTCCTGACTAATGCACAGGCTGCCGCAAAAGAAGCACTCGTATGTCCTGACGGGAAAGAGTAATCCCTCTGACGTTCGATCATCAGCCTGAGACCCTCTACCACTTCATAAGGTCTTATCCTTGCCACAAAATTTTTCAGACATACATTCGTGAGCAACGCCCCCACCAACAGTGCCAGCAGTGCGGCAACTCCCGCAGGTCTTGTCTTTTTGGAAAACAGAAGAATTATTCCCAGCAGAATCCAGAGAATACCTCCGTCTCCCAGATGAGTCACTGCTTTCCAGAACCAGTCCATCCACTCCTGCCTGATATGATCCTGGATAAAAAGCAGAATCTCTCCGTCCATCTTTAATAATGCATCAACCATGTATAACCTCTTCCTTCATAAAAAGCTCATTTACAATACTCTCGTAAATAACACATCTTTCACATTTTTTTATCTTTTTATAATACTTTTTCCCATTCGTAAAAAGTCCCGAGAAATAAAACCACAATTCTTTCATCTTATATAATACCGTTCTGTCACCAGACATTTCCTCACAATATGCCCGGTATAAAAGATCATGGAACTTTCTGAGTTCTGCCTTTTCTGCCTGCCCTCCGCCTTTCAGGACTCTTCCCAATGCCGGGTCTGCCAGCACTCCGCGTCCAACCATCACGCAATCCAGCTTCGGAAACCGCTCTCTGAGCCTCTTCAGATCTTCTGCGTTACAGATATCCCCATTATAGCAGAGTGGATTTCTGCTCTCTTCTGCTGCCATGGCAAATACATCCAGATTCGGTGTATTTTTATAGAAATCCTTTTGCAGCCTTGGATGTACGATCAGCTCTTCCAACGGATACCGGTTATAGATCTTCAGGAGATCTTCAAATTCTTCCGGTTCACTCATTCCGATCCTTGTCTTCACCGAAATCTTCCATTCACGCTTCTTGAAAATTTCATCCAGAAAACGATCCAGCCGGTCCGGCTCTTCAAGGAACCCTGCTCCACGCCCTTTCGTAACAACCGTCCGGGAAGGACAGCCAAGGTTCAGATTCACTTCTTCATATCCATACTCTGCAAGCTTTTTAGCTGTCTCTATAAAATCCTCTGCCTGGTTCGTCAAAATCTGCGGCACTGCCAGAACACCACGGTTATTTTCCGGCAACACATCTTTCTTTTCCCTCGTGCTGAAATGCCCTTTCTGGTTCGGACTGATAAAAGGAATAAAATACTTGTCAAATCCGTCAAAGCACTCTTTTAATGCTGTTCTGTATATATGTCCTGTAATCCCTTCAAGCGGGGCAAGATAAATTTTCATCCACTGTATTCTCCCTGTCCGTCTTTTCTTCCGGTCTGTTGTCCGGTCTCCTATTTTCATTTTCTTTCTGCCTTTTCCGATAACTTCCCTTTTACCATACCTTGTTGTGCTTGTCAAGGAATTTTGATTGTGCTAAGATGACTCTGTTCAGATGAAATTTTTAACCGGAGGGAAACTTATGCATACATTAAAAAAATTCATCCACTATTATCAACCTTATAAACTGGTCTTTTTTATTGATCTGATCTGTGCTGCCATCATCAGTCTGGTAGATCTTTCCTACCCGCAGATTCTCAGAACCATGACGAAGACTTTATTTACCAGAGATACTGCTGTCATCCTCCATGCACTTCCATGGATCGCTTCAGGACTTCTCCTGATGTACCTGATCCAGAGTCTCTGCAAATATTATGTAAGTTATCAGGGACATATGATGGGAGCGAACATGGAACGGGATATGCGCCAACAGCTTTTTGACCATTATGAGGAGCTTTCTTTCTCCTATTACAGTCAGAACAATTCCGGTCAGATGATGAGCAAACTGGTCAGTGATCTTTTTGATATTTCGGAATTTGCCCATCATGGTCCTGAAAATTTGTTCATCTCTGTTGTAAAGATCATTGGTGCATTTATTTTTCTTTTTATGATCAACCACAAACTGGCTTTTCCATTAGCGATCCTGGTCGTTGTGATGTTCCTCTTTTCTTTCAGACAGAACCGCAAGATGCAGGAAACTTTCATGGAAAACCGCCGCAAGATTGGAGATATTAACGCCAGTCTGCAGGACACTCTTTCCGGTATCCGGGTCGTACAGTCCTTCGCAAATGAAGATCTGGAACGTGAAAAATTTAAGAAAAGCAACCATGCCTTTCTTCTTTCCAAAAATGATAACTACCACTGCATGGGATCTTTTATGAGTTCCAATTTATTTTTTCAGGGACTGATGTATCTTATTACACTGGTCTATGGCGGTTATCTGATCGCCCAGGGACAGATGCAGACTGCAGACCTTGCAATGTATGCCCTGTACATCGGTATCTTTATCAGTCCGATTCAGATTCTTGTAGAGCTGGTAGAAATGATGCAGAAAGGGCTTTCCGGTTTCCGACGTTTTCTCGATGTCATGGAGACCGTTCCTGAGATTCAGGATGCACTGGATGCTGTTGATCTTACCAATGTAAAAGGAAGAGTCTGCTATGAGGATGTATCCTTTCATTATAGTGATGATGATACAACGGTTCTTTCCAATATATCCATTGAGATCCCTGCCGGCAGATCTGTCGCTCTGGTGGGGCCTTCCGGCAGCGGAAAGACTACGATCTGTTCTCTGCTGCCCCGCTTCTACGATGTGACAGCCGGACGCATTACGATCGACGACCAGGATATCCGCCATCTCACCCTGAAAAGCCTGCGTTCACAGATTGGTATGGTACAGCAGGATGTCTACCTGTTCTCAGGAACGATCCGTGATAATATTGCCTACGGAAAACCGGATGCCTCTGACGAAGAGATCATTGCCGCTGCAAAACGTGCAAACATCCACGACTTTATCATGGAACTTCCACAGCAGTATGAAACCTTTGTCGGAGAACGTGGTGCCCGTCTCTCCGGTGGTCAGAAGCAGCGGATTTCCATTGCCCGTGTCTTCCTGAAAAACCCTCCGATCCTGATCCTGGATGAAGCTACCAGTGCATTGGATAATGAGAGTGAACGGAAGATCCAGAAAAGCCTGGAAGAACTTTCCAAAAACCGCACAACGATCACCATCGCTCATCGTCTTTCCACGATCAAAGGTTCTGATGAGATCATCGTCATCACCGAAAATGGAATTGCAGAGCGTGGAACGCATGAGTTTCTCCTGCAAAAAGGCGGAATTTACGCCAAATATTATCAGATGTAAGAAAAATAGATGGAAATGCAGCCCTTTTCCTGTGGAGAGGGGCTTTTTCTATACTTCTGTATACGGATATGAAGAGATAATTTACAACGCCGAAATTTGTGCAATAAGCACAAAAAAAACAATATTATTACATATATCAAAACAATATAACCTATGTTTTTGTGATAAATATTTGACTTAGAGAAAGGGTTTGTGTTATCATTTTAATGACTTAATATTACTTAAAGGAGTGATTGATATGGATAATAATAAGATTCAAAAAATTTCCCACTATATAATAGTTCTTTTGCTCGTGATTCTTTGGTTTATTATGATGTTTTTTCCTGAGTACATGGATACTATGAATTTTAAAATATTTTTTTCTATTTCACTTGCTTGTTCCATGATTTACTCTTTCTGTAGAAAGAAATACTTTCCTATGCAAAAAGACTGTAAAACAGAAAAATTTGTTTGTACTTTTTTAATAATACTGCTTTTTTTGAGGCTTCTGTTTTTGAAAAATTAAGTGATAGAAATACTTCTGTCTACAGTTGAAGCGGCTATCCTTTGAGATAGCCGCTTTTTTCGTAAAAAATCATTTATCATTATCTTTGTTCAGCCTATGAGAAAAATTCTCATGGGCTTTTTATTTTGATTCATCTCAGGTTACAACTTTCAAAAGTCTACAGCTTACAGAAACTTACTTCCTTCTCACATACTCTGTAAGCTGCCGTTCCAGCTCTTCCATCGTCTTTTTCGTCTGTTCATTTGTATATGGCACACGTCCGATGATCCGCTTTACATACTGCTCTTCTGCCACAATGTCCAGTGTCTCCCGAAAATTCAGATCATAAAAATATGCCACATAGGAAACCCAGTAATCCATCGGGGTTCTCCTGTCTTTGGAACAGATGCATTTTCCCGCAAATGCATCTTCACGTACTTTCGGTGAAATTGCGTACTTTCCCACCTCATCCGCAGACAGATCCAACAGCGTCTCCATGGCATCTTCCAGTTTCACCCGGCAGTTATCCAGCTTGTCTGCATCCCGGATCAATCTCGCATGAAGCAGCGTCCTCTCGTCTGTAATACCTGTCAGTTCGTAATCGCTGTGCTTTGCGATCGCAGTTCTGATCACATCGTCCCATGTATCTTCCTCAATAAACTGACGGATCATTCCCTCTTCAAATAAGACCTTTACTCCATAAGTTGCATGATCCATTGTATCAGCCTCAAAGCTGTTGAACCGCTTCAACTGTTCAAACCGTCCGATATCATGCAGCAGTGCGATCAGCTTCGCAAGTTCCATATCTTCTGCCTGAAGCCCCATCCGCCGTCCGATCTCCTCACTGCACCGGATCACACCATAGGTATGTACGATCTTCAGCTTTACTTTATCATTCTCACGGTCATATCCATTCAGATATTCCTCAAATACCGCCTTCACATGTTCAAAATCCATGATCTTCCTCACATTCTTCCCAATTTTTCCTGCTGACTTATCCGCAGCTTTTCAGCTGTTCTTTTCTCTGATCATTTCACGGTCAGATGATCTTCTTTTTCTTGAAAATATAGATACAGACAAGAATAATTATAACACTCAATACCATAACTGCAGGATATCCATTATCCAGTCCCGGCATATTCCTGAAATTCATTCCGAACCATCCTGTGATCAGGGTCAGCGGGAAAAAAATTGTAGACAAAACGGTCAGGAACTGCATATTGCTGTTCTGACGTGCATCAATCTGTGCCTGATACGCTTCTTTTACCTGCTGGGCATACTCCAGAAGGTGAGCTGTCCTGCTCATCAGCCGGTCTGCCCGGTCAGACAGCGTACCAAAATATTTCAGATGCTTTTTCAAGAAAAATCCATTCTCATTCTCTTCCAGTTCTTTTGTCAGATCCATCATTTCATCATAATAGCTTCTCAGATTCAGAAGTTCTCTCCTGATTGGCATCAGCCGGTTCTGAAATGTCTCTGTATGCTCCTGTGTCACATCCTCTTCCATCCTCAGAAGCCGTCGTTCATATGCCACAAGCATTTCCTGATCCCGGCTCATAAACTCTGCAATAAAATTATAAAGGAACCGTTCCTTTGTCTCTCCCTGATGCATCCTCTTTCTCTGGATCCGCCGGATGAGCCGGAGTGAAAAGTCCTCATCATCCACGATCACAATATGATAGCGGTTCACAAAAAACAACATTCTATATCGGCTGTTCAGTACATCCAGAAGCTTCGGAATACAGAGCGTTCCCGCAACGCACTCCTGCTGATTTTCTATCTTACAAAACCCAATCTTTTCCAGGCGGATCTCATTCTCATAAATGATCCCCGCCTTTGCAAGCGTTTCCTCTGCATGCCGTGAATCCGTCACAAACACTGCAGGGCTTCTCTCTGCTTCCCACTCTTCTATTTCTACAGGCTGCAGTTGTCCGCCAAATTTAAATATCATTCTACCACCTTATTTTCCGTCTTTATCGCAGCCCGGTCATATGCCTCCTGATAAAGCATTTCCTGAGAATCACATGGCTGCCCTTCATATTTTATCATAGAATACCTGCCATTGTAATCCTCGATTCTTGCTTTTTTATTATCGCTGAGCATCAGCTCAAAAAGTCCACGGATCCGTTTCTTTATTTTTTCTGAATAAATCGGAACTGCCACTTCTACACGCTTTACTGTATTTCTTGTCATAAAGTCGGCAGAACCAATATAATATTTCGTTCTCTCTCCACAGCCAAAGATATAGATCCTGGAGTGTTCCAAAAATCTTCCGACAATACTGATAATATGGATATTGTCAGTTTCGCCTTTGATTCCCGGAATCATACAGCAGATTCCTCTTACGATCATATCCACTCTGACTCCTGCTTTGGATGCCTCAGCCAGTTTATCAATGATCCTTTTATCCGTCAGGGAATTTAATTTCAGTCCGATATAAGCATCTTCTCCCTGCTTTTTATGGCGGATCTCTTCGTTGATCAGAGCGATTACTTTTGATTGCAGACACTTTGGTGCAACCATGAGATGATCCACTTCCTCGATGATCTCACCTTTTGTCAGTGCCTGGAATACTCTGGCAGCCTCCATTCCAATCTGCTCATTTACCGTCATCAGGCAAAGATCTGTATACAGTCTTGCTGTCTTTTCATTATAATTTCCTGTTCCGATCTGTGTGATATACTCAATCCCGTTCTCACCACGCCGCGTGATCAGACAAAGCTTGGAATGTACCTTATAGCCTTCCAGTCCGTAAATGATCTGACACCCTGCCTGCTCCAGCATTCTTGACCAGCGGATATTATTCTCTTCATCAAATCTTGCCCGAAGTTCCACCAGTACAACAACTTCTTTTCCATTTTCAGCTGCTTCACACAATGCTTCCACTACCTTGCTCTGCTTTGCAAGACGATAGAGTGTCATCTTAATCGAGATCACACTTTCATCCTCTGCTGCCTCTGTCAGCATTTTAAGAAACGGACGGATTGATTCATAAGGGTAGGACAGCAGTTTATCTTCTTCCCGGATCTGATCCAGTATACTTTCATTTTCCCTGAAGTCAGGACTCTTCTGCGGCACACGTTTCTCATAGAAAAGCTCGCTGTTCTTTCTTAGCAGATCCTGGATCTGAAAGATAAACGAAAGATCCAGCGGTGCCTCACTCTTGAATACCCGCTCCGGTGTGATCTCCAGATACCGGCATAATGCCTCGATCACTGCCGGATCCATCTCTCTTGACATATCCAGCCGCACCGGTGAAAGTTTCTTTCTCTGCTTCATCAGATCTGCTATAAATTCCCGGTAATCCAGATCCTCATCATACAGGGCATCTGCATCAATATCCGCATTTCTCACCACGCGGATCAGAGATTTTCCTTTGACTTTATAACCTTTAAATACTTTCCCGATATAATGGAGGATCAGTTCTTCCAGCAGCATATACCGTCCTTTTCCACCTGGAAGTTCGATCATCCTTGGCAGCATATTATTACTGCATGGAATAATTCCGATCCTTTCCTTTTTATTTCTCGTCTCCAGTACTACAACCGCATAGATCTCTTCATTTCTGAGAAATGGAAACGGCTGTCTTTTTGCAACGATTGTCGGCGAGCTCAGCGGCATGATCTCTCGATTAAAATATGCCTCCAGAAATTTTCTTTCATCCGGCTTTGCACCGGCAAAATCGATCAGCCTGATCCCATATCCTTCTATCTTCTTCATCAGTTCCATATACGCCTGATCCTTCCGATGGTTCAACTTCTTCACTTCTTTCAGGATCGCAAGGATCTGTTCCTGTGCTGTCATATTAGTCTTATTTTCCCGGATCTCCGTATCCAGAAGCATCTGATCCTGCAAAGATCCTACCCGTACCATAAAAAACTCATCCAGATTACTCTGATAGATGGATACAAATGTCATTCTCTCACAGAGCGGAACTTCCTGATTCTCAGCTTCTTCCAAAACTCTTGCATTAAATTTCAGCCATGATAATTCACGATTCATATAAATAGATTCCATAGTATTCTCCTCTTTTATCCTGCTTTTATTGTCAACGGGTAATTCAATCCTGCTGGTTCATTCTATACTATCGGATCCTATGCCCGATCCATATTATCTTTTTGTTAAATCTGTGTAAAATCTGCCCTTTACTTCCGCTTTTTTGCTGTATCCCTTCCCAATACGGCTATCATTTTCAAAATATGATCCTCTGTCAGCACCGCATGGAGCTTTCCGTGATGGGCTGTGACTACCGCTTTTGCGATTGAAAGACCGATTCCATATCCGCCTGTCTTCGTACTCCTTGATTCATCCCCACGGTAAAATCGGTCAAATAAATGTTCTACCTGCTCTTTTTTCACAGACTGTGCCGGATTGCTGACAGTCAGTTGAAGATTTTTTCCCTGTGCTTTCAATTCTACAACAATCTTTCCACCTTCATCTGCATATTTTACTGCATTATCCACCAGAATCCCTGTCAGCTTCCGGATTCCTTTCATGTCTCCGTTAAAAGTCAGCATGGGCTGGATTTCTTCTCTTAATTCCTTTCCTTTCAGTTTCGCCGGTCCCTGAAAGGACTGCACAACCTCACTGATCACATCCGAGATTGGAAATTCCATCCGCTTCTCTTCCTTTTTCCCTTCTTCCATTTTAGAAAGGTAGATCAGATCTTCTGTCAGTTCTCTCAGACGGTTCGTCTGCTTCTGAATATCTTCCATCCATTCATTCGGCTCTTTTTCATCCTGCTCCAACTCCAGAACTGCAAGATCTGCATCAATGATCGTGAGTGGTGTCCTGATCTCATGGCCGGCATCTGTGATAAACCGCTTCTGCTTCTCATAACTTTCTGCAAATGGTCTTACGATCCTGCCGGAAAGTCCTGCCACAAGAAGTGTAACTGCCAGCAGTCCAAGCAAAGCGATCAGCACACTTATCTTCAGAAAATTCTGAAAAGTAGCAAGACTTTTACTACAGTCAACAAAAATCACCATACTGCCTTCCGATAATTCTTTGCAGTAATATCTGTAAGATGCTGCAAAGCCCTTTTTTTTCCCTGAATCTACTACATTCTCTGCATATTCCTTTGCTTCTGTCTCATCTACTGCGGCAATTTGATCCAGATCTGTGGAAGTGACCGTTCCATCCTCTGCAAACTGAACTGAAAAATAACGGGTCTCGAAAGGAGTTTCTTTTGAAATCTGCATCTGACCTGCTCCTGCCAATGGTCCGTCTTCCGGCTTTTCATTTTCTGACTGCCCATCAGTTCTTTCTTTTTCTCCGCTCTCAGGCTTGCGGTCTCCCCCTGGCTGCCGCTCCGGAAATTTCCCATCATTGTCTGCCAGGATCCGCAGCATTCCATCGGCATCCCGCACAACCCCTCTGTAGTTCAATATATTCACTGTACCAAGGATCAGGAAAAGCACAACTGCAACCGAGACAGCTGCCAGCAGTGTCACTTTCACACGAAGCTTTTTAATCATCAGACACCTCCAGCGAATATCCGGCATTTCTTGCTGCACGGATCTGCACATCTGCATCCAGTGCAGTCAGTTTTTTTCTAAGATAAGAAATATACACCCATACAACATTGACTTCTGCATTGCTGTCGTAGCCCCAGATCTTCTCCAGAAATCGTTCCGCTGGAATAATATTTTTAGGATTTCCCATCAGAAATTCCATCATCTGAAACTCTTTATTGGTCAGCGTAAAGTTTCCACTTTTAGAGGAAAGTTCTCTCGTTGCCCGATTTAGCGTAATATTTCCTACTTTCAGGATCGAATCATTCGCCTCCATTCTTGTCCGGGTCATCGCACGGATTCTTGCCAGGAGTTCTTTTGGAGCAAATGGCTTCGTCAGATAATCATTCGCCCCACTGTCCAGTCCTTCCACCTTGTCATCTACTTCCGTTCTTGCAGTCAGGATCAGCACCGGCACTTCATTGCCTTCTGTCCGTATCGCTTTCAATACGGAAAATCCATCCACTCCCGGCATCATTACATCCAGAATGACTCCATCATATTTTACCGTCCTGAGATAATCCAGTGCGGTAATACCATCCTCCACGGTGTCCACCGAATATCCATTTTTTTCAAGAATCACGCACAGTGCCTTTGCAAGAGACGTTTCATCCTCTGCGATCAATAATCTCATTTTCCACCGTCACCTCCGCTATTCTACAGCTTTTCCACAAATCTGTAGAATTCTTCCATCGTTCCCTGATAATCGGTCTCCACCGGAAGTCCCTTTTTATTTTCCATCGTATCCGTTACAAGAAACGTCTTCACCCCCAGCCTGCGGATGACCAGATCCTCTTCTACATCATTTCCTATCATCAGACATTCTTCCGGATTCAGGTTGAATTCTGTCAGGATCTGCCGAAAATACTCCGGATTAGGCTTACAATACACATTATCTTCATAGGTGGTGATCACCTCAAAATCCTCTGCATCCAATCCTGCCCAGTGAATCCTGTTCAGCGTTGCACAACGTGGGAATACCGGGTTGGTGGCAAGATAAACTTTTATTCCTTTGGACTTTGCCAGTTTCACGACTTCATCTGCCAATTCTGTCGGCTGCGTTGCACTGACTGCCTGGTTAAATTCGCCGTCATAAAATGCATCCGCAAGTGCCTCGGACTCTTCTCTTGATACTGGAAGACATGGATCAATATACGACCAGAAAGCTTCCCGGTTTGTCTGATTTCCATCATTCTTCACCATCGCCACATATCCTTTCCATACTGCTCCTATAAACTCCTTTGGCTCGATTCTGACTCCTGCCTCCAGATATGCTTTTGCCAGAAGCGGCATATAAAATTTCACAAATTCTTCCTGAACCATCGGCAGTAATGTGCCGTCCAGATCAAATAAAAGATGCTTGATCTCCATCACTGATCTTCCTTTCTTTTTCATATTATCATAAATTATAGTTGATTTTTTCTGTATTCTCAACCTGTCTGTACTGAAGATATTCTAAAAATCTCTGTACTGCAGGCTGTGCTTTTTTCCTGCTCCGCATCGCCAGTCCGATATTCCGGTATGCCGGGATTTCCAGTTCTCTTGCCACGATTCTGTAGGGAATCCTCTTCAGGATCAGTTCCGGCAGAACACTGATCCCGAGTCCGCTCTCCACCATAGCCATGATGGCATAGTCATCCCACGTTGTAAAATGTACTTTCGGTGTCAGATGACTTCTTTCAAATATTTCCGAAACTTCCGCTTTCGCTCCTTTTTCCAACAGCATAAACGGTTCTTCACACAAAGCACTTACCGGAATTTTCCGGTACTCAGCAAGCGGATGTCCTTCTGGAAGTACGACCAGCAGTCTGTCCTGTTCCAAAAAGACCGTATCCAGCTCTGCATGCGTCGGAAGTCTTAAAAATCCACAGTCCACTCTTCCTTCCAGAATCCATTCTTCAATCTCTGTATAATCGCCCAACAACATTTCATAATCAATTTCAGGATAATCTTTCTGAAATTCCCGGATGATATTCGGCAGCCAGTGCGTAGCAACACTGGAAAATGTTCCGATTCGGATCAGTCCTGACTTCAGTCCCTGCAGTTCATCTACCTCTGTCTGCAGCTTTTCATATTCTTTGCAGACATTTTCTGCATAAGGTAAAAGTTTCAATCCACTGCTGGTCAGTCTGACTCCTGATTTACTCCGCTCCAGCAGGATCACCTTCCATTCCTTTTCAAGATCATGGATCATCCGGCTAATCCCCGACTGCGAATAATTCAGAATTTCTGCCGCTTTCGTAAAGCTGCCACATGAAACCGTCGTCACAAATGCTTTATATTTTTGTATGTTCATATCCATAGTCTTTCATTCTCTCCTTCACAGTAATAAACTTTTTGATTATATTCGATTTCCTCATGCATATCATGAAAAACATTCGCTTTTGTAATTTATAACTGTATGATACGATAACTACATTGAGAAATCAAGTTATTTTCAAGACAGACAAAGGAGATTATCATGGGACTTTATAATAACCGTATCGTAGTAAAAGTTGGAACTTCCACGCTGACAAATGACGCTGGAAAAAGTGATCTCAGAACCACAGACCGGCTGGTCTGCGTACTTTCTGATATTCAGAATATGGGATATGAAGTTGTTCTTGTCTCTTCAGGTGCGATTGCCGTCGGACGGAACAAATTAAATATGACCTCCAAACCGGACAGCATGCGTATGAAACAGGCTGCTGCTGCGGTTGGACAATGCAGTCTGATGTATCTTTATGACAAATTTTTCGGAGATTATGACAAGACTGTTGCACAGATTCTTCTCAATGCAGAAGATATCGAACAGGAAGAAAAAAAGGAAAATCTTATCAATACTTTCAATGCCCTGTTAGAAATGGGTGTGATCCCGATCGTAAATGAAAATGATTCCGTAAGCTATAAGGAAATTGAATCCGAAGACCGCCTTTTCGGAGACAACGATATGCTTTCCGCTGTCGTAGCTGTTCTCTGCCGTGCTAAGCATCTGGTCATCCTTTCAGATATCGATGGATTCTATGACCATGATCCACGCCTTTATCCAAATGCAAGGCTCATCGAACAGATTGATACCATTGATGACAGTGTCTATGCACTGGCAGGCGGTGCCGGTTCCAGACGCGGTACAGGTGGAATGAGAACAAAACTTCAGGCTGCCGCACTGGCAACCTCTCAGGGAACCAATACCATTGTCACCAACGGAAAACATCCTGAAGCTTTATATGATATTGTAAAAGGACTGCATGCCGGAACTTTATTCCCGGGGAAAATCTGATCCGTGCAAAATTCGCTCTACACGGAGTCGGTTCTGTGAAAAACAGACCCGCCAACATTAGTTCTATAATAAAAGCAGGTATATAAAAAATCCGGTCTTTTCAAAGATCGGATTTTTTATATTATAATAGCAGTTTTTAATAGCAGTTTTTACGCGAAACAAATTTATTTTACCCGGTATCCGGTCGTATTGACAACAGCCGTCAGATTCCCCAACTCGTCTTTTACTTCAATTTTGTAGTAACTGGTAGAGCGGCCATTCCTGATGCAGACAGCTTCAGCAAAAAGCTGCTCTCCCTTTGCACTTCCAAGATAAGCAATATCCGAATGAAGTGACACCGTTCCTACTCCCTGCCAGTTCGCAGCTACAGCAAAAGCAAAGTCGGCTAATGTAAAATAAACTCCGCCCATCACTGCACCCATGGCATTGCGATGACGTGATCCAAGCTTCAGACTGCACTTTGCATAATGGTCATCTACTTCCTCGATCACGGCTCCATTCTCCGTTGCAAACCGGTCATTTTCAAATAATTTCACCGTTTTCTCATCCGGCTTCATCCTCATTCCTCCCGTCTTTATCTTCTGAATCCACATCGCTTCTGATCTGTTCTTTTTTTGCCCAGTAAAGTTTCTGCTGCTTCTCATTCAGTCCACTTACAAATCTCTTTTTAAAAATAAGGAACTCTTCCAGATCCATCAATATATGATACAAGACTGCCCGGTTCTCAAATTCTTCCCTGCTTTCCGGCAATGGTTCCGCCTTCATTTCTGCAAAAATCTCCTGCAGTCTTGCCAACTGCTTTTCCGGTTGGTTAATCTCAATAACATAGTCTGCCATATACATGATATAGTCAGCAATCATCAATGCCTGCTTTGGCATCGTCCGAATTTTCTTTATTTCATAATGCAGATTATGCAATACATTTAACTGCTTCATTCGCATTTCAAAATAATCAATATAATATCCCGGATGTGACTGGAATGTATTCTCCTGATATTCATATGCTGCTTCAATATAGCCATGCAGTCTTTTTTCAAACTCTATAATCCTGTCCCATACATTAATCTGCATGTCCTTATTATGTAAATAGGCTGCAAGTTCGCACAATGTTATCTGAAGGAAATTTTCTGTCTCACGCATATACCGGATCAGATCTTTTCTCTGTCCCTGATAGTCATAAAATAAATTCAGGAGCAATGCAATTGATACTCCAATCAACACCAGAAGAAATTCATCTCTGATAAAAAGAAGACTAAAATCCCTTGCAATCAGAAAATGTGTACCGATCACTGCATTCACCGAAACTGTCGTCACCCACCCCAACAGATGACTGATCATCAGAATCATGAAAATATAGATCCCATATCCAAGCCATTCACTTTTCAACCAGCCAATTGTAACAGCTGCCAGCAGAACTGCAATCACAAACGTAATCAACCTGTACAGAGACAAACGCACTGTCTCCCATTTTGTGGTCACAATGGTGAGTAGCGTGATACTTCCCGCTGAAGCACCATACTGTAATCCGAGACTTTCTGCTATATAAATTGCAGCACTGCTTCCTACAGCAATCTTAATTGCCTGAAAAAGAATTTTTTTCCACTTCTTTTTTCTCTCCATCCATCTCATCCTCTTCATCCCTCGCAGAAGTAAACGCATTCGCATAGGAGGAAAAATAAACAGCAAAAGCTTCCCGGATCTTCTGATCGTCATTTGCTGCCATGGCCTCTGTGACTTCTTCCAACCGCCTGCAGCTTTCCTTCTTATCTCCCATATGGGTGATCGCATACGCAGCATACCCATCCAGCATCTTTTTCTGCATCTGCTCCAGATAGGCATTCCCAAGGAGGCTGATCAGACGCTCATGGAACAGCATTTCCCATTCTGCCATTCTTCTTTCATCCGGTGCATTCTTCATTCCCTTTAAGATACGTTCCAGTTGGACGCTGGAAGGATCTTCTGCATCCTCTTCTGTGAGCTGTCCACCCTGCCGGTGTTCTTTCGCTGCAAGAAGAATCGTATTCTCTGCCATCATCATCTCAATCATATGAAATACATCGTGGATCTGTTCTCTGTCTAATACCACTGCCTGCATATGCCGGTTGGGAAGTCTGACCGCAAAGCCCTCCTGCACTAAATTCTGTAATGCTTCCCGGATTGGCATCCTCGATACACCAAGCCGCTCTGCAAGTGCTTCCTGTGCCAGTTCTGTCCCCGGCTTTATCTGGCCTGACAAAATCTCCTCTTTGATCGTCTCTACAATATAATCCTTTGTCGGTACATTCATCATCAATCCCATCTGTCTTCCTCCTCTGTATTCCATATCTTTCTATATTTTCATCTTCGGATCTATAAATGTATCCATTTTATGATACCTTCTTTTACATCTACTTTATATGTCATATTGTATCCATTTTTATCTTTAAAGTCAATATTAAATCAATTTAAACGCCTGTTTTCGTATTATCTGTAAACATTTTTATTTCTTATTTCAGATTTTTATTTTTCTCATATAAAAAAGCAGCTATAGGATCGCTTTGTATCCATATAGCTGCCTTACTCTATCTGCTGCAGGTTCTTATGTTGCTGATTTTCATGCTACTGATTCTCATGCTGCTAAGAAATGCCTGCCCTTTATTTTCCTTCTTTCATATGCACTGTAAGCTGATTGAACGGAATCTCAATTCCTGCTTCATCGAACTGAAGCTTGATTTCTTCCAGCACTCTCCATCGTGTAGTCCAGTATGCCTCTGTCTTCACCCATGCACGCAGTCCGATTACAACACTGCTGTCAGCCAGTTCATCCACAAAGACTTTAATCTCCTCATCCTGTATTACATCTTTATCATTCAACAACATGGTCTCGATCAGACTCTTTGCCTTTTTCAGATCAGCATCATAGGCGATTCCGACTTTCAGATCTAACTGCCGCTCGGGACGTGCAGTCACATTAGTCAGACTGTTATCTGTCAGAATCCCATTCGGAACAATAATTGTCTTGTTGTCGATCGTCGTCATTCTTGTATAAAAAATCTGGATTGATTTAACTGTTCCTTCGATCCCGGCTGAGTTGACCATAATATAATCGCCCACTTCAAATGGTTTTAAGATGAGGATCAGTATTCCCCCTGCAAAATTGGAAAGACTTCCCTGCACTGCAAGACCAATGGCTACACCTGCTGATGCGATCAGTGCCGCTACTGAAGAAGATTCCACACCAAATTTTGTAGCAATGAGAAAGATCAGGATTGCATACATTACGAATTTCAGCATAGAATCTACGAACTGTCTGACTCCCACATCTGCATTTGCTCTCTCCATCGATCTGGAGACAATCTTCCTGATCCACTTGATCACTTTTCTTCCGATCAGAAAAAAAAGCATCGCAAATAAGACTTTCATTCCAAATGCGATCAGATTCGGAATATGATCATAAAAGTATTGTACAAACTGATTGACTTCATTTGCTGTATCTTTTGTCACTTCCTGTGCTGAATCCAGCACATCACTGACGGAATCATTCGTAACCGTATCGGATGCTGCCAGATACAGACGCAGGATTGTACTCTGTAGCAGATTTCCTATTCCTGTCATTTTTTCTTATTTCCTTTCTCATTCATTTTTTATCAAGCTTTTTCACGCTTCTGTTGCCATCAATACACTTCCGTTTTTTCCTTCTGCTATTTCAATGCAAGAAATGCACAGAGATTACCGCGCTTATTTCCCATCGTACGATGCGAATAAAGGATCTCACTGTTGCAGTGCGTACACACATTTGTAATCGCCATATGCTCTTCCGAAATCCCACTTTCTAAAAAAATCAGCTCATTGGCTTTCCAGAGATCCAACTGGTATTTTCCATTTGCTTTCTTATAAAATAACTGATCCCAGTTCTCCTTATCAAAAGCTTCACGGAATTTGTCGATCACCTCTTCGCTGACTTCATAGCAGTCCATACACACCGAAGGTCCTACCGCAGCCAGTATCTCTTCCGGTCTGCATCCAAACGTCTCCTGCATCAGCTCAACCGTATGCTTTCCGATCTTACCAACAGTACCACGCCACCCGGAATGACTCAGTCCGATCACTTTTCTGACCGGATCAACAAAATAAAGGGGAACACAGTCTGCATACGAAGTCACCAGGCAGATTCCGGGTCTGTCTGTGATCAGACCGTCCACATCCGTATAATCCCGTTCCTTTAAAATTCCCTTTCCCCGGTCTTCCTCCGTCACGATCCGGACATTCGTAGTATGCGTCTGCTTTGAAAGTACCATATCCTCACAGGAAACTCCGATTGCTGCTCCCATACGCCGGAAATTTTCACGGACTGCCTCCGGGTCATCTCCCCGCTCAAAGCTTAAATTCATGGATGAATAATATCCCTTACTTACGCCTCCAAGTCTTGTAGAGAATCCATGTCTGACGATTCCCGTATTTTTAAAAAGCGGAAACTCCAAAAATGGTGTGACAGTTCCCGCTTCTTCCAAGATAGGTTCTTCATTTTTATATTTCAATCCTAAAGCCATTTTCATCCTCCAAATGCATTCTTTATCAGCGTGATCTTTGTCCCCTCGATTCCGACCACATCAAATCTGCACGGCACATCCTCCAGCTGCTGTTCTGTCAGATAATACATTGCCGTACGGAAGATCTTCTGCTGCTTTCTGGCATCCACCGCTTCCAGCGGACTTCCTTTCCGTTCATCAGCTCTGTATTTTACTTCACAGAACACGTAATACGCTCCGTCCTTTGCAATCAGATCGATCTCCCCAAGACGACAGCGGTAATTAAACTGAAGAATCTCATATCCCATCTGCTCCAGATAAAAACCCGCTGCTTTTTCATAATCCGCTCCTGTCTTTCTCCGATTCTTCTGAATCTTTTCCATTCTCTTCTCCGTCATCTGCACTGAAACATTCATGATCACATGAAATTTTTTATAAATGTCCTTCGGTGGATCGGTGACGGGCCATACTTTTGGATCGCTGCAATATGCTCTTTTGAGCCATATCCCTTATGCCCTGCAAATCCGTATTCAGGAAGAATTTTATCGTATTCGATCATCAGCCTGTCCCTTGTTACTTTCGCAAGGATACTGGCCGCAGCAATCGAAACACTCTTCGCATCCCCTTTAATGATCGGAACCTGCATGATCGTCATCTCCGGGATTGTCACCGCATCATTAAGCAGAAGATCCGGTTCTCTGGAAAGTTTTGATACTGCCTCCCGCATTGCCTCATACGTTGCCTGCAGGATATTGATCTCATCAATCCTTGCCGGGCTTGCCATTCCGATTCCCGTCGCAACTGCCTTCTCCATAATCTCATCATACAGTTCTTCTCTTCTTGCCGCTGACAGTTTCTTGGAATCATTTAGATATAAAATCTCACAGTCTGTCGGCAGGATCACTGCCCCTGCCACAACCGGACCTGCCAATGGACCTCTTCCTGCCTCGTCAATTCCACAGATGCACCGGTACTGACTATACTTTTCCTCATAAAAATGCATCTGTTTCAGCCGTTCTCGTTCCTGCACAAGTTCCGCCTGCTTTTTACGGTAACGTGCCGCCAGATTCTTCACACCGATTCGGGAATCCTGCTCATAAGAACCACAGAGTTTCTCCCAGCTATTTTCATCTGAATTTTCAAATTCTTTTTTTATCTCACTGATGCTTTTTCCCATTTTGTTACTCCTGTCCGGTCAACTCATGACGGATCCATCCAATTTTTTCAAAAGGCCAGATCCTCATCCATGCCCTTCCTACAAAATCCTTTCCATGCACAACTCCCACATCTGCGGAACGGCTGTCCTTACTGTTGTTCCTGTTATCACCAAGTACAAAATACTCATCCTCACCCAGCGTAACCGGCTCCGCAGCAATTCCGGCCTCCTGCATCACTTCATTTCCGTAATGTTCTTCCAGCTTTTCCCCGTTAATATAGACTGAACCGTCCAGGATCTGTACCGTCTCGCCGGGCAGTCCGATGATCCGCTTGATATAGTATGTACCTGTTTCATATTGATACGGAAATACAATGATCTCAAATCTTTCCGGTTCCCGGAACTGATAAGAAATTTTATCAACGATCAGTTGATCCCCGTCAGACAATGTTGTCTCCATAGAAGACCCGCTTACCTGCGTTCTCTGTGCTACAAAGGTTACAAATCCCCATGCAATGATAACAACAATTACAATATATACCAGCCATCCTGCCAGTTCCTTTATAATTCCTCTCATACTTCCTCCGGAACTTCCAGAGTGATCCTTCCAAGCCGTCCATTGCGGAAATCATCTAATAAGATAGCCGCCGCCTTCTCCGTATCAAATTCATTTCCCCGTACCAGGCAGTGCCTGCTCTGGGCAATCTTCTCAAGAACTTCAAACTTATCATCGGAATGCTCTATCGCATACTTTTCTTCCAGCACCCCCGGATAAGATCGGTTCATAAAATCCACCAGCTCAGATGCCAGTTCTTCCGTCTGAAGGATCTCATCCTTGATGGAGCCGATAAACGCCAGTTTCAGACCGACTGCCTGATCTTCAAATTTGGGCCAGAGGATTCCCGGTGTATCCAGTAATTCTACATTTTTATTCAGTCTGATCCACTGCTTCCCCTTTGTTACACCCGGTTTATTTCCTGTCTTCGCACAGGCTTTTCCTGCCAGGGAATTAATAAATGTGGATTTTCCCACATTCGGGATTCCTACTACCATGGCTCTGACCGGACGGTTCAGGATTCCACGTCTGCGGTCCCGCTCCATTTTTTCTTTACATGCCTCTTGAATGACATTCTGGATTGATTTGATCCCGCCGCCCTTCCGGGAATTTACTTTTACCGCAGAATATCCTTTTTCTTTGAAATACTCCAGCCATTCATCATTTCTTCTGTCCTCTGCAAGATCTGCCTTATTCAGCAGGATCAGTCTTGCCTTATTCTTTCCTAATTCGTCAATATCCGGATTCCTGCTGCTAAGCGGAACCCTCGCATCTACAAGCTCAATGATCAGATCGATCAGCTTGATATTTTCCTGCATCATCCTTCGAGCCTTTGTCATATGACCCGGATACCATTGAAAATGCATACTGTACCCTCCTGCATCCTGTTCTGTCTATGATAAATGATTACTTTTTTACAATTCCAAAATGATCTCCTGATGTGGTATTGAACCATACTTTTCCATAAAGATCCTCTTTTTTTACAATTCCAATCTCTGAAGATCTGCTGTCTTCCCCGCCTTGCGGATTATCTCCCAGAAGGAAATATTCATCCGCTCCAAGCTTCACCGATTCTGCTGCAATCCCGGCATCCCGGATTTCGGAGACATACTCATAATTCTTCAGTTCTTCCCCGTCGATATAAAGTTTCCCTTCTTTGATCTGAACTGTCTCACCGGGCAGTCCGGCTACTCTTCTGACATAAAAATGGACTTCTTTATTTCCATTCGGCCGGAATGCAACAATCTGCCCCCTCGATAACTCTTTCATATCGATCACCAGGCGATCCACAAGGACTACTTCCCCATTACGGATCGATGGGGTCATCGCATCTCCTGAATTGCTGATCCGGTGTCCAAAGAATGCAACAAGCAGCACTGCCACTGCACACGCCACTGCGATCTCTGCTGCCCAGATGATAATCTGGCGGATCAGGCGTGGATTCTTCTTTTTTTCAAATTTTAACTTCTTTTTCTTATCTTCAAATTTTAAATGATTCTTTTTCTTTTTAACTTTTCTCTTTTTCCCGCCTCTCTGCCTGCGGAAATTAATCTCCTGTCCCATACACGACCTCCCCTTATTTCGTCAGTGTATTCCCCACGTTCCACTTTCGTCCGGTCTTTTCTTTCCCTTAAGTAGAAGAAAAGGGACAATATACAAATCTTTGTAATTGTCCCTCTCATGGTTACTATTTTGCTTATAGTTATTATTTAACTAATTCTTTTACCTTAGCAGCCTTACCAACACGCTGTCTTAAGTAGTTCAGTTTCGCTCTTCTTACTTTACCTCTGCGGATAACTTCTACTTTCTCAACATGTGGAGAATGTACCGGCCATGTCTTCTCAACACCGATTCCGTTAGAGGACTTTCTTACTGTGAAAGTTTCTCTTGCTCCACCGCCCTGTCTCTTCAGGACTGTTCCCTCGAATACCTGGATTCTCTCACGGTTTCCCTCTTTGATCTTAGCGTATACTTTTACAGTATCACCAACGTGAAATTCAGGTGCATTCTCTTTTAACTGTTCTGCTTCGATTTTTTTAATAATTTCGTTCATTTTCGTGTGACCTCCTTAATATTTGACGTTCTTAACACTCATTCTGTGCCAGAGGACCATCGCTCTTCTTTTCACAACTTTTGTAGTTTATCATACTTTTCTTATATTTTCAAGCATTTATTTTATTTTTAATCATTTATCTGGTCTTTCAGCCATTTTTTTTCTTTTTCTGTCAGATTACTCTTCTCCAACAGATCCGGTCTTCTCTCATAAGTACGGAGAATCGACTGCTCTCTCCGCCATTTTTCAATATTTGCATGATGTCCTGACATCAGAACCGGTGGCACTTTCTTTCCATGCCACTCTTCCGGTCTGGAATACTGCGGATACTCCAGCAGATTATCCTGAAAAGATTCAAACTCCGCAGATACATTGTTATGAAGCACGCCCGGTACTAATCTGGAAATCGCATCGACCATCACCATCGCCGGCAATTCTCCACCTGTCAGCACATAATCTCCAATCGATACATAATCCGTCACGATCTCTTCCAGTACCCGTTCATCAATCCCTTCATAATGTCCGCATAAAAGCACCAGATCTTCTTCCTTTGCAAGTTCCTCCGCCATCCCCTGGCTGAACACATCTCCCTGCGGAGAAAGATAAACGACCCTGAGCTTTTTTTCTTTCACCGGCTCATCGTCTGAACCAGTCTCTGGTTTTCTTTCAGCGATCTTTTTTCTGACAGCTTCATATGCCAGATAGACCGGTTCTGCCTGCATCAGCATCCCGGCTCCGCCACCATAGGGATAATCATCCACACTTTGATGCTTATTAAACGCATAGTCCCTGATATTAACTGCTTCAATCGACAAAAGTCCGTTACTTATTGCTCTGCCTGTAATACTGGTATTCAGTCCCTGCTCTATCATTTCCGGAAAAAGGGTCAGTATATGAAAATTCATCAAATCAGTCCCTCCATCAGATGTACCGTCATTTTCTTCTCTTCCGGATCTACTTCCAGGATACACTCATGAATTGCCGGGAGAAGCACCTCTCCGTACCCTTCTGACTGTACGATATAAACTTCATTTGCCCCTGTCTCCATCACGTCCTTCAGTACACCAAAACGTTCTTCACTCTCGTCTGTATAGACATCCATTCCGATCAGATCCCCGATATAATACTCATCCTCTTCCAGTTCAACTGCATTTTCCCTGGCGACAAACAGACTTTTTCCTTTATATTTTTCAATGTCATTGATATCATTGATCCCTTTAAATTTCACGATCACAAACTGCTTAAAAAAACGGACTGACTGGATTTCAAGATCCAGCTTTTCTTTTCCTGTATCAAGGATGACTTCTTTTAATGTCTGAAACCTTGCAGCATCATCTGTTGTCGGAAAAACTTTTACTTCACCGCGAAGTCCATGCGTCGATGAAATGACTCCCACCTGTAAAAACTGCTCCATTGCCCTGTTCTCCTTTTGTTCACTCAATCTGCTCTGCGAAGCCCTGCATCTGTCCTCTTTCTGCTTCATCCCTGCCTTTTTCAGTTTTACCACAGTTTCGGCAGAAAAGAAAAGGGCAGTTCCATCCTTGCGGATGACTGTCCCTTCCTCTGTGCTGCTTAGATAATATCTACAACAACTTTCTTGTCTTCCTTTGCTGCTGCGGCTTTTACAACCGAACGGATCGCTTTTGCGATACGTCCCTGCTTACCGATCACTTTTCCCATGTCGCTTTCTGCAACATGAAGTTCCAGTACTGTGGTTCTGCTTTCCTGCTTCTCACTGACAGAAACTTCATCCGGGCAGTCCACCAAAGCCTTTGCGATTACTTCAACTAATTCTTTCATGACACTCGCACCTCCGTGGAGACAGAATAATTATTTCTCGATTCCTGCTGCCTTGAAGATCTTTCCAACAACTTCTGTCGGCTGAGCACCATTATTGAGCCATTTCTTAGCTGCTTCTTCGTCTACTTTGAATACGCTTGGCTCCTGATTCGGATCATATGTTCCAATCTCTTCGATAAATCTTCCATCTCTTGGTGATCTGGAATCTGCTA
Source organism: uncultured Mediterraneibacter sp. (assembly GCF_934330165.1). Classification (GTDB taxonomy): domain Bacteria; phylum Bacillota; class Clostridia; order Lachnospirales; family Lachnospiraceae; genus Mediterraneibacter. The sequence goes on from NZ_CAKRGI010000001.1 coordinate 218,952, forward strand.
CTACGATTCTGTAAAAAGGAGCTTTCTTCTGTCCCATTCTTCTTAATCTGATCTTTACTGCCATTTCTTTCACCTCATCATTTTATTTGTATATTGTTAATCTATAATAAACTGTCCTGCCGATGACAGAAGGTTTCTTTATGCTGATTCAGGCACAGCACAAGCCACCGGCGGTTACAGCTTATGTGTCAAAAGGGGAGCCTGAACCTGCCCCTTTTTCCACCTTTTCCACCCATCAGTCCAGGAAGCTTCTTCATCATCTTCCTTGACTCGTTGAATTGCTTCACCATACGGTTTACTTCTGCAATATCAACGCCTGCACCTTTTGCAATACGGTGCTTTCTGGAGGGATTTAAAAGATCTGGATTCCGCCGTTCCTCAGGAGTCATGGAAAAGATCATTGCCTCCATCTGTGCCATCTTCTTCTCACTTTCCTGCGAATCAAGATCCGGCATCTTTCCTGCCATATTGCCCATTCCCGGCATCATTCCCATAATGCTTGAAAGACCGCCCATCTTCCGCATCTGCTCCATGCTGTCAAGATAATCCTCGAAGTCAAACTGGGCTTTCTTCATCTTATCAGCCATTTTTTTGGCCTTCTCTTCATCCAGCTCTGCCCCTGCCTTTTCAATCAGGGAAAGGACATCTCCCATTCCAAGAATCCTGGATGCCATTCTTTCGGGATAAAACTGTTCCAGATCGGAAAGTTTTTCTCCCATACCGACGTAAAGGATCGGTCTTCCTGTCACTGCCTTGATGGACAATGCCGCACCACCTCTTGTATCACCGTCCAGTTTGGTAACGATGACTCCGTCGATTCCAATCTTATCGTTAAAGGAGCTTGCAACATTCACGGCATCCTGTCCGGTCATTGCATCAACAACCAGAATCGTCTGATGAACTGTCACCGCTTCTTTTATTTCCTGAAGTTCTGCCATCATATCCTCATCAATATGCAGACGACCTGCTGTATCGAGGATTACGATATTATTTCCATTCTTTGCTGCATGTTCCATCGCAGCTCTGGCAATATCCGCAGGTTTATTTTTATTTCCCATTGAGAAAACTTCCACACCCTGCTTCTCGCCATTTATCTCCAACTGCTTGATCGCAGCCGGACGATACACATCACAGGCTACAAGTAAAGGTTTCTTTCCTTTTAACTTGAACTTTCCTGCCAGCTTTGCTGTTGTCGTGGTCTTACCTGCTCCCTGAAGACCGGCCATCATAATGACCGTAATCGCACTTCCCGGCTGTAACTTGATCTCGGTTGTCTCAGATCCCATCAGCCTGATCAGTTCTTCATTTACAATCTTGATGACCATCTGTCCCGGATTCAGACCGTTCATTACATCCTGACCGATCGCTCTTTCCTGCACATCCTTAATGAAACCTTTTACTACCTTGAAGTTTACATCTGCCTCAAGGAGTGCCATCTTAACTTCCCTAAGTGCCGCCTTGACATCAGCCTCTGTCAGTCTTCCTTTACTACGCAGGTTCTTAAATACATTTTGAAGTTTTTCACTTAAGCTGTCAAATGCCATCCTATAACTCCTCTATGATATCGTCCGCTATCCGGCGAACCTTTTTCACGATCTCTTCCGGGTCTTTTCCATCCTGCTCCCACTCTGCCAGTGTCTTATCAATCAGACTGATCTTTTCTTTCACTGAAAGGAACTTTTCTACAAGATGAAGCTTTGCCTCATACCCTTCAAGAATCTTCTGACACCGCTTCACGAGATCATGCACCCCTTGTCGGCTGATACCTTTCATCTGTGCGATCTCACTGAGAGAATAATCTTCCAGAACGACCTGCTCATATACATCTTTCTGATGCTCCGTCAGCAGTTCTCCGTAGAAATCATACAATAATGCCTGCTCTAAAAACTTATTCATTATCTTCACCTCTGCTATCATACAGGAAAGGATTCTTCTTGTCAAGTATTTTTTCTTTACATCTTACATTTCATCTTTCAATCTCTTTACCCGGTAAATTTTCTGGCAGATAACACCATGGCATTCTCTTATGAATACATTAAATAAAAAGGACTTTCCTATGAAATGGGTTAAACAAACCATTCATTACTGGTGCAGCGATACCCGCTCAAACCATTGCCTGGGAAAAGGGATCTGTGCAGCAATCTTAGATACCGGAATATCAGCCCACCCTGATTTTTCCGGTCGTATCCTTGATTTCCAGGATTTTACTTCTTCCACTCCCTCCGTCTCACTTCACGATGACAGTGGTCATGGGACTCATGTTGCAGGCATCCTTGCCGGAAGCGGTCAGGTCTCTTCCGGTCTTTATGCCGGTATTGCACCTGATGCGGATCTTCTGATCTGTAAAGTCCTCGACCACGAAGGAAACGGAAACATCCAGACTGTATTGAAAGGGATCGACTGGATTCTGAAAATAAAAGATTCTTATCCTCTTCACCTTGTAAATATTTCTGTCGGCAGCCGGCCTACACTTCCTCCCGGACAAAAAAAACTTCTTCTCGATGCAGTGGAACATCTGTGGGATCTTGGACTGACGGTTGTAGTTTCTTCAGGCAATTACGGACCTCTCCCGGGTACGGTCTCTGTTCCCGGCACAAGCCCCAAAGTAATCACCGTCGGTGTCCCTGATACTTTGCCACTTTTTCGGACAGGACATTCCTCTTCCAATTATTCCGGCCGCGGACCGACCGACCACTGCATAAAGAAACCGGATGTATTTGCTCCCGGTACAGGAATCATCAGCTGCAACAGCCGCTATATTTCTTCCATGAAGTCTGCTTCTGTACGTCCGGCCCTTTTTCAACGTCCGCCTTTCCTTTCTTCACAGCCCTATATTGCCAAAACCGGAACTTCCATGGCAACACCTGTCGTAACCGGTGCTATCGCCTGTCTGCTTTCCAAATATCCCGATCTTTCAAATGTTGAAGCAAAGCTTCGGCTTCACAACTCCTGTCAGCCGATCCCAGGCACAGAATCCGGCTGGGGATTACTTCATGTTGCAAATCTGCTAAATTCTTAAATCCTGCCGGAACACTTTTTTCTCTCCGGCATACTATAAGATTGTAAAATAAATCTATCTGGAGGATTTAACATGAGTGAATTAACAGCTACAAACTGCGGATGCGGATGTGACAATGGATGTGGTAACGGAATGAATTCCTGCTTGTGGATCATTCTTCTTCTCATCTGCTGTGGTGGATGCGGCAATGGATTTGGATGCAACAATGGCTGTGGCGGCGATAACAGTTGTCTGTGGATCATCCTGCTTCTTATCTGCTGCGGTGGATGCGGCAACGGACTTGGTCTCACCAACGGCTGTGGTAATGGATGCGGATGCAACAGCGGTTGCGGATGCTGATTCTTTTGATTTTCTGAAACATTTCTGATTTTTCATCATAAGTATTACTTTTACAAGAGGGGACTTCTTCATCCCCTCTTTCTTTTATCAGCTACAATTCCTTCGAATCGCACTTTGTATCTCTGCGTTCTGTTCGTTTACTTTTTGTATCTTCCTTCGGATATTTACCGGCCACCCAGCGTTCTGCTTCTCGTTTTTCTTCTTTATCTGTCTGATCCAGTCTTTTTCTGAGCATACATTCTTCATCCAGTTCATAGACAGCATTTCCTTCAATGATCAGTTTTCCTGACATTTTCTTTTCCTCTTTTCTTTTTATTTTGTTCTTTCTTATTATAGTATGAACATTTTTTTAGAAAGCTACGCATATATATTTACAACGCCGCAGTCAGGAACTCTTTTTATGGATAAACCTTCTCCCATGACGCTTCTTGATGAACTCACAACCCCGGTGCAGTTTCGTATTCTGAAACTCCTGCTCCCTTTTCTTTCTTTTCCTCAGCAACGGATGCTTGCCACATGGATTAAATTTTCGGAGCTTCAGAGAACTTTGGAACTATTTTCTTCTGGGTATACATTCTCAGAATCACCTTTAAAAGCACATTCCTTATCCACTTCCTTTTCCTATGAAGAAATTCTTGAGGTACTCGCTCCTTATCTGACCGAATCTGAGCGTCAGATGACTGAAAATCTGAAAAATATGAAAGAAATGATGTCTATGGTACAGTTATTTCAGGATTTTTCTCCTGACCCTGAAAATTCGGGATTCGGAAACAGTTCTGAAAATGAATTTGAAAACACCCAGGACTCTCCTCTCAGTTTTCTTACGAATCTGCTTACTCCTGAACAACGCAACACTTTCAATACCTGTAATGAACTTTTTGCACATGCACTGACCTCTTCTACTGCATCAGCCAATATTTCTCAACCGTTAAATCAGAAAGGAGATCTAACAAATGGAACAATGGATGAACCATCCTGCAATGAAATCAATCGACCCAGCCAAGCTGGAACTGATCAGACTGGCAGCACAACAGACTCAGGGCAAGACCGGACGCAATCTCGCCCCGGTCATGCTCAGTCTGATCACCAATGCCAATAGAAAAGGGCTTCGCTTTACTCCTGAAGAAGTTTCTCTGATTCTGGAAGTTCTAAAAGAGGGAAAGTCCCCGGAAGAGCAGGCTCAGATCGACCGGATGATGGAAATGACCAGAACCGTATTCAGAAAACATCTTGGGTGAAATTTGTATTTGTTGGGGTGATACGCTTAGAAGGCATATAAATTCTTAGTGACGAATCGGACGCGGAAAGCAGAGATATTCCTTCGCAGTGCAGAGCCCGCTTTACCTCAGCCCGTTGACCGTTTGTAACTCGAAAGTGGAAATCTTCGTGCAATGGCACTCGATTTACTTTCTCTAACAAACGCTGCAAAGTGTCTTCGGAACGCTCCTGCTAATGCACCTGCTCAGGAACACCCTGCTTTCCGCTGCCCATCGCAGTAAGAAGTTTTTTCCGACTCTGCAGCGTATTCACTCAACAATGCAAATTTAAAAACGATAGAAAGAAGCCGGATGGTTATCGACCAGGATAAACGACCTGCAAAACGCAGGATATAATATCTTAGTTGGTAACCTTCCGGCTTTCTACTTCTTATTTGAAATTTCGTATTTGTTGGGAGAAAATGTCCCGGTGCGAGGAACGCTTTCTGACTTGAAAAGCCCAATATCCGCACTTGCTGCTGCGTGCATATTTTCTCTTCAACAAATACAATTTTATTCCGGCCAATCTGAAAATCTTCCACTCACAATCGCATGCATCATCCTGTCCTTTGCCCCGGGGGTCTCCCTGTTAATCTGCTCCATAAGCTGCCTGGCATATTCTCTTTTTGTCGATCCGTCTACCGGACATGCATTTTTCACGATCTGGATTCCCTGTTCCACTACAAAATTGGCAACTCCTTTTTCCGGAACATACATCATCGGACGAATAACCGTTACTCCGGCTTCAGGCAAAATCGTCACCGGCGGAAATGCATAAAATCTCCCCTCATAGATTAAAGACATGAGAGCGGTCTCTATGAAATCATCTTTATTATGTGCATAGGCTATTTTATTGATTCCAAGCTCAGCTAACCGTTTATACATTGCACCTTTTCTCAGCTTCGCACACAGAGAGCATGGTCTTATCTCCGGATTTTCCTGAAAGACAATCTCGGCAATCTTTGTGTCAACCTGCTCATAGGGGATTTGCAAACTGTCGCAGAAATCTGAAACGCCGGTAAAATCCATCCCCTCAAATCCCACATTGCATGTAATCGCAGATAATTCAAAGTTTTTCGGATAAAATCTCTGCAACTGCCTCATTGCATAAAGTAATGTCAGAGAATCCTTTCCGCCTGAGACTCCTACAGCAACTCTGTCTCCGGCTTCCAGCATATGATACTCCTCAATGGCCTGGCGAATCAGACTTAATAATTTTTGTTGCTTCACTGTGTATCACCTCAACAATTCTATTTTCAAAAACCTTCCTTCCGCCTGTGCATCCTCATTTCTCTTCTCTTTTCCGCTGCTTCCCATTCTGCTTTTTCTTCTTCTGACTTGATAGTGAGCCTTGGTATTCTGCATGGTTTATCATTCTCATCCAGTCCTACCATTGTAAAATAAGCTCGATTAATTGGATAACGCATTCCGTCTGAAAGATGCTCCACATAAGTATCCACCCGCACTTCCATAGAAGAACTTCCAACATAAGTTGCCTTTCCGATGATAACAACCATTTCTCCCTGATATGCACCATGAATGAATCTGAGGTTGTCGACAGAAGCCGTAATAACATTTCCTCTGATATGGCGTTTTGCTACAAGTCCCGCAACTTCATCCAGCCACTGCATCAGCTGTCCTCCGAACAATCTGCCTGCCGCATTCATATGGTTCGGGCGTACCATATGAACCGTCTCTACCCGCGAATCCGATACGGTTCTTTCTATTTCCAGTTCCATTTCATGTTCTTTTTTTATTTCATTCATTTTCGTTCACCTCATAATTTCTGACAGTTTTTATCATATCATTCTTTTCCTTGCTTGTCATGTGATTGTTCTGGTTCCCATCGGGCAAAATAATTCTTACTGTTGACAGTACCTGTGCCAGATAATATGGCTCAGAAAAATCTGCATTGTACTCTGTACTTTTCTGATATTTTTTATTAAAATGAGTACGTCTGAAAATATGAATTTTCTGATACAATAATTCTTATGAATAACTGAGGATTTTACCATGAATAATTTTAAAATGACTCTTCAATATGATGGAACCCGTTACCTTGGATGGACAAAAAATGAAAAAGCAGTAAAAACTGTCAGTTATAAACTGGAGCAGGTTCTTACACGACTGCTCGGACATCCTGTAATACTTCATGCAGCCATCAGAACTGAACCGGGTGTACACGCTTCCTGTCAGGTCTGTTCTTTTGAAGCAGATTTACCATGTTCACCAGAAGTACTGAAAAAGCAGATAAACCAGTATCTTCCCATGGATATCAAAGTACTTTCTCTTTTACCGGTTTCCGGACGTTTCCGTGCGGATCTCGGAATCCATACTTATACTTACGAATACAATGTCTGCACTGCTTCGGTTTATGATGTATTCCGTTCCAGATATCAGGCTCATTTTTTTCCTGCTCCTGATCTTGCTTTGATGAAACAGGCTGCCCCCTGTCTGATCGGAAAGCATGATTTTCAATCTTTTTCCCCTGTACGGAAAAAGAAAGGGACAAAAAAAGAACTGCTTTATCTTGATTTTATACAGAATAAAGAACTACTTTCCTTCCGTCTTACTGCAAATGCTTTCCTTCCGTCCATGCCACAGCTCATTGTTGGAACCTTACTGGAAATCGGTCAGGGAAAGCGTTCCCCTGACTGTATTCTTTCTATTTTTGAAGGAAATGAAACTCCTGGAAATTTCTGTCCGTCTGATGGATTATTTCTGACGGAAATCAACTATTGAAAACATAGAATATTTTTCCCGCTGCAAAAAAGAGGGTGTCGCAAAATCATCAGATTAGATGATAGAGTGATGCCCTCGCTCTATCATATGTAAAAAATCG
>NZ_CAKRGI010000002.1 GCF_934330165.1 uncultured Mediterraneibacter sp.
GCAGGCCGCCCGCGACCGAGATGAAGCGAAGCGGAATCGAGGTTCCGCGGGGCAGGTCAGGCGGACGCAGGCGTCGTTACGCGAAAGCAGCAAGCAGAAGAGAAAGTGAATGAAAGGAGAACTTATGGAAAAGGAAAAAATTTTATTTACATCCGAGTCAGTTACAGAGGGACATCCGGATAAGATGTGTGATCAGATTTCAGATGCGATTCTGGACGAGCTGATGCGTCAGGATCCGATGAGCCGTGTTGCATGTGAGACATGCTGTACAACAGGTCTTGTCATGGTTATGGGAGAGATCACTACAAAAGCATATGTGGATATCCAAAAGATCGTCCGTGATACAGTTCGTGAGATCGGATATACAAGAGGAAAATATGGCTTTGATGCAGATACCTGCGGTGTACTTACAACCCTGGATGAGCAGTCAACAGATATTGCGATGGGAGTTGATAAGGCTCTGGAAGCAAAAGAAAATAAAATGTCAGATGAAGATATCGAAGCCATTGGAGCAGGAGATCAGGGAATGATGTTCGGTTATGCTTCTGATGAGACAGAAGAGTATATGCCATATCCGATCGCACTGGCACATAAGCTTGCACTTCAGCTTACGAAAGTTCGTAAAGACGGAACACTGACTTACCTGCGTCCGGACGGAAAGACTCAGGTAACTGCAGAGTACAGTGAAGATGGTTCTGTAAAGCGTCTGGATGCAGTTGTCCTTTCTACACAGCATGACCCGGAAGTATCGCAGGAGCAGATTCATGAGGATATCAAAAAGTATGTATTCGATGAGATCATCCCGGCAGAGCTGGTAGATGATGAGACGAAATTCTTTGTAAATCCGACAGGCCGGTTTGTAATTGGCGGACCTCACGGAGACAGCGGACTGACAGGACGTAAGATCATTGTTGATACTTATGGTGGAATGGCACGTCACGGTGGCGGAGCATTTTCAGGAAAAGACTGCACAAAGGTAGACCGTTCTGCAGCTTATGCAGCACGTTATGCAGCAAAGAATATCGTAGCAGCAGGACTTGCAAAGAAATGTGAGATCCAGCTTTCTTATGCTATCGGTGTGGCACAGCCGACTTCTATCGCAGTTGATACATTTGGTACAGGAAAGTTATCTGATACAAAGCTGGTTGAGATCCTTCGTGAGAATTTTGATTTCCGCCCGGCAGGAATCATTAAGATGCTGGATCTGAGAAGACCGATCTACAAGCAGACAGCCGCTTACGGACATTTTGGACGTAATGACCTGGATCTTCCGTGGGAGAAGCTTGACAAGGCAGAAGATTTAAAGAAATATCTGTAAAGTGAAAGAATACCTCAAAAATTAAAGAAATACTTGTAGAGTCTGTAAATAAGCAGAAGTATCAAAAGAAGGTGTCTGATCTCCTGAAAAGGTTCAGACACCTTTCGTTAATCATACTCGATTTTCGGAAAGGAGCTGCAAATGAAGCTTAAGACAAAACTCATTATCGTATTTATGGTGGTTATGGTATTTCCAATGCTTTTTACCGGAGTGATGATGCGTGCATTCGTACCGGAAAAGGCAACGGAGATCCAGCAGATGTATCTGATCGTTGTATCCATCACGGCAGCATTGTTGATCATATGGATTTATCGTGCGGTATCGGTGCCGCTGCAAAAATTACAGAAAGCGGCGAGGAATATCAAAGAAGGAAATCTGGATTTTGAGATCAAGGCAGAAAATGATGATGAGATCGGGCAGCTTTGCAAGGATTTTGAGGAAATGCGTCTTCGGCTGAAGGCACAGGCAGAGGAAAAGGTTGCGTTTGACCGGGAAAATAAGGAACTGATCAGTAATATTTCACATGATCTGAAAACTCCGATCACAGCGATCAAAGGTTATGTGGAAGGAATTATGGACGGTGTGGCAGATACACCGGAAAAGATGGACAGATACATCAGAACCATTTATAATAAGGCTAATGAGATGAATCTTCTGATCAATGAGCTGACCCTTTACTCCAAGATCGATACGAACAGGATTCCATATAATTTCACAACGATCTCTGCAAAAGGTTATTTTGGAGACTGTGCAGAAGATCTGAGTATGGAGCTGGAGTCAAAGGGGGCAGAGTTCACATACCGGAACTTTATGGATGATGACTGTAAAGTGATCGTAGATCCGGAACAGTTAAGAAGAGTCATCAATAATATCGTATCGAATTCGCTGAAGTATACAGATAAACCGAAGGTGGAGATTACGATGGATGTAAAGGACGTGGGAGATTTTATCCAGATAGAGCTGGGAGACAATGGAAGAGGAATTGCGGCAAAGGATCTGCCGTTTATCTTTGACCGGTTCTATCGTGCGGATGCTTCAAGAAATTCTTCAAAGGGAGGAAGTGGTATCGGACTTTCAATCGTGAAGAAGATTGTGGAGGAGCATGGAGGAAATATCTGGGCTACCAGCGAAGAGGGCGTTGGTACTACGATGTATTTTGTAATAAGGAAGTATCAGGAGGTACCGGTGAATGAGTAAACGTATTTTGATCGTGGAAGATGAAGAAAGCATTGCAGATCTCGAGAAAGATTATCTGGAGCTGAGTGGATTTGAAGTAGAAGTAGCAAATGACGGAGAGACAGGACTTCGGAGAGGACTTGCAGTAGAATTTGACCTGATCATTTTAGATCTGATGCTGCCGGGAGTGGACGGATTTGAGATCTGCCGTCAGATCCGTGGGCAGAAAAATACTCCGATCATTATGGTTTCAGCAAAGAAAGATGATATTGACAAGATCCGTGGACTGGGACTTGGTGCGGATGATTATATGACGAAGCCGTTTAGCCCAAGTGAACTGGTCGCACGCGTGAAGGCTCATCTTGCAAGATATGAGCGTCTGATCGGAAGTGTTGTAGAACAGAATGATGTGATAGAGATCCGCGGACTCAAGATCGACCGGACAGCGAGACGCGTCTGGGTGAACGGTGAGGAACGCTCCTTTACAACAAAAGAGTTCGATCTGCTTTCGTTTCTGGCAGGACATCCGAACCATGTCTATTCAAAGGAAGAGTTATTCCGCGAGATATGGGATATGGAGTCGATCGGAGATATTGCAACAGTTACTGTGCATATCAAGAAGATCCGTGAAAAGATCGAATATGATACATCCCATCCACAGTATATTGAAACGATCTGGGGAGTCGGATACCGCTTTAAGGTATAATACTTAGAAGAAAGAGCGTTGCTCCATGGATGTGCAGTCATCCGGGAGGAACGCTCTTTGCCTGTCAGACATACGGCAAAATCTGTAGAGCCTTTTCCTTCCTGACAGTTCATTTTACCTGCCGGCAGGAATTAAGCCTGAAAAATTCCCCGGTATCCTTTTCATCAGACAGTTCCGTCGATCAGGTCTTTCAGTGAGACACTGCCAAGATAATCCTGGATCAGCGTATCGAGCTTTTCCCAAAGCGGGCGGGTAGGGCAGACTGCTTCCCTTGCACATTCAGTCGCATTTTCTTCAAGACATGCCACCGGTGCAAGAGATCCCTCTGTGAGACGGAGAATGGAAGAAATCGTATAATCCTCCGGCTTCTTAGTGAGCTTATAGCCACCGCCTTTTCCGCGAAGTCCAAAGATCAGACCACCGGTAACAAGAGACTTGAGAATATTTTCAAGATATTTTTCAGAAATCTCCTGCCGTGATGCGATTTCCTTGAGTGGCGTATAAGTATTCGGATCTTGTCCGGCCAGATCAATCATGACACGAAGTGCATACCTTCCCCTGGTAGATATAATCATAATCATTCCTCCTGCGTTGATTCGTTATTACTATAATACCCTATTTCAAAGTGAATTTGTAGGAAAAAAGAAAAATATAATGGACTAACCTGGGCAAAAGTACAAAAAGTTCCGAATCAGACAAAATAAAAATAGAAAAAGTAAAAAAAAGCAAGTATTTTTAGAGAAAAAATGATAAACTAAATGTGAGTAAAGCAAGGAATGTTGATTTTGTTGAATATTTATTTGCGATGTTCAGATATTAAAAGTATTAAGGGAGTGGTGAAAAAAATAGGGTGTTTTGAAAAAAAAAGTTCCGAATTAGATAAAAATATAAAGAAATAAGGTGAAATATAGCAAGCAGAGAAGGCAGATAGAGAGTAAAATATATTTTGTGTAGCGTGATGATTTATGCTCAAAATTGAGACATAGATTGAATCATCATAGAAATATTATTTTAAGGAGGAAAGAAGTAATGAAAATCAAGAACTTCAAAAAAATTACTGCCATGGCATGTGCATGTGCAGTAGTGACAACTGCCGGAATATTGCCGGCAAGTACCGTTGTGCATGCAACGACGGGATGGGATGCAAATCGTTATACAACGGAAAATCCATTTGAATTTCCAACTGATGGATCGACAAAAACTTTAGAGGCAGAACTTGCAACGGAATATTCTGATGTATGTGGGACTCAATGGCACTTAGGTACTGAAAGCATAGCCGGTGCGAGTGCAGGGAAATTAGTGAAAAATTTTGAAATGAGTGGAAATAACTGTGATTCATTAAAGTATGCATATACAGCAGCCCAAACTGGATGTTATCATGTCACAGTTCGGTATCGTAGCGGAAATGTCCAGAATGGATTTACTGTTAAAGAAGAGTCGGGAAAAGTTTTACCTATAAAAGTGACTGCAGGAGCTGGGAGTGTAGCTAATTTCAATCAGGTAGAGTTTGATCTCGATGTTATGAAAACGGGTGCTGGTACTTTGATTCTGACGGCGGATGGTTCAGGTGGACCGCAGCTGGATAAGTTTGATATTACGCTGACATCGACATCTTCTATTACAGCTTATACAGCGGAAAATCCGTATGTATTTCCAAGTAAAGTTGGTGCAAGCACAACGCTTGAACCAGAATTTGGTGAATTAACAAATGATTCAAGTGATGACAGGGATGCCTATGGTGGAGTTTATCCATTGGGAATTAAGGCTGGTGCCTGGTGTGAAAATAGATATTATGTTGATGCCCTGAACACGCATGATACAGTGAAAATCCCATATACAGCAGAAAAAGCAGGAACTTATAAATTTACGGTATTTTATCGCAGTGGTTCGAATGCTAATGGATTTGCCTGGTCAGAGGAAAGTAATAAAATTACAAGTGGCAGTGTAACAGCTGGGGCACAGGATGGTGCAAGAGAAACTCATACAGCAGAATTTGAAGTTAAAATTACGACTCCGGGAGAAGGAGTGCTTGTACTGAGTGGAATTTCTGGCAATGCAGCACCACAGACAGATAAATTTCAGGTAGAGGCAGTTTCTTTAGTATCAAATGTTGATAAGACAACGTTAAATGCAGCAATTACGGAAGCAACAAAACTGGTTGCCCAGACGGAGACATATACATCAGCATCCCTTGCAAAACTGCGGGAAGCACTTGAAGTAGCAGAGGCACTGAAGGCAGATGATGCGGCAGAGCAGGATGCAGTTGATGCAGCAGTAACAGCTCTTAATGCAGCAAAAGAAGATCTTGTAGAAATTGCAGTAGAAAGTATTGCAGTAACAACTCAGCCGACTAAAGTTACATACGAAAGAGAAGAAAATCTCGACACAGCAGGTCTTGTAGTAACAGCTTATGACAACAACAATGGTTCACAGGTTGTAACAGACTATACAGTAAGCGAACTCGATTCCACAACAGCCGGTACAAAAGTAATTACAGTTACATATAAAAATCTTACAACAACTTTTGAAGTAACAGTAAATGAGAGCTATGTTGTAAAAGTTAATGGTCAGGTTTATGCAAGAGGTCAGTACAACGATCTGGTAACTATAACAGCCGAAGAAAAAGAGGGACATACCTTTGCAGGCTGGGAAGATGCTTCTGGCAAAGTAGTTTCTACTAAAGCAACATATTCATTCAGATTAGCCGGAGATAGAACATTTACAAGTGTCTATGATAAAAAGGTTGAAGTAGAAGCACAGGCGAAGATGGATAATGCATATGTTGCAAGTAAGAATGCAGATAGAAGCGGAAATGTCAGATTTATGGGACAGATTGTTGTTCCGAAAGGATACAGAGTAGAAGAGTGTGGAGTAATCTGGACAGGTAGGAATAAGACAAATATGCCAGAGCTGTATACATTTGATGGAAATACATTTACAGCAGTCGGTAAGAAAGTAGCAGTAAAGAAATATACATGCACCTATCAGTTCGGTGTAGCAGTTAATAATGTTCCGGCAGGAAAGACAGCCCGTGGTGTAGTTTATGCAAAACTGACAAATGGAACCGATACGAAGTACGTATTCTCAGAGGAGAACAGCGTAACAGTAAAATAAAAAAGTTGTCAGAATTGAAAATTAAATGAAGAAGGTGAAAAGAATGAAGAATAATTACGAGAAGCTTGAAATGGAGATTATAGATTTTAGAAATAGGATCTTTATGGCTAATGGTACAAATCAAGTGGTAAGTGAATTCGATATAACCGATGGTGGTAATGGTTCTGAGGGTGATGGTGGAGACCCGGACCTGTTTGATTAATAATTAAAAGGCGATATTGAAATTTAAAAGCGGATGAAAAAAGAGACTCCGGTGGTTTCCCACCGGAGTCTCTTTTGGTTGATAGTTCTGAATTGTATAAATTATGGTATAAATATGATAGAAAAAAACGAGAAAAGGGTTAAAAAAAAGTATATAATAATTGTAAACGATTTTTTCTATGCACACTTTACGCAGATACAAGAGATAAGTGTGTCATAGCAGATCAGATTCAATGCAAGGAGGAAGAAAATGAAAAAGAAGACGATATCGTTTATCATGGGAATGATTCTCAGTGTTACTACGGTATTTGGTTCTGTTGGATTTTCATCAGTTACAGTGTCAGCAGCAGAAGCTGGAATTACTGATTCCCAGTGTACAGACAATGGAACAGCGGAGCCGGAACCGGATGAGACAGTACCAAATGATAATCAGTACAAGTATCAGAAGGATGAACTGGCTGCGTTCTGCCATTTTGGACCAAATACCTTTAATGAACTGGAATGGGGATTTGATACAACAACACAGAGCAAACTTTATGCAGGAAAGACTGAGGCACAGATTTTCCCATTGACAGATGCTCAGAAATTTGATGCAGAGACGTTGGTGAAAACTCTGTATAATGCAGGGTTCAAAAAGTTGATCGTAACGGCAAAGCACCATGATGGATTCTGTATCTGGAAAAGTAAATGGACGACCTATGATATAGAAAGTACAAATTATTCGGGAGATATTCTGGAAGAAATCTCTGCGGCATGTACCAGATATGATATGGATATGGGACTCTATCTTTCACCATGGGATGTGGCTGAATCCACATTTGGGGCAGACGGCGGAACAAAGGACAATGCGTATAATGATTATTATAATCATCAGCTGGAAGAGATCCTGAGTAATGACAAATACGGTAACCATGGACATTTTGTTGAAGTATGGATGGATGGTGCCAATGGATATACCAACCGTCCGCAGACATATGATTTTGACAGATGGTACAGTACAATCCAGAAATATGAGGGAAAAGGTGCTGTTAATTCTGTCACCGGAGAGACGTACACTTCAGACTGTATGCTGTTCGGAGCCGGAACAAAGACAACTGTCCGCTGGATCGGAAATGAGGATGGATTTGCAGATGATACAACATGGGCAAAATCCATTGTCCGTGATGGACAGATTTATAATGATCCAAGCCAGAATGAGGGTGATTATAAAGGAGATGCCAGAGACGGATTTTCCAATGGATATGAAGAGGGAAACCAGTGGACGGTGCCGGAAGCTGATGCCCGAATTACATCGGGGTGGTTCTGGGGAAATGCCAAGAAGTCTCCGAGAACGCTTGCACAGCTT
This sequence comes from uncultured Mediterraneibacter sp., assembly GCF_934330165.1. Classification (GTDB taxonomy): domain Bacteria; phylum Bacillota; class Clostridia; order Lachnospirales; family Lachnospiraceae; genus Mediterraneibacter. The sequence goes on from NZ_CAKRGI010000002.1 coordinate 7,861, forward strand.
TCAGAGATGTATTTCCGGTCTGTCGGACATAACGCAACACTTCTTTTAAATGTTCCACCAAATAATCAAGGAACAATAGATGATGCGATTCTGGAAAGAGTCAAAGAATTTGGTGATAATATCCAGAAGACCTTCCAGACCAATCTTGCTGCAGCAAGTGGAACAACAGTGGAAGCAAGCAATGTCCGTGGAAATGATGTAGACTTTAAGCCTGGAAATACAGTCGATGGAGATGATGCCACCTATTGGACAACAGAAGATGGTACGAAGGAAGGCAGTATCACAGTTAAGTGGAAGTCAGCTAAGAAGTTTGATGTCGTATCAATCGAAGAGGCAATTCAGAACGGACAGAGGATCAACAGTTATAAAGTAGAATATAAGGCAAATGACAATGCCGGCTGGCAGACCATGGAGTCAGGGGTGACGGTAGGTGCAAAGCGGTTGATCAGAACCTCTCCTGTTTCTGCAACGCAGGTCAAAATCACTGTAGGTACATCGGAAGGCAAAGTACCGATGCTCAGTGAAATTGGTATTTACAAAGCCAGTGAGGGATTCCAGTTAAGCGGAACAGCACCGGAAGGAATGGATACAACAAGTGTAAATGATACATCTAAATTTAATTTCGATTCTTCAGGATGGCATGCACAGACAGGAACCCAGTATATTAATGGACAGAATACATATTCTGATAAGGCAGATGCAAGCTTTACCTATACATTTAATGGAACGAAAGTGTATCTGATGGGAACAAAGGATCCGGGACATGGTACGGCTGATGTATATATTGATGACAAGCTTGTTGAGACGATTGATACCTCGGCAACTTCCAGAACAACAGGAACCAGGATTTTTGAGTCGGCTGATCTGGAAGATGGCTCCCATACACTAAAGCTTGTAACAAAGAGCACGAAAGCGATAGGAGTAGAGGCAGCATATGTGATCAATAATGGTGGAAAAGGAATGCTGGAGATCGAAAATACCTCCTATACAGTAAATGAAGGAAGCAGTCTGGCTGTTAAGATCAGGCGTGTAGGTGGTACAAATGGAACGATCACAGCAAAACTTGAGCCAAATCCGGGAAGTGCGATTCAGAAGCATTTTAATACAGAACTGATCCCGGAGGTGACACTTGCAGATGGAGAAAAAGAAAAGGTGATAGATCCTGCTGCGGTAACAAACCATATTGCGGAAGAAGCGGCAGAGGTTTATTTTACACTGGTACTGACCAGTGATGATCCGGTGGTTGGAATGGACAGTTCTGCAAAAGTGACAATCCGTGATATTGATGGAATTACAAAGACGGATCTTGAAACTCTGGTTTCGACAGTAAATAAAGAGCATGAAGAGGTCTATCTGTCCGGTTGGAATAATGTCAGTGCAGCATTACAGGCAGCACAGAGTGTACTGGATAATGAAGCATCAGAAAAAGAGGCAGTTGTGAATGCCTATCTTGCACTTGAAGCAGCAACAACAGAGGCGATTGTACGTACGAAATACACAGCAGATGACAGATTCCAATTTCCGCAGGAACTTGGAACCAGTAAGATTCTGGAGGCTGAATTTGCAACAACTATTACAGAAGCCTGTGGAAATGAAAATTACAAATGTGAGATTGGAAAAGAAAGCTGGGCAAGTAATGGTAAATACATCAATTCCATGAATCAGACCGATAAAGGTACAGATTCAGTAGAATATGCTTATAATGCTCCAAAAGCAGGAACCTACCATGTGGTAGCAACATATCGTAGTGGAGATACTAAGGATAAAAATAAGATTGCCTGGTCTGAGAAAAATGGAAAGATCGAAGCAGGAAATGTTGTGACCAAAGGTACAAATAAAGATGGAACCTTGCAGGTAGGAACGGTTGAGTTTGATCTGGTTGTTACAGTTCCTGGAACTGGTACGCTGGTTTTAACGCCAGTAGATGTGAACGGTGCACCACAGTTGGATAAACTGTTAATTACACCAACAAAATTTACAGAAATAGAACATTTTGACATTACAGCAGATGCCGGACAGGGCGGAAGTATTGCTGCGGAAGGCATTGAAAATGGAAAAGTATCTGTTGTCAAGGGTGACAGTCTGACTGTAAGTATAGTTCCGGATGATGGATATGAAATTAAAGATGTAATTGTCGATGGAGCATCAGAGGGTGCTGTAGCACAGTATACTTTTGACAATGTCAGCAAAAACCATACAATCCAGGCAGTTTTTGCAATGACACACTATACAGAGAACAACCGCTTTGTATTCCCGACTGAAAAGGGAGAAAATGGAAAGAAAGTTCTTGAGGCTGAGTATGCACAGCTGGAGAATGTCGTAAACAGCAAAGACGAAAGTGGAAAATGGCCGCTTCAGGTTGCGAGTGAAAGCTGGGCAAGTAATGGAAAATATGTGAATTGCTTTAACGATGAAGATACGATTAAAATTCCGTACCATGCAGATTATGCCGGAACTTATAAGTTTACAGTAACCTACCGAAGTGGAGCTGAATCAAATGACAACACCTACATATGGTCTGAGCAGGATGCGAAGATTACATATGGCAAAATTGCTGTAAATCATACAAAAGTAAATGGAAAGCTGACAGCTGGAACAGCAGAATTTACTGTGACAGTTACGACTCCGGGAGATGGGGTGCTGATCTTTACAGCTCCAGCTACAGATTCACCACAGACAGACAAATTTGATGTTGAACTTGTTGAGAAAGTCAATACTGTTGATCTTGAAGAACTGCGAAATGCGGTTGAACAAGCAAAGGCACTTGTAAATAGTGAAGAAAAGATCCAGTATTCTGAAGAAGCACTTGCAGAACTTGAAACTTTCATAAAAACTGGAAGCAGCATGACTTCTGCCAATACGCAGGAAGAAGTTGATCAGGTCAAAAAAGACATTCTGGATAAGATTGCTGAGATTCAGACAAAATATACGATTGCAGCAACAGCCGATAAAGGTGGAACGATCACACCAGCAGGTGAAAAAGAAGTATATAACAGAACTTCGCAGATGTATACAGTAGAAGCGGATGAAGGATACGAGGTTGACAGTGTTAAGGTGGATGACAAGGCTGTTGAGTTGACAGATAATACATATACTTTCAACAGTGTTACAGGTAATCACACCATTTGTGTTACATTCAGGAAGATTGTTATACTGGAAAGTCTGAAAGTGACACCTCCGACAAAGACAACTTATCTCAAAGGAGATGAAGCTCTCAAAACAGAAGGAATGGAAGTAAAAGCTGTATACAGTGATGGAACAGAAAAGGTTCTGACCGAAGATGAATATCAGATTTCAGGATTTGATTCTGCAACAGTTGGTACAAAAGAAATTACAGTTGCATATGAAGGAGTAACTGCAATCTTTACAATTCAGGTTGATATATGTTATATTGTAACTGTTAATGGTCAGGTTTATGCAAGAGGTCAGTACAACGATCTGGTAACTATAACAGCCGAAGAAAAAGAGGGACATACCTTTGCAGGCTGGGAAGATGCTTCTGGCAAAGTAGTTTCTACTAAAGCAACATATTCATTCAGATTAGCCGGAGATAGAACATTTACAAGTGTCTATGATAAAAAGGTTGAAGTAGAAGCACAGGCGAAGATGGATAATGCATATGTTGCAAGTAAGAATGCAGATAGAAGCGGAAATGTCAGATTTATGGGACAGATTGTTGTTCCGAAAGGATACAGAGTAGAAGAGTGTGGAGTAATCTGGACAGGTAGGAATAAGACAAATATGCCAGAGCTGTATACATTTGATGGAAATACATTTACAGCAGTCGGTAAGAAAGTAGCAGTAAAGAAATATACATGCACCTATCAGTTCGGTGTAGCAGTTAATAATGTTCCGGCAGGAAAGACAGCCCGTGGTGTAGTTTATGCAAAACTGACAAATGGAACCGATACGAAGTACGTATTCTCAGAGGAGAACAGAGTTACTGTAAAATAATAGAATAATCGGTTAACTGGTCATGGTTTAGTTGTGATTCAAAGCTAACGATATTCATTGCAGAAAAAGAAAGCTCTGATGTCTGATCATCAGAGCTTTTTAAAGTAGAAAAGGATTAACGCAGATGTATTATAAGATTGCAGAATGGATTGTGGAATATACTCCAAAATATGAAAAATTGAGAGGAAAAATGGCTCCATATGAGCTGGGATCGCAGGAAAAGAGAGAGGATTTTGTACCGGATATTTCATTGAAATATAATGAGAAATACCATAATGAACAGCATAAGCTGCATCTATCTATTGCAGATGACTGGTTAGAGTATATATATGCAGGAGAAGAGTTTAACCGGAAGATATTGAATTATGGTGGAATAATGGTTCATGCATCAGCTGTTGCAGTGGATGGAAAAGCGTATCTTTTTTCAGCTCCCTGTGGAACTGGAAAGTCGACCCATACAAAGCAATGGCAGAAATATTTTGGGGAAGAAAAGGCGGTTATTATCAATGATGATAAGCCGGTTCTTTACAGAAACCCTGATGGCTGGTATGCGTATGGAACACCTTTCAGTGGAAAGACAGACGAAAATGTGAACAGAAAAGTCAGACTTCAGGGAATCTGTATGCTGGAACGGGGGGAGAATCAGATCAGGAGAATTGAGCCGGCAGAAGCGATCCTGTTGATCCTTCAGCAGACGATCCGGCCGAGAAATGAAAAATATCTTGATAAGATGCTGGAAATCATGAATCAGATTTTAACAGAAGTACCAATCTACAGGATGCAGTGTGATATATCAGAAGAAGCTGTAAAGATGGCATATGAGAAGATGAGATAATAAAATTCTGAAAAAATGAAGCAGAATGTATTAAAAGGAGACACAGATGAAATTAAAAAAAGGATTTATTATAAGAGAACTTGCAGGACGGTATGTGGTTCTTCCGGTCGGTGGTGATCCGAATGGATTTCAGGGGATGATCCAGATGAATAAGACTGGAGCATTTTTATGGGAAAGCCTTTCCACCGAAAGAACAAAAGAAGAACTGGTGCAGCTGGTTCTGGAAAAATATGATGTGGATCAGGAAGCAGCAGAAGCAGATGTAGATGTCTTCGTAAAGAACCTCAGTGAAAAAGGGATTATTGAAGAATAGCAGGGTCAGGGAGAAAGTCAGATGATGTATGAGAAAGTTCAGTGTGAATATCTATTTGAACTTATAAGATCCGGTATGTTTGATGGAGAGCCATTTGAAAATGGAGAAAATGTGGACTGGGAGAAATTGTATAAGATCAGCCGGTCGCATAAAATCGAAGGTATTTTATGCAGCGGAATTTATAAAATGCCTGAAGAGGAAAGACCACCGGAAAAAATGGTGAAGAAACTGGAAGAATGGTGGCAGATGGAACGGGGAAAAGACGCTGTACAGAAATATTCCCTGAATGAGATACTGGATGCATTTGAAGAAGCCGGGATAGACTGTGTACCGCTGAAGGGAATCTGTATTAAGGAGTTTTATCCGGAATCCAGTATGCGGACAATGTCTGATCTGGATCTTTTATACCGGGGAGAGAGTGAAAAGGCAAAAGAGATCCTGTTGTCTAAAGGATATCAGTGTGAATCGGAAGAAAAAAGGTATCATGACATATACTGGCGTAGACCGTTTACAAAGATAGAAATGCATCATCATTTACTGGATGGTAATTTCCATGGGACAGAATACTATGAAGATGTATGGGAACGGAAATTACATCTGAAAGAGGGACATACTTCTGTTTATGAATTTTCCTGGGAAGATTATTATATTTTTATGATCGTACATTTTGCCAAGCATATGAAAACCGGTGGAAGCGGAATCCGGTCAGTGCTTGATATCAAAGTATTCCTTGATGCAAAGAAAGAGGAACTGGACTGGCAGTATATTGAAGAAGAGTTAAGGAAAATTCAGCTGGGAGAGTTTGAAAAGCAGATGAAGGATCTGTCAGAGGTATGGTTTGGAAAGAAAAAGGGAAGCCGTCTTTCAGAGGAACTGACCGAATATATAATCGACAGTGGAGTTTATGGCACCATGCACAATTACCGGGCAAACCGGGTTGTGGAATTCAGCGGGAAAAGCAAGAATGTTAAAAGAGGGAAAATTGGAAGTAAACTGAATGTCATTTTTCTGCCGCTGTATATCATAAGAGATCAGTATCCTTATTTAAAAAAATACCCATTTCTTTTGCCCGTTGCATGGATAGAACGTATTATGCGAACGATTTTTAAACGACGGGACAGGATTGTTAAGACGATCAGGGATACAGAAGTTGATGATGATTCTGTTGAAAAAGTAAAAAGAGTAATGGATGCACTGGAAATCTGAATAAAACCGTGACAATAGTAGGAATAAGGATGAAAAAGCCGGATATAAAAGTTCAAGAGAAAATGGTAAGAAAAACTACAAGCCGCTATACCGCCCTGACAAGAAAAGCGATGCAGATCTGCTATGCCGCCCATGAGGGGCAGGTGGACAAAAGCGGTGTACCATATGTCTTTCATCCGCTTCATCTTGCGGAGCAGATGGAGACAGAAGAGGAAATCTGCACTGCACTCTTACATGATGTGGTGGAAGATACGAAGTGGACACTGGCGGAGCTGGAGACGGAAGGATTTCCGGCAAGTGTGCTGGACGCAGTCAGGCTGCTGACCAGAGAGAAGGATATGTCATATATGGTTTATATTGAGCGGTTGAGCGGAAACCGTATCGCAAGAAAAGTCAAGCTGGCAGATCTGGAACATAACAGCGATCTGACCCGTCTGCTCGAAGTGACAGAACGGGATCTGAGAAGACAGGAGAAATATTTTCTTGCAAAAGAGTTCCTGCTCCGACAGGAAAATACAGGAAAATGTTGAAAAATGAGAATAAATTTCACCAAAACTCCGGTTCAAAATGCCGGAGTTTTATTGATGTTAAAAAAGAATCATGGTATATTATGGTTAGTGTTGTCACGGACAAACTAGATAAAAAGCAGGTAGGAGTGATAAATATGTATCAGGAAGAATTTAACCGCTGGCTGGCAGCAGATCTTGAAGACCCGGATCTGAAGCCGGAATTATCCAGAATCGAAGGAAATGATGATGAGATCAAAGAGCGTTTTGCAGTTGCACTGAAGTTCGGAACAGCCGGACTTCGCGGTGTACTTGGAGCCGGAACGAACCGCATGAATATTTATGTGATCAGGCAGGCTACACAGGGACTTGCGAACTGGGTTAAGACCCAGGGTGGAACGCAGACTGTTGCGATCAGTTATGACAGCCGTCTTAAGAGTGATGTATTTGCGAAGACTGCTGCGGGTGTTCTTGCAGCCAATGGGATCAAAGTAAGAATTTATGATGCATTGATGCCGGTTCCGGCACTCTCTTTTGCGACACGTTATTATCAGTGCAATGCCGGAGTTATGGTGACAGCGTCCCACAACCCGGCAAAATATAATGGTTATAAGGCATACGGACCGGATGGATGTCAGATGACGGATGATGCGGCAGCGATCGTATACGAAGAGATCCAGAAGACGGATGTTCTGACCGGAGCTAAATATATGTCCTTTGCAGAGGGGGTTGAGGAAGGTCTGATCCGTTTTGTGGGAGATGACTGTAAGAAGGCTCTTTATGAAGCGATTGAGTCTCGTCAGGTGCGTCCGGGTCTTTGCAGTACAGCCGGACTGAAGCTGGTGTACAGTCCGCTGAATGGTTCGGGGCTTGTTCCTGTTACTCGGGTATTGAAAGATATCGGTATTACAGATATCACGATCGTTCCGGAGCAGGAGTATCCGAATGGGTATTTCACAACCTGCAGTTATCCGAACCCGGAGATTTTCGAGGCATTGGAACTGGGCTTGAAGCTTGCAGAAGAGACGGAGGCAGATCTGATGCTGGCGACAGACCCGGATGCAGACCGTGTGGGAATTGCAATGAAATGCCCGGATGGTTCTTATGAGCTTGTCAGCGGAAATGAAATGGGAGTTCTTCTTTTGGACTACGTATGTGCAGGCCGCATTGAGAAGGGAACGATGCCGGAGAATCCGGTGGCTGTGAAGTCTATCGTTTCTACTCCACTGGCAGATGCCGTTGCAGAGCATTACGGGGTAGAGCTCCGAAGTGTTCTGACTGGATTTAAGTGGATCGGTGATCAGATCGCCAGACTGGAAGATGCCGGAGAGGTTGACCGTTTTATCTTTGGATTTGAGGAAAGTTACGGATATCTGGCAGGACCATATGTACGTGACAAAGATGCCGTGATCGGTTCCATGCTGATCTGTGAGATGGCAGCTTACTATAGAAGTATCGGAAGTTCACTGAAGCAGAGACTGGAAGAGATTTATGCTCAGTACGGACGTTATCTCAACAAAGTTGACAGCTTTGAGTTCCCGGGACTCAGTGGAATGGATAAGATGGCAGCTATCATGCAGGGACTTCGTGAGAATCCACTGACAGAGATTGCAGGATATAAGGTTGTGAATGTAACGGATTATCAGAAACCTGAGGAGACAGGTCTTCCGGCAGCGAATGTTCTGATCTATAAGCTGGAGAATAACGAGACAGTCATTGTCCGCCCTTCAGGAACAGAACCGAAGATCAAGATCTATTATACAACGCTTGGTAAGGATCTTGCTGAGGCTGAGGCTGAAAAAGAGAAACTGGCAGCTGTGATCGAGCCGATGCTGGTATAAGAGGACTGAGAATTAAGAGAAAAGGTTGCATTTTCAGGTTAAAAGGAATAGAGCCTGGAAAAAATAAGGCATATGTGTAGTGCAAAGAAAGGTCGTGATATTATGGTAGCAACAGAATCTGTAACTATTAACGTCCCGGCAGGAATGTCAAAGTATCTGGTAGCTGTGAATCCTGAAACTGAACTTACCAGAAATGCACTGTTGCTGTATCCCTATATATTAAACCAGACGATATCTCATGGTCGTGCAGCAGAGATTCTTGGTATCAGAAAATCAGAACTGATTGATCTGTATGATAAGTTAGGTTATTCTTATTTTGATATGACAATGGATGATTTGGATGACGAATTGAATACATTCAGACAGCTTAAAAAGAAGGAGGCTGTGGTATGATTGTTGTATCGGATACAACACCGCTTATATCGCTCCTGAAAATAAACCGGTTAGATTTGTTGCAAGAATTGTTTGGGGAGGTTTTGATTCCGCAGGCAGTATTTGATGAATTAACAGCAGATGAAGTGAGAGAATGTATTGCCGGATTACAGAGTGCCGGACGACATATTGGGCAGAGACATTATCAGATGTTGTTAAACAGACTGAAAAATTAGTATATTTACCAATAAAGCAGACCTTGGATGTTCAAATCCAAAGTCTGCTTTTCTCTTACTTCTCTTTTCTTTCTTACTTTTCTTTTAAAAGCTCCTGCCCTGTAAGGAAGTCTGTTACGGCTTTTTCTAAAAATTCCAGTAATGGAGAAAGTTCAAAGACAGTCAGTTCTTCCACTGCACGAGGCGGAATTTCCATAAATTCTTTCAGCATAGAAAGCAGACCGTTCATATCTTCTGAATGGATTCCTTCAATTCCGGCTTCGGGAAGGCAGGGATAAAGTTCTGTCGGCAGTTGATATTTTTCAACCAGATAACGGTTCATTTTAGTGTAATCCCCGTAATAGTACTTTTCGGATAAGTAATCGGTCAGAGAAACGCACTGCTTAGATTTATGGATCAGGACAGAGCAGATCTCATTACGGATGTCGGTAATCGTTCCTTCTTTATCGTAGAAAGATACGACCTGGGGAATATAATCTTTAAAAAAGCGTTTATCAATATAAAGGTGAAAATAGTAACCGAGATACAGATCATTTGCAAGCTGATCCTGATAGCTGGAAAGAAAGCGTTTCAGATCCGGCCAAAGCATCATTTTGTCAGCATAAAGTGGATTGCGGAAATGAGTCCGGTTCTTGTTGGCAGTGGCATCGGGCAGCAGAGAACCGGTCATGAAATCATTTTCGGAAGCAATCATATAGGGAAAATGAGGGTGATCCGGTAATTGGTTCAGAAGCATTTTAGCGGAAGTCAGATGTAAAATAAAACCAGGCATAAAGTATAGATCCTTTCTTTGGTGATTTAGCTGTATACTATTTCAAGTATACAATCAAAATCCCGTGATTGCCAATTATAAATTGCACAGCAGAAAGCAGTGTGGTAGAATGAAATCAATGTTCAGATAATGGATGTACCAAGGTAAAGCAACAAAGCGAATAAAGTTGAATAAATGGAGGAAGAAAGTTATGTATATTACCTGTCTTGATGTAGAAGGAGTTTTAGTACCGGAGATCTGGGTCGCATTTGCGGAAGCAAGCGGTATCCCGGAGCTTAAAAGAACGACACGTGATGAGCCGGACTATGATAAGCTGATGAACTGGAGACTTGGAATCTTAAGAGAGCATGGTCTGGGTCTGAAAGAGATTCAGGAGACGATCGCAAAGATTGATCCGCTGCCGGGTGCGAAGGAGTTTTTGGATGAACTTCGTACCTTCAGCCAGGTGATTCTGATCAGTGATACATTTACGCAGTTTGCAACTCCGCTGATGGAGAAACTGGGATGGCCGACACTGTTCTGTAACAGTCTTGAAGTGGCGGAAAATGGTGAGATCACCGGATTTAAGATGCGTACGGAGCAGTCCAAGCTGAGTACGGTAAAGGCGTTGCAGTCTATCGGATTTGAGACGATCGCCAGCGGAGATTCCTATAATGATCTGGGAATGATCCAGGCAAGCAGTGCAGGATTCCTGTTCAGAAGTACAGAGAAGATCAAAGCAGATTACCCTGAGATCCCGGCATATGAAAGTTATGACGAGCTTCTTGCTGCGATCAAAAAAGCAATGAAATAATCTCGGAATTATAGTAGGATTTCAAAGAATAGAGAAATGTGATCCGGGAGATCAGAGAGATAAGAGGGAGCAGATGAATCAGAAATTATTTAACCCGAAATTTAAAGAAAAAAAGACAGCAGCTGAAAAAAAGAAGAAGACCAGAAATATTGTGATCATTGTGGCCATACTGGTTTTGGCTTCAGTGGCAACCTACTGGATGATGCCGAGGACAGGTTCGGTTGAGGACAGTACTCTTTTTGATGAAGCAACCGTAAAAAGTCAGGCGGAAAAAGTCATAGGATATATGAATGCGGATGATTATGAAAGTCTGCAGGAGCTTTCAGCTGATAAGATGAAAGAGATCATGACAGAAGAGCGTCTGTCAGAGGCAAAAGAAAAAGTTTCAGCTGACTGGGGTGCATTTAAGTCACTGGGAGATATCTCCACGACAACGATTTCCAAGCGTGGTGTGAATGCAGCGGTTGCTTATGTCACAGCAACGTATGAGAATGTAGAGATCAATTATACACTGGCGTTTGATGAGGATATGAAGCTTGCATCTTTTGGAATGCAATAAGGAATGGCATAAAGTCAAAAACTTTTTGATAACTCTCAAAATGCAGTAAAAAGAACTGGAATTTAACGCGTTAAAGCGATGAAATTTTACGCTTTACAGTATTGAAGTTTTGGAAAAGAGATGTTATACTGTACCTACGTTTTGATTTTGGGAGGTATTTGTGATGGAAAAGAGAATTAACGGACATACAAGATTATACGCTTTGATCGGATCACCGGTAGGTCATTCAGGATCACCGGCAATGCAGAATTATAGTTTTGAAAAGCTTGGGATCGATGCGGCGTATCTTGCATTTGATGTGAATGTAGAGCAGACAGCCAAAGCACTGGAGGCGTTCCGTACCCTGAACGTAGGTGGATTTAATGTAACGATGCCGTGTAAGACAGAAGTAGCGAGACTGGTAGACCGCTTATCACCGGCAGCAGAACTGATCGGTGCGTGCAATACGGTTGTTGTGGAAGATGATGGGACAATGACCGGTCATATCACAGATGGAACCGGTTTTGTACGAAATCTGAAAGAGCATGGCGTAGAAGTAAAAGATCAGAAAATCGTGGTGCTTGGAACTGGCGGGGCGGCAACAGCGATCGCGGTTCAGGCAGCTTTGGACAAAGTAGCTGAAATTGCCATCTTCAACAGGAAAGATGAGTTCTATGCCAATGGTGAGAAGACCGTGGAGAAGATCAAAAAAGCTGTTCCGACCATCGGAAAGGTATACATAGAAGATCTGGACAATACAGAGAAGTTAAGAGCTGTGATCGCAGAAAGCGATATTCTTATCAATGCTACCCGTGCGGGAATGGCTCCGCTTCAGGATGTGATTCCGGTACCGGAGGATGTCCTCCGCCCGGAACTGGCAGTTGCAGATGTTGTCTACAATCCGCTGGAGACTTTGCTTGTGAAGAAAGCAAAAGAGGCAGGTTGCCGTGCGGCGATCGGTGGAATTGGAATGCTGTTATGGCAGGGAGCAGCGGCATTTGAATTATTCACAGGAAAGGAAATGCCGGTAGAAGAAGTGAAAGAAAAGTTTTTCTCAGAGGCATAAAGATCATGAGAATATAGAGTGAGTCTGAATGAAAAGAGGCAGGAGTGGAATGAGTTTCCCTCCTGCCTCTTTGAGAGTATGAAACTTTTTAAATTATTCTTGATGGAAAGAAATATTTTATAAAAATTTAATTTAATCTATCTTTTTTTGCAAAAATGTAGTCTAATAGAGAAAGGTATTCTTCCTGTGGTAAGGAGAATGCTGTCGGAGAGAACCGGATACAAAGGATGAGGAGAAAGTGAATGAAAAAGGAAACTTTTGACGGAAATGGTATAGAAGTAACGGAGACAGAAATAGCAGAACAGCAGATACCGGAGAAAACCGGGAAGACCTACAAATGGAGAAAACCACTGTTGATCACGCTTGGAGGGATTGCGGGAATCACTGCTGCAGTTTATATCGGAACAGCAGCGTATTTCTATTTTCATTGTCTGCCAAATACAGAGATTAACGGAAAAGACTTTTCTTATGCGAACAGGGCAGAAATCGAGGCCTATTTAAAAGAAGATACAGGAAATTATGTGTTGGAGATAAAAGGCCGGGAAAATGTGAAAGATCAGATTCAGGGTGCAGAAATATGTGTTGAATATGAAGCGGATGATGCGGCAGGCAAGTTGTTGCGGGAGCAGAATTTCTGGTTGTGGCCGGTTGCATTTGATCGAGAGCAGACGCTGGAAATTCCGGTCAGTGTATCTTATGATAAGGAAAAGTTAAAAGAAAAGATCAGTACACTGAATGTAGTGACAGGTGAACAGACGCAGCCTGCTTCTTCCGCTCCTTTTTTTGACGGAGAGAAATTCGTGCCGGGAGAGGAAGGAAAAGGGACGGCAGTAAATGTAGATACATTGAATGAAGTGATTGGAGTTGCAGTTTCGCATTTGACAGAAGAGCTGGAGCTTGATGATACGGACTGCTATGTCAGACCGAAATATACAAAGGATTCCTCGGAAGTTCAGGCAGCATGCGATCAGATGAACCCTTATCTGAAAGCAAGGATTACTTATGAGATGGATGAACCGGTTGTGGTAGACGGGACAGTGATCTCGCAGTGGGTAACGGCTGATGAAAATTTTACTGTGACTTTTCATCAGGAACTGGTACAGGAGTGGATGAGGCAGTTTGCAGAAAAGTATGATACAGTTGGAAAGAAAAGGACTTTCACGACAGCAGATGGCCGGTCAGCTCAGGTGAGTGGAGGAACCTATGGCTGGGAGATCGACGAAGAAAGCGAACTGACAGCATTGCTTGCCAATATTGAGAATGGGGATACAGTCAGCCGTGAACCGGCATATGTGGAGGGAAAGACGGCGGTTTCCCATGGTGCATCTGACTGGGGGGCAACCTATGCAGAAGTTGATCTGACGAATCAGAAAATGTGGTATGTCAGGGATGGACAGATTCTGATGAGTACGGATGTTGTGACGGGACTTCCGACCAGGGCAAGGAAGACTCCGGAAGGTGTTTATATGATTCTTGAAAGGATGAGAAATAAGACATTACGAGGAGCTTTGAAGCCGGACGGAACGTATGAGTATGAGACACCGGTAGATTACTGGATGCGGGTAACGTATTCAGGGGTTGGATTCCATGATGCAACATGGCAGAGGGCATTCGGTGGTGATATTTATACTTATCGTGGATCGCATGGATGTATCAACATGAGCTATTCCGATGCAAGACAATTATATGATCTGATTCAGGTGGGAGATCCGGTTGTGATCCATTATTGATTTGCAGATAAAGAACAGATAAGGAAGTCGAGAGAAGATGAACAAAAGAAATCTAAGTAATATGCTGTTGATCCTGACAGCGTTAATTTGGGGAAGTGCATTCGTGGCACAGAGCATCGGAATGGAATACATCGGACCGTTTACGTTCGGGGCAGCCCGGAGTATTTTAGGTGGAGTGACTTTGCTCCCGGTCATCTTTTTCAGAAAGAAAAAGTCACAGGAAAATAAAAGAAAAGCAGCATTGGATGAAAAGAAAGAAAAATATGATCAAAGAAAGACTTTGCTGGCAGGAGGGATCTGCTGTGGTATCTGTCTGACGATCGGAAGTATGGCTCAGCAGATCGGACTGCAATATACCACAGCAGGAAAAGGTGGATTTATTACAGCTCTCTATATTCTGATCGTTCCGCTTTTTGGACTGGCGTTCGGGAGAAAAGCAGGGAAAAAAGTTTGGTGCGGTGTTATTCTGGCTGTGGTTGGAATGTATTTCCTCTGCGTAAAAGACGGATTTTCTATTTCAAAGGGAGACTGGATCATTTTGGCAGGTTCTTTCGCTTTTGCGGGACACATTCTTGTGATCGATTATTTTTCGCCGAAAGTGGATGGAGTATGTCTTTCATGCCTCCAGTTTTTTATTTGCGGGATTATCTGTGCCATTCCGATGCTGGCGTCAGAACAGCCGACTGTAAATGCGGTACTGGTATCCTGGCAGCCGATCGTATACGCCGGTGTATTGTCCAGTGGGGTGGGATATACGCTTCAGATCATTGCACAAAAAAATACAGACCCGACGGTAGCATCATTGTTGATGAGCCTGGAATCTGTATTTGCTGTACTGGCTGGATGGGTTATTTTAGGAGAAAGACTTTCCGTCAGAGAATTTGTGGGATGCGTACTGGTATTCTCAGCAGTGATCCTTGCCCAGCTCCCGGAACGGAAAGCAGTCCGTTCCGGTACGATCACCTGATATTGCATAATTCTCCTATTTATGTGCTTCATTCAGAAGCTCGGTTTTTGTATCATATAATTTCTGAGAAAGATCCACATACACTTTATGAGGATTGAACAGACGCTTTGTCTCATCCCAGAGCGTTGCTTTTTCTTCTTTACAGAAAGCTGCAATCTCTTTGACGGAAGGAGACTCATACTTACATTCTCCGTGAATAAAAACTGGCTGTAAAAGTTCCTTCATAGTATAGGTTCCGCCTTTAAGAAGTGTCTTTTTCCAGGTTGCATTCGGATCGAAAAGAAGAAGGTCTTCTTCAGGATCATAAACCTCATCAGCGAAACAAATAAGGTCTGCACGAAGCATATGAGTTTCTTTATCATAAATTCTGTAGATCGTCTTATTTCCCGGGTTCGTGATCTTCTCTGTATTTTCAGAGATCTTGATCTTCGGGATAAACTGTCCTTCTGCATTCTGGATCGCTGCCAGCTTATATACACCGCCAAAGGACGGGCAGTCTTTGGAAGTGATCAGATTCGTTCCGACACCCCAGGAAGTAATCGCTGCACCCTGCATTTTCAGATCGTGGATGAGATATTCATCGAGGTCATTGGATGCAGCAATAACAGCATCTGGGAAACCGGCATCATCCAGCATCTTTCTTGCCTTTTTGGAAAGGTAGGCAAGGTCGCCGGAGTCAAGGCGGATTCCATAGCTCTTCGGTTTGATACCTGCCTCATGAAGCTCTTTAAATACACGGATCGCATTCGGAACACCGGATTTTAAAGTATCATAAGTGTCTACCAGCAGGGTACATGCATCCGGATACAGTCTTGCGTATTCTTTAAATGCAGTGTATTCATCTTTAAATGTCATGATCCAGCTGTGGGCATGTGTTCCCATAACCGGCACATCGAACATCTCTCCTGCGAGTACATTGGATGTACCTGCACATCCGCCGATGACAGCAGCTCTTGCACCGTAAAGTCCGGCATCCGGTCCCTGTGCCCGGCGGAGACCGAATTCCATGATCCCATCGCCCTGTGCGGCGTATACAACGCGGGATGCCTTGGTAGCAATCAGACACTGATGGTTGATGATGGTCAGGATCGCAGTTTCTACAAGCTGTGCCTCCATGATCGGAGCAACTACTTTGATGAGCGGCTCTCGTGGGAAGATCACACTTCCTTCTGGAATTGCATAAATATCCCCGCTGAAATGAAATCCGCTCAGATAATGAAGAAAGTCTTCACTGAAAAGCCCCAGTCCTCTCAGATAGTCCACATCTTCATATGAAAAATTCAGATTCTTGATATAATCGATGACCTGATCAACGCCTGCCATAATGGAGTACCCGCCTTTGTTGGGATTCTCACGGAAAAATACGTCAAAGATTACGGTCTGATTTTCCTGAGTTTCAAAATAGCCCTGCATCATAGTAAGTTCGTACAGGTCTGTCAGTAAAGTAAGGTTCTGTCCACTCATAAATTTCCCTCTTTTCTGTAGCATTGAATCAATTATACATAATTAATGCGTGTAAATCAATAAAGAATCCATTGACAAGGAACTGTAAAATAGCTTAATCTATATGGAAGATTAGGATGAAATCCGATTGAAGGACAGGAAGATCAGTAAAGTGAGTGCTGCAGGGGCAGCAGATTGGAGTAGAGAATGAGATTAGGAGTAAAGCAGGTACTGACGGTTGTAAAGATCGTGGATTTTGGAGTGTATCTGGGCAGCGATGAAGAGAGAGTGCTTCTGCCAAAGAAGCAGGTCCCGGAAGGAATCGAGGTCGGGGATCCGATCGAAGTTTTTCTTTATAAAGATTCATTAGACCGCATGATTGCGACGACGAATGAGCCGAAGCTGACACTTGGGGAGCTGGCGGTGCTGACGGTAGCGGATGTTGGCAGGATGGGAGCATTTCTTGACTGGGGACTGGAGAAAGATTTGTTCCTTCCATTTAAAGAGCAGACAGAGAAAGTGGAAAAAGGGGATAAATGTCTTGTGAGTCTTTATATTGACAAGAGCGAGAGACTTTGTGCCACAATGAAGATCTATCATCTTCTGCGGACAGATTCTCCTTATAAAAAGGATGATACAGTCAGAGGTACGATTTATGAAGTGAACCGGGAGATCGGTGCTTTCGTGGCGGTAGATCATCTTTATTCTGCACTGATCCCGAAAAGAGAGATGTACGGAAGGATGTCTGCAGGACAGGAGATCGAAGCCCGTGTAGCAGCCGTAAAAGAAGACGGCAAGCTTGATTTAAGTGTACGTGGCAAGATCCCGCAGCAGATGGACGAAGATGCAGATCTGATCCTGGACTGTATTGAGACGTGTGGAGGCAGGCTGCCATTTACGGATAAGGCAGACCCGGAGCGGATCAAGATGGAGATGGGGATGAGCAAGGCAGCATTCAAGCGTGCGGTCGGAAGACTTCTGAAGCAGAAAAAGATCCAGATCAGGGAAGACGGAATTTACAGACTGTGATCTGAAATAAAAGAGGAAGCAGAGAGCTGCCATTTCGGGAGGGGCTTTCTGTTTCAGTTCCCTCTTGATAACTGCAAAAGAAAGGACTGAGGTGAAGGTATGAGTTTTGCACATTTACATGTCCATACGGAGTATAGTCTTCTGGATGGCTCGAACAAGATCAAAGAGTATGTTGCAAGAGTGAAAGAGCTGGGGATGAACAGTGCGGCAATTACGGATCACGGGGTCATGTACGGAGTGATCGATTTTTATCGGGAGGCACGTAAGCAGGGGATCAATCCGATTCTCGGATGCGAGGTCTATGTAGCTCCCAATTCCCGGTTTGACAGGGAAGTGACAGGCGGAGATGACCGGTATTATCATTTAGTACTGCTGGCTGAGAATAACGAAGGCTATGAGAATCTGACCAAGATCGTTTCCAAGGGATTTGTGGAAGGGTACTACTATAAGCCGAGAGTAGATAAGGAGCTTTTAAGAACCTGTCATAAGGGGATTATTGCATTGAGTGCGTGTCTTGCAGGGGAAGTTCCAAGATATCTTACCAATGGGATGTATGAAGAGGCAAAAGAACGGGCTTTGGAGTATCAGGAGATTTTCGGAAAAGGAAATTATTTTCTGGAGCTTCAGGATCATGGGATCCCGGATCAGCAGCTGGTAAACCAGCAGCTGATGAAGCTGTCGCAGGAGACCGGGATTGAGCTGGTTGCTACGAATGATGTGCATTATACCTATGCAGATGATGCAAAAGCACATGATATCCTGCTCTGTATTCAGACGGGAAAAAAGCTGTCGGATGAGAACCGGATGCGTTATGAAGGCGGGCAGTATTATGTGAAGTCCGAAGAAGAGATGGCAGAACTGTTCCCGTATGCAAGGCAGGCACTGGAGAATACGCAGAAGATCGCAGACCGCTGTTCTGTGGAGATCGAGTTCGGAGTGACGAAGCTTCCCAAATATGACGTGCCGGAAGGCTATACTTCCTGGGAGTACCTGCAGAAGCTGTGTTATGAAGGCCTGGATCAGCGTTATGGGGCACCGTCGCAGGAGCTGAAAGACCGGCTTGCATATGAGCTGGATACGATCCGGCACATGGGATACGTCGATTATTTCCTGATCGTATGGGATTTTATCAAATATGCAAAAGACCATGGGATCGCAGTCGGACCGGGGCGTGGTTCAGCAGCGGGAAGTATCGTGTCCTATTGTCTGGGGATCACAACCATTGATCCCATCCATTATCAGCTCCTGTTCGAGCGTTTCCTGAACCCGGAACGTGTATCCATGCCGGATATTGATGTGGATTTCTGCTATGAGAGACGGCAGGAAGTGATCGATTATGTAACGAGAAAATACGGAAAGGACTGCGTGGCTCAGATCGTTACATTTGGAACGCTTGCGGCAAGAGGTGTTATCCGTGATGTGGGAAGAGTCATGGATATGCCTTATGCCTATGTGGATTCGATCGCCAAGATGATCCCCCAGGAGCTTGGGATTACGATTGATAAAGCTCTGCAGATGAATCCGGAGCTTCGTAAGCTTTATGAGTCGGATGAGACGGTGACGCATCTGATTGACATGGCAAAGCGACTGGAGGGACTGCCGAGGCACTGCTCGATGCATGCGGCAGGAGTGGTGATCTGTCAGAAGCCTGTAGAGGAGTATGTACCTCTTTCAAGGGCGGCAGATGGCACGATCACGACCCAGTTTATTATGACAACGCTGGAAGAACTGGGACTTTTGAAGATGGACTTCCTTGGACTGCGTACACTGACCGTGATTCAGAATGCGGTACAGCTTGCAAGAAAAAAGCAGCCGGAGCTTCAGATCGATAAGATTGACTACAATGATAAGGCAGTGCTGGATTATATTGGCACAGGAAAGACGGAAGGGATCTTCCAGCTGGAAAGTGGAGGGATGAAGAATTTCATGAAAGAACTGCAGCCCCACAGCCTGGAGGATGTGATCGCCGGAATTTCTCTGTACCGTCCGGGTCCGATGGATTTCATTCCACAGTATATCCGGGGAAAGAACGACAGATCATCCATCACATATGACTGTCCGCAGCTTGAACCAATTCTTGCACCGACCTATGGTTGTATCGTTTATCAGGAGCAGGTTATGCAGATCGTGCGTGATCTTGCAGGCTATACACTTGGACGAAGTGATCTTTTGCGCCGTGCCATGTCCAAGAAAAAAGCAGCGGTCATGGAAAAGGAACGGAAAACTTTCGTTTACGGCGATGAAGAGACCGGTGTACCGGGATGCATAAAGAACGGGATTGATGAGCAGACTGCAAATAAGATCTATGATGAGATGATCGATTTTGCAAAATATGCTTTTAACAAGTCTCATGCGGCTGCTTATGCAGTAGTATCTTATCAGACGGCGTGGCTGAAATACTATTATCCGGTAGAGTATATGGCAGCCCTGATGACTTCCGTGATCGATAATCCGACGAAGGTTGCAGAATATATTTACGTCTGCCGTCAGATGGGGATCAAAATCCTTCCGCCGGATATCAACAAAGGGGAGGCAGATTTTTCAGTAGACGGTGGAGATATCCGTTATGGACTGGCTGCGATCAAGAGTATCGGCCGCCCGGTGATCCGTGCCATCGTGAATGACAGAAAGGAACTGGGTGAGTTCAGAAATCTGGAAGATTTTATCACCAGGATTTCAGGCCGGGAGCTGATGAATAAGCGGCTGGTGGAAAATCTCATCAAAGCTGGGGCATTGGATGTTCTGGGTGGAACAAGAAAGCAGTTCATGAGTATTTATATTCAGATCGTCGATCATATGCAGCAGGAAAAGAAAAATTCTATGGTCGGCCAGATGAGCCTGTTCGATGTGGTGAGTGAGGAGCAGAAAGAAGAGTTTCAGATCAGAATGCCGGATGTCGGAGAGTATACAAAAGAGAATCTCCTTGGATTTGAAAAAGAGGTACTCGGAGTGTATGTCAGCGGCCATCCGCTGGAGTCTTATGAAGAAGAGTGGCGGAAGGTGATTTCTGCGACCACTGCTGATTTTCAGGTCGATCCCGAAGTCGGATATACGAAAGTCAGAGACGGGGCAAAGGAAATCATTGGTGGTATCATTGCGGAAAAGACGGTGAAGCATACCAGGACGAACCAGATGATGGCGTTTCTGACGGTAGAAGATCTTTTCGGAACAGTAGAAATAGTTGTATTTCCGAGGGACTATGAGAAGTATCGACAGTATCTTGAGGAAGATAATAAGATCTTTGTAAAGGGAAGAGTTTCGGAAGAAGATGACAAGGCAAGCAAGCTGATCTGCGAGAAGATCCTTCCATTTGGGCAGAAAAAAAAGGAGTTATGGATCCAGTTCCCGGATAAGGAAACGTATCTGGAGGAAGAGGCAGTAACCTATGGATATCTGGCTGATTCAGAGGGAAATGATGAAGTCATGATCTACTGTGAGAAGGAAAAAATTGTGAAAAAATTGCCTGCGAATAAGAATATCGGTATAAATCCACAGATTTTGAGCAGGTTAATGAACCATTTTGGTGAAAATCGGGTAAAAGTAGTAGAAAAAGCTATTGAAAACCACTTCTAAATAAGGTAGAATATTTGCGGAGTTGATAAAAAATAGACAATAGAAATCTTTATCAGACATTTCAGAGAAAGGGTGGAGATAACATGGCAGAGAATACTATGAATGAGAAAGAAAAATATCTGGACGAGATTGAGGATAAGATCCGTACGATCGGAGTTCTGACGAGTGGAGGAGACGCTCCTGGAATGAATGCGGCGATCCGTGCAGTCGTAAGACGTGCCCTTGCAAAAGGATTAAAGGTTCGCGGAATCCGCAGAGGATATCATGGACTTCTGAAAGAAGAGATCATCGACCTGACAGCACGTGATGTGTCTGATATTGTTCAGCGTGGTGGTACAATTCTTCAGACAGCACGTTGCAAGACAATGCGTACAGAAGAAGGACAGCAGAAGGCAGCTGCTATCTGTAAAAAGTATGGCATTGATGGTCTTGTAGTAATCGGAGGAGACGGATCATTTGCAGGAGCTCAGAAGCTTGCGAACCTTGGAGTTAATACGATCGGTGTTCCGGGTACGATCGATCTGGATATCGCCTGCACAGATTATACGATCGGATTTGATACAGCGGTTAATACAGCTATGTATGCGATCGATAAAGTCCGTGATACTTCTACATCTCATGAGAGATGCAGTGTCATTGAGGTTATGGGTCGTGATGCAGGATATCTTGCACTGTGGTGCGGTATTGCCAATGGAGCTGAGCGTATCCTGATGCCGGAAGAGCATGGATTTGATGAGAAAGCTCTTATCGAGGACATTCTTGAGAATAAGAAACGCGGTAAACAGAATTATATCATTATCAACGCTGAGGGTGTTGGTGATTCTATCAACCTTGCAAAGAGAATTGAAGCGGCGACAGGCATTGAGACAAGAGCTACGATCCTTGGACATATGCAGCGTGGTGGAAGCCCGACATGTAAGGACAGAGTTTACGCTTCTACAATGGGAGCTATGGCAGTTGACCTTCTCTGCCAGGGCAAGACAAACCGTGTTGTAGGATATCAGCATGGTGAGTTCATTGATTTTGATATCGAGGAAGCTCTTGCAATGAAGAAGAGCATTTCTGCATACCAGTATGATGTGGCTAAGTCCCTTGCAATCTAATTAAGCATTGCAAATCCTGGTGATTCAAATTATAATATTATAAGGCAACGACATGATGATAATTCAGCCTTGTGGAGTCTTTGGAGTCCGCATGGCTGAATTTGTGTCATTATAGAAAAATAGGGGAGAATATAGTCGGATATGATGAATAAAAAGACAGCTCCTGTCGGAGTATTTGATTCGGGAGTCGGAGGACTGACGGTTGCAAGAGAGATCAGCCGACAGTTACCGGATGAGAATATTGTTTATTTCGGAGATACTGCCCGCGTTCCTTATGGAAGTAAGTCGCAGAATACGATTATTCGTTTTTCGGAACAGATCATTCGTTTTTTGAAGACCAAAGAGGTGAAGGCAATCGTGATCGCCTGTAATACTGCAAGTGCATTGGCACTGGATGCGGTGAAAGATGAGTTTGATATCCCAATCCTGGGAGTGGTCATTCCGGGTGCGAGAGCGGCCGTGGAGGCGACGAAGAACAGGAAAGTCGGAGTAGTTGGAACAGAGGCAACGGTTCAGAGCGGGATGTATACGAAAGTGATCCGGGGAATGAACCCGGAGATCACGGTCATTGAGAAGGCCTGCCCGTTGTTTGTACCTCTGGTGGAAGAAGGATTTAAAGAGCATCAGGTAACAGAGGAAGTGATCGAGTATTATCTGGAATCTATGCGAAGTACGGATATTGATGCCATGATCCTTGGCTGTACGCATTATCCGCTGCTCAGATCCAAGATCCGGGCTTATATGGGGGACAAGATCCAGATTGTAAACCCTGCTTATGAGACAGCGATGGATCTGAAACGTCTGCTGGAAGAAAATGATATGGCGAATGACGGCACAGAAGGGCAGCACAGCAATTATTCATTTTATGTAAGTGATGCGGCGGAGAAGTTCAGAAAATTTGCAAATACAGTCATGCCATTTGATGTGCCGATAACGAATGTAGTGAATATAGAAGGATATTAAAGATTATGACAAAGGATGTATTTGTAAGTATTTCCGGTATGCACGAAGAGATCGCAGAGATGCCCGCAGTTGAAGAGGACGAGGCAGAAGCGATTGAAGTTGTGACTCCGGGCAGCTATTACTTCAGGAATGAGAAGCATTATATTGTATATGATGAGGCTGTGGAAGGGTCTTCTGAAATGATCAGAAACCGGATCAAGATCACAGGAAATGGATGTGTGGAGATCGTAAAGAGTGGATTGTCAGATTCTCATATGATCTTTGAAAAGAATAAAAAGAACTCGACGTATTACCGGACACCGTATGGACAGATGCTGATCGATGTGAATACCAGAGAGCTGGAGATTCAGGTGACAGAGGATGAAATTGATGTACGGATCGAGTATGAACTGGATGTAAATCATGAGCCTATGGCGGAATGCAGGATCAAAATGAATATCATGTCCCGCAGCAATGGAAGTTTTTCCGTGTTAGGATGAGTGAATGGCACGGAAAGGATAAGGACAGATGATAACGAAACTGATAGAAATTGTTTATTCATTTTTATGGGGAGACCTGATTCAGATCCCATTACCGGGAGGCAGCAGTGTGGGAATTTCACTGCTGATTATTCTTCTGATCCCGATGGGAATTTATTTTACAGTAAGGACCCGGTTTCTCCCGATCCGGCTTTTCCCTGATATGGTGCGTGCATTGGTGGGGACAAAAGCGAAAAAAGATGCGGACGGTAAAAGTGAAAAAAAGGAAGAGAAGGAAAAGGGCAGTCTGTCCACATTCCAGACGCTGATCGTTTCAACGGCCACGCGGGTCGGGATGGGGAATCTGGTCGGAGTAGTTGCAGCAATTTCTGCAGGGGGTGCCGGAGCTGTATTCTGGATGTGGATCACGGCACTGATCGGTTCATCCACAGCGTTCATCGAGGCAACGCTTGCCCAGATTTATAAGGAAAAAGATCCTCTGTATGGTGGATACCGGGGCGGTCCTGCCTATTATATGCATCGTTATATGGAGCGGAGGCAGAAAAAGACAAAGCGTTATTCATTGATTGCAGTGTTGTTTGCGATATCAGGACTGATCTGCTGGTGCGGTATCAGTCAGGTGATCAGCAATTCAGTGGCATCTTCTTTTGAAAATGCATTTTCTATCCCTCCTCTTTATACAACCATTGTGCTTGTAGCAGTTGCGGCAGTGATCGTCTTGCGGAAGAATGCGACTGTGAAAGTACTGGATCTTTTGGTACCGGTTATGGCGGTATGCTATTTCGTTCTGACGATCGTGATCATTTTCATGAATATCGGAAGCCTTCCTGAGGTTTTTGTACGGATTTTTCAGGAGGCGTTCGGATTCCGGCAGATGGCAGCAGGAGGATTTGGTGCGGTGCTGATGAATGGAATCAAGAGAGGGCTTTTTTCAAATGAAGCAGGATCGGGTTCTGCTCCCTGTGCGGCAGCGGCAGCAGAATGTGAAAATCCGGTTCAGGCAGGACTGGTTCAGGCATTGGGAGTTTTTATTGATACCATTGTCATCTGCAGCTGTACAGCAATGATCATGCTTCTTGTGCCGGAAGATCTGGTGGCCGGGCTGTCAGGAATGGAACTTTTACAGACTGCCATGCAGTATCATCTTGGTGGATTTGGAGTGGTTTTTATAGCTGCGACATTGTTTATGTTCAGTTTTTCAACATTCCTTGGAATCCTTTTTTATGCGAGAAGCAATGTGGCTTATCTGTTCGGGGATCACTGGCTGCCACAGACGGCTTATAAAGTACTGGCACTGGTGATGCTTTTTGTAGGAGGGCTTGCGGCCTATACAGTTGTATGGGATCTTGGCGATGTCGGGATCGGTCTGATGACGATCTTTAATACCGCAATCTTGTATCTCCTTGGCGGAGAAGCATTAAAAGAGCTTCGGGAGTACGAGGCGGGAAAAGCACGCAGAAAGAAAAAAGCGAAAGAGTGATCATGGAGGAGTGATCCGGGGAATAGAGAAGATCGGAAAATAAAGAAATTTGGAAGCAGGATGAAAAGAATAAAAAAGTTCCGCTCCTGTCTGACTGGCAGGAGCGGAACTTTTTACTTTCAGTTCTTTTCTTTTTTGAATCTTGAGAAAAGTCCTTTTTTCTTTTTCGTTGCAACTTCAGGAATACCACCGCGAACGCTCTTAATTCCCGTGATGTAAATACCGCTGAGAACGACTTTGGCTTCCTTTTTCACCGGAAGAACCTCAAATACTTTCTCCTCGCACATCAGAGTCATGATCTTTGGTCCGATCTTGGCTTTTACGATCGGCACTTTGGTACGTCTTAAGTACTTTGGGGTATTCTCAACAACAGCCGCCGGAAGTCCGGCCTCTTTCAGCTTCAACCTCTTTTTATCGATAACGAGCATACTGACGGTCTGTGCAACTGCATCCATCTGCTCTTTCTGCTCTGCCTGCTTTTTCTCTGCTTTCTTACCGAAGAAATACAATCCTACGCATATTCCGATGAGGACTACGAGGACTACGAGAAAGATTATCATTCCTGTACTCAAAATAAAACCCTCCTAAAACGCGGTATTTCCGCTTGATATGTATAGAATATTGTAGCATTCTTTAAAAGGAAGTGCAAGTAAAATTCAATTAGGGGTTACTTTTCACGAGAAAAACGAGTATACTGTTTATTGTGACGTATTTTACCCTGCAGACTGGAAAAGCGTGCAGGAGGAGTAACTCATTTATTTTTACGATTCAGAGAAAAGGAGTAAGAACTGGATGCTTGAAATGCTTGGAACTGGTGTATCGACAGTGATTCATTTTATAATGGACAATATTGTCATTATCAATATCATTCTTTCCCTGATCATTGTATTTTTTGAGCGAAGGTCACCGCAGGCTGTGTGGACATGGCTGCTGCTGTTGTATTTTATACCGATCGTTGGATTTATCCTGTATCTGGTCATCGGCCAGGATTTCCACAAGAGCAGGATGTTCAAGGCAAAGGAGATTGAAGGAGAAGTCAAATATGCAGTCCGGCGGCAGGAAGAGACGATCTACAAAAAGCAGTTAAAGCTTGCCAATCCCGAGCTTGACTGGTTCAGGGATCTGATGTTGTATAATCTGGAGGCTGGAAGTGCTGTGCTTACGGATAATAACGATATCCGTATTTATACAGATGGAAAAGAGAAATTCCGGGCCTTGATCCATGAGATGAAGCAGGCAAAAAAGTACATTCATATGCAGTATTATATTATACGGAGCGATGAGCTGTGGCAGGAGATTGAACCGGTACTGATCCAAAAGGCAAAAGAAGGCGTGGAGGTCAGAGTCTTATTTGACAGTATGGGCTGTAGGACGATGCATAAAAAAGACTGGGACCGACTGAAAGCGGGTGGTGTACAGATCGCAGAGTTTTTCCCGGCATTGCTTGGAAAGCTGCAGCTTCGTATGAATTACCGGAACCACAGAAAGATCGTAGTCATAGACGGACGGATCGGGTTTGTCGGTGGATTCAATGTAGGCCGTGAATATCTGGGTCTGGATGAGAAGTTTGGCTACTGGCGGGATACACATCTGTGTATTGAGGGAGCAGCAGTTACGTCACTGGCGGTGAGGTTTGTGCTGGACTGGAATTATGCGGCAAAGGAAAATCTCTTTTTAAGAGATTCCCTTTTTGAGATCCCGCAGTATGTACGCAGAGGGCATGATCCGGTGCAGATCATTTCCAGCGGACCGGACTCTCAGACAAAGGAGATTCATGATAATTATCTCAGACTGATCCATCATGCAAAGGATCATGTCTATATACAGACACCGTATTTTATTCCGGATGATTCTATTTTAGATGCCCTGAAGATTGCAAGTCAGTCGGGGGTTGATGTGCGGATCATGATCCCGTGCAAGCCGGATCATCCATTTGTATACTGGGCAACTTATTCTTACATAGGTGAGATGGTGGCTGCCGGAGCAAAGTGCTATGTCTACGATAACGGATTTCTTCACGCAAAGACCTTGTCGGTGGATGGACTGGTGGCGTGCGTTGGAACTGCCAATATGGATATCCGCAGTTTTGCACTGAATTTCGAGGTGAATGCAACGATCTACAGTGAGCAGACGGTCGGAAGGCTGGAGGCAGCATTTGAAAATGATATTACAAAATGTACGCAGGTTACAAGGAAAGTTTATGATGAACGGAGTCTGCTCATCCGTGCAAAAGAGCAGTTTTCAAGGTTATTATCCCCACTTTTGTAAGTGGTAAGGGTAATCATAGAATAATTTATACAAGGAGAAGAAAAATGAAAAAAGGATTGATGGTTGCACTTGCTGCAATCGCAGTAGCAGTATCCGTTGCCGGTTGCGGTGGGGATGGAAAGCTGTCAAATGATTATGTGACAGTAAACCAGTACAAGGGACTGGAAATAGCAAAAGTGGAGAAGACAGAAGTCAGTGATGATGATGTAGAAAAGACGATCCAGAGCCGTCTTCTTTCTTCAGGAAAAGCGGATGGCCTGACAAAGGACGGTGCGGCAGAGGACGGAGACTGGGTAAATATTGATTATTCGGGTTCTATTGACGGCACAGCTTTTGATGGCGGAACATCCACCGGATATGACCTCCAGCTTGGTTCGGGTACATTTCTTGCTGCGACAGATGACTACAAAGGATTTGAGGAACAGATCGTAGGACATAAGGCAGGAGAAGAATTTGATATCCAGGTACAGTTCCCGGATCCATATCAGAACAATACAGACCTGTCCGGCAAACCGGCAGATTTCCACATTGTCCTGAATAAGGTTTATGCCCCGGCAGAACTGACAGATGAGTGGGTAGCATCAAATGATGATTCCTATACAACAGTTGATGAGCTTAGAAAAGGGCTGAAAGAGACGATGCAGGAGTACTATGACAGTCAGTATGATTCTCAGGTGAAATCCGAGATCGAAGACAAGCTGCTGGAGACTTCAGAAGTGAAGAAGTACCCGGACGGTGCAGTGGATGATAAAGTTTCTCAGATCAAAGAGAGTTATGAGACCACAGTTAAAAATTACTACGGAATGGAACTTAGCGATTTCATCACGAGTTACCTGAAGACAACAGAGGATGACTTTAATACGAAGATTGAAGAGCAGGCAAAGAAAACGGTTCAGTTAGAGCAGGCACTCAGACTGATCGCCAAGAAAGAGAAGCTGGAGCTTTCTGATAAAGATTATGAGAAAGAAATGAAAACCTATGCTAAAAATGCAGGTGCAGAGGATGTGGATTCTTATAAAGAGCAGATAGGTGAGGACAACCTTAAGACGATGATCTTATGCGATAAGGTGCTGGATTTTCTTGTAGATAACTGCAAGCAGACAGAAGATGCATCCACATCAACAGGTACATCTTCAACAGGTACATCATCTTCAGATGATAAATAAGAAATGAAAAATCGGAGGGGTCGATATGAAGCTTGAAAATGAATTTCTCCTTGTGGAGATTGCTGCACAGGGTGCAGAGGTAACAAGAATTTTTAACAAGAAAGATGAGACAGATGTACTGTGGGAAGGAAATCCGGTCTTTTGGTGTCGCCATTCGCCATTACTTTTCCCGTATGTAGGCAAGACTTATCAGAACAAGATGTGGATTGATGGAAAGCAGTATGATACAGAAAAGCATGGATTTGCACGTACAAGTTTCTTTGATCTTGTAGCAGAAAGTGAAAATACAGTAACTTATATGCTGAAGGATTCCGAGGAGACAAAGAAAATGTTCCCTTATGCATTTGAACTGTATGTGACGTATACGCTGGAGGAGAACAGACTGAATGTAAAATGGGAAGTAAAGAATCCGGCAGATAGGACGATGTATTTCTGTATCGGTGGGCATCCGGCGATCCGTTTTGCGAAACCGGAAGAGAAGAAGACGGATTATGTCCTGAAATTCCCGGGAAAGAAGATGCTGGAGTACATTGGTGTGATCGAATCTGAAGCAGCAGCAGACCCGGATAAAATTTATAAGCTGGAGCTTGAAAATGAATGTTATCCGTTGACAGAAGAGCTTCTTGCCAATGATGCACTGATTTTTGATCATGAACAGTTTGATGAAGTGTGGGTATGTCATAAGGATGGAAGTCCTTATGTGGGAATGAAATATCAGGGAATCCCGAGCATGGGAATCTGGTCTATGCCAAATGCCCCGTTCGTATGCCTGGAGCCATGGATGGGACGGTGTGATAACGTTGGTTTTAACAAGGACATCTCAGAGAAACCATTTATCAATCATGTAGATGCAGGAGAGAATTTTGTGAACGGATATGAGCTGATCGTAGCAGTAAATCATAAGTGATAAATCTACCGTAACAGAGTGGACAAAAACCTGAAAAAGAAAGAAAAAGAAGCGGTTGGACAGAGAAGGATATTTTCAGATTCTCTGTCCGGCCGTTTCTTTTTCTTATCGCTTTTCCATTCTTTTTACTTCTTTTCTTTCTTTTCCTTCATCTGCTTGATGACTTTCAGTCGGGTAAATTCTTCACGTTCTTTTTCTTCCAGTGCATTGGAAATTGTATAGACCAGAGTTTCGTACATCGGGATCGTAATATTTTGCAGTGCATTGGCACGCTTCTGAGTTTTTTTAATATTGCTTGCCAGCCGGTAAGCGGCGTTTTCGATCATGGAAAGCCGGATCGTCAGTTCTTTTACTTTCCGGAAAGCTTCACGAGCCTTGTCAATGGATTCTCTGGTCGTGCTGAAAGAATAAGTCGGCTGTCCGGGATCAGGCACATATTTCACATGAGGAATTTCAGTTCCCATGATACTGCGTGTCTGGATCGTGATGGAATTTTCAATCGGAACTGTATAGGCGAGAAGCTCGACTGTGCTGATCCCATTTTCAATATTGGCACGCTGAAGGCATTGATAAGCATACGTGAAGGTCGAATCAATGTCCTCCTGGATCGTTCGGGCTTCTTCGATCAGATCCATCAGTTCCCGGATGAGGATATTTCTTTTTTTATCCATCAGGTCATATCCCTGACGTGCCAGAGAAAGTGAATTTTTGGCAAGCATCAGGTTTCCCTTTGTGGGAAAGGTACGAGGATCCATAAATTTCCCTCCTTTCAGATCCATTTACAGAGTATTTCTGAATAGATGTTCCGGTCTATTCTTCCGGTGCGGATCTGTAGTATTTGTCGAGGATCTTTGTATCTACACGATCCAGTTCTTCTCTTGGAAGTTTCCCTAACAGTTCCCAGCCAAGATCCAGTGTCTCTTCCATACTGCGGTTTTCATCCAGCCGCTGTCCGATATAACGCTCTTCAAATTCTTTTCCGAATGCAAGATACTTTTTATCGATGGGAGAAAGTTCATCTTCACCGATAACAGAAGCGAGGTTTCTTGCATCCCCTACTTTGGCATAAGCGGAGAAAAGCTGATTGGCAAGGTCCTGGTGGTCTTCGCGTGTATAGCCTGCTCCGATTCCGTCCTTCATCAGACGGGAAAGGGAAGGAAGGATATTGATCGGTGGATAAATGGACTGTCCGTGTAACGGGCGGTCAAGTACGATCTGTCCTTCTGTAATATAACCGGTCAGATCAGGGATCGGATGTGTGATATCATCATTTGGCATGGTGAGGATTGGCAGCTGGGTCACAGAGCCGTCTACACCGCGGACGATTCCTGCACGTTCGTAGATCGTGGCAAGTTCGCTGTAGAGGTATCCCGGAAATCCCTTCCGGCTTGGGATCTCTCCTTTGGAGGAAGAAACCTCACGCATCGCTTCAGCAAAAGAAGTCATATCCGTCAGAATGACAAGAATGTGCATATGCCGTTCAAAAGCCAGATATTCTGCAACGGTCAGGGCAACCTTCGGAGTAATGAGTCGTTCTACGACCGGGTCATTTGCAAGGTTCAGGAACATGGCAACATGATCGGCAACACCGCTTTCTTCAAAAGTATTCCGGAAGAAATCAGCGACATCATGCTTGACTCCCATAGCGGCAAATACGATAGCAAACTGTTCATCAGAATCATCCCCCAGAGAGGCCTGCTTTACGATCTGTGCCGCAAGCTGGTCATGCGGGAGTCCGTTTCCTGAGAAAATCGGAAGTTTCTGTCCGCGGATCAGTGTGGTCAGTCCGTCGATGGCGGAGATACCGGTGTGGATATAGTTCCGGGGATATTCCCTGCGGATCGGGTTCAGCGGAAGACCGTTGACATCCCGTTTCAGGTTTGAGATCAGTGGTCCGAGATCATCAATGGGCTGTCCGATCCCGTTGAACGTACGGCCAAGCATATCCGGTGAAAGTGCAATTTCCATCGGGTGTCCGGTCAGTTTGGTATGCGTATTTTTCAAAGACATATTTTCAGAGCCTTCAAAGACCTGGATGACTGCTTTATCTTCGTAGACCTCTACGATACGTCCGAGCTTGCGTTCTTCTCCGTTTACGACAAATTCTACGATCTCATCATAAAAAGCATCCTGTACGCCCTCCAGTGCGATCAGAGGGCCATTGATACTGCTTAATCCTAAATATTCTATTGACATTTCTGCTGTCCCTCCTTATGCATTCTTTTCAATGACACGCTGATAAAAGGCATCAATGTCACGATGGTACTGGGCAAAAAGCTCCAGCCGGTCATTCGGAACATCGTATTTGATGGAAATAATGCGGTCAAAAATAGTTTCCGATTTCAGGACGGACATCGGATGTCCCATGGTGACAAGCGTACGTGCCTGCTTATAAAGGTAAAGGATCGTATCCATCATCAGAAACTGCTTTTCCATAGAAACGCAGGTATCATCTTTATGGAATGCATTCTGCTGAAGAAATCCAAGCCGGATCACACGGGCAATCTCCAGGACGAGCTTCTGATCGTCGGGAAGAACATCACTTCCGATCAGCTTGACGATCTCAAGCAGACTGCTTTCCTGATTTAAGAGAGCCATCAGACGGTTGCGGTAGTCAACGAATTTCGGGGAAACGTTGTCCTGATACCAGGGGCTTAAGTCAGTGAGATATTCACTGTAACTGGTCAGCCAGTGGATCGCGGGGAAATGTCTTGCATAGGCAAGGCTCTTATCCAGTCCCCAGAAGCAGCGTACAAAACGCTTGGTGTTCTGGGTGACCGGTTCGGAAAAGTCACCGCCCTGCGGGGAAACTGCCCCGATAATGGTGACAGAACCATCTGTTCCGTTTAAATTATGCATCATGCCGGCACGCTCGTAAAAAGCGGAAAGGCGGGATGCAAGGTAAGCCGGGAATCCTTCTTCTGCCGGCATTTCTTCCAGTCGTCCTGAAAGTTCTCTGAGGGCTTCTGCCCAACGGGAGGTAGAATCTGCCATGATCGCTACGTCATATCCCATATCACGGTAATACTCGGCAAGGGTCAGTCCTGTATAAATACTGGCCTCACGGGCAGCCACCGGCATATTGGAAGTGTTGGCGATCAGAGTAGTACGATCCATCAGTGGTTTTCCGGTACGTGGATCCGTCAGCTCACTGAATTCCTCAAGAACCTGCGTCATTTCGTTTCCGCGTTCACCACAGCCGATATAAATGATGATATCCGCATCCGCCCACTTGGCGATCTGATGCTGGGTCATGGTTTTTCCGGTTCCGAATCCGCCCGGGATTGCGGCAGTACCGCCTTTGGCGATCGGAAACATCGTGTCAATGATCCGCTGTCCTGTGACAAGCGGAACGGATGCCGGAAACCGGTGGTGCGTCGGACGCGGTGTACGGATGGGCCAGTGCTGGGTCATGGTGAGGTCTTTTGTATCGCCGTCAGCAAGCTGCAGGCGGACAAGAAGATCATCAATGGTATACTCTCCGTCTGCCACAGTCACAAGTACGGTTCCCTCGATACCCGGAGGAACCATACATTTATGGGTGATCGCATGGGTTTCGGGAACCTCTGCGATGATATCTCCGGCATGGAGATAATCTCCCTGCTTTACAGTAATGTGAGTGGGCCATCTTTTGGCACGATCTAGTGAATCAACACTTACACCACGGGTGATGAATGCACCTGCAGATTCTGCGATCCGTTCCAGCGGACGTTCGATTCCATCGAAAATATTATTCAGGATACCGGGAGCGAGGGTCACAGATACCGGATTGCCGGTGGCAATGACTTCCTCTCCGGGATACAGTCCGGTGGTCTCTTCATAAACCTGAACGGTAGTCAGGTCTTTGTCCAGTGCAATGACTTCTCCAACCAGCTTCTGCTTTCCGACATAAACCATTTCTGACATACAGAAACCGGTATTTCCTTTGAGGTAAATGACGGGACCGTTGATTCCGTAAATAGTTGCTGTCTTAACCAATGCCGTCTCCTCCTTCAAATATAAATTTATCATACTGATCCTTTAACTGAGTCTGAAAAGAATTATCGATCAGGATGTTGCGTGACCGGATGACGGAACGGACACCACCGATAAAATCCTCTGTACTGACAGTCAGATGAACCCGGGTCGCATCTTCCAGCTTTGTCTTTTTCTTTTCATCAGACAGGTTGATATAGACCGTAACCGGGTCAGTTCCTGCAAACCGGATGGCACTGCGGATGCAGCGTATAAGAAAGTCGTCATAGGCTTCTGTCTTCATAAAGGCATTGATCAGCTCCTGTGCTTCTTCAAAAATTTTATCTTTCAGCTCCTGCTGGATCTTACCCTGCTTTCTTTTGATCTCAAGCTGGGATTTTGCGAGAGCCTGGTTCAGAGCCAGTTTTGCATTCGTGGTTTCTGCCTTGATCCGGGTTTCGGACTGGCGTAACGCCTCTGCTTTATGGTCTTCAAAGACTTTGGCAAGAGCCTGCCGGTGAGAGGCGATGATCGCATTCCCTTCAGCCCGGGCCTGCTCCATGGAAGTCGCCTTTAAATGCGTGATCTTTTCTTCTAAAGTCAAGAGGAATCCCTCCTTCTGTATTTGTTGATATTGTACGGATACCGACCGTAACTAAAGTTTTAAGCCAATGGCTTCGGTGATATAGGAAGTGATGAAATCTTTTTTCCGTCCTGTTCCGTGACGGTCGGGGATCTCTACCAGAAGCGGCATCTTCCGTTCTAAGCGGAATGTGTCGATCAGATCAGGAAATTCCCGCCCCAGCTTTTCAGTCAGAAGTACGATGCCAACGGTCTTGTCTGCAAGGACATCTTCCAGTGCCGTACGGAGCTCTTCCCTTTCATGGATGACGATGCCGTCCACACCTGCCAGCCGCATTCCGGTATACGTGTCAACGTTATCACTGATGAGATACATTTTCATAAAAATCGCTCCTTAGAGATTTCCCAGGATCATGAAGGAAATGATCAGTCCATAAAGGCATACACCTTCTGCAAGTCCTACGAAGATCAGAGATTTACCAAGTACGCTGGAATCTTCACTGATAGCACCTAATGCTGCACTTGCCGCACTTGCAACGGCGATACCACCACCGATACAGGAAAGTCCGGTTACGAGTGCT
Organism: uncultured Mediterraneibacter sp.; assembly: GCF_934330165.1. Classification (GTDB taxonomy): domain Bacteria; phylum Bacillota; class Clostridia; order Lachnospirales; family Lachnospiraceae; genus Mediterraneibacter. The sequence goes on from NZ_CAKRGI010000002.1 coordinate 42,518, forward strand.
GCTGCAAGGTAGCCCATACCCGTGGCGAGAGTCGAACCATTGGCTGCGGCTGTCGCTGCATGGACGCTGTCCGGGCCTGCCAGCATGGCAATAGAAGCAATGGCAAAAGCACCGAAGAAGAAAAATGCATTGATACCGATCGTACGTTTGTACCGCTTTTTGTTCTTTTCGCCGATCAGGTAATAGCCGAACGGGATGATAATGCTTAAGATAAGTGCTGCGATAAAAATAATTTTTGTTGCGATAGTCATAGTGGAATCCTCCTGCTTTTTATTAATTTCAGGCTGTTGTTATGCCTGGCTGTTCTTTTTCTTTTTTGTGTACGGGGTAAATGCACGGCCGCTGCCACTGTAGAAACGGCTGAACATTTCATAATATTCCAGACGGAGTACCTGGATGCCGACGATCAGTCCTTCAAATCCGCAGACGAACAGATTGCCGAAAATAACACCGATCCAGTTCGGATGTCCGCTCTCTGCACCCGCCAGCTGCAGTACCACTTCCATGATGGCTGCATGGCTTACGGCAAATGCTCCGATACGGATAAAGGAGATCGTATTGGAAAAATAACTCAATAAAGTTTCAAACATCTCAAAAAATCCCTGAACCACGTACATTCCCGGTCCGGTCTCCATCTTGTCAGCACGCTTTTCAATCCTGCGGGCGAGCGGCTCTTTCAGGAAAATAAGAAGAAGCGGTACTCCGAACATCACGCCCATGACGATTCCGCCCGGAAGCGGATTGCCGGTCATGAAGAGTACAATGGTGGCAACCACTGCGAGATAGAAAATCAGTCCTGCCACACCATTTGCATCAAACCAGGTTCCCTCGACATCTTTGCTTTTTGCTGCATTCATAATATGCAGGATCATGGCTACAATGATAAGGAACATACCAAAGGCAACTGCTACGATAAAGACTGTATTCAGTTTCCCAAGGAACGGTAATGTAGTCATATGGTCGATGGGCCGTATCCACAAAGGCTTCAGCACATCTTCAAATCCAAAGATACTTCCGAACATAAATCCGAAGATTGTGGAGAAGAATCCGGCTGTGGAGATAATCCCTGCCAGAGGGATCCTCTTAAAGTGATAGATCAATGCCCCACCGATGAGAAGGAGAAGTCCCTGTCCGACATCTCCGAACATGACTCCGAAAATAAAGGAGTAGGTCAGTCCGACGAATACAGTAGGATCCATCTCATTGTGAGCGGGAAGTCCGTACATCTGAATGAACATTTCAAAAGGCTTGAAAAGCTTTGGGTTCTCAAGCTTGGTCGGAGGCTCACCGAAGTAAGCATCATGGTCATCTTCAACGACAACGAAGACTTTGTCATCCTCTTTGATCTCTTCAAGGAAACGATCCACATCATCCTCCGCCATCCAGCCGCAGAGAATATAGTAATCTTCCTGATTCTCATCCATACGGGCCGCCATTTTGCGGACATCGAAATTATTGGACAATTCTTCTAAACGGTTCTTTGCGGCAACCAGTTGTGCGGCACGGTCAAAGAGCATCTCCCCGGCTTCTTTGTCGAGGTCGTTCATCTCCACATTTACCCGGGCAATCTCCTTCTCCAGTTTCTGATAAGCATAAGCCGGAGTTCCCTCAAATTCATCTTTCAGCTCGATCCGTTCAAAATGAAGAGAGCGGAAGACGGCATCTACTTTTTTCGCTTCTCCCGGAGAAACAAAATAAGCACCATAGACAAAACTTTCATCTCGTTCGCCTTCTACAAAGATCGCACCCAGGTCATCCATGAGATATTTCTGCATTTTATGATAATGCTCTGCTGCGATCCGACCGAAGCGGTAAGTGATGAACCGGTAGCTGAGTACCTGGTGCAGATCACATTCCAGTGGACGGAACGGTGCAATGATCTGCTGCTTTGTACGGAGCTGCTCAATTTTATTTTTGCATTTTTCCTTTTTCTGTTGCAGATCTTCATAATCTGCACTTGCATTTCGCACAAGTTCAAACATATCGTCCAGACCGAGGGATGAGTCGGGAGTGACCGTATCCGCATTTGGAAGGTAACTGACGAACTGGACCGCCTTTGCGAGAACATCCCGGTATGGATTGATCTCAACAAAAGGACGGAGGTTCTCGACTGTCTTCAGCTCGGAGAGAGCGGATTCCAACTGGATCTCATAGCGTGAGAGATACTGGTCGGTGACCCGGTCGATATCGTTTCTCGGACCGGATATGTTGATGAATTTCATTTTTACAATCATTGGGTTCTACCTCCAACGTAAGTCATCGTCTCACCCGGTGAGAGTCCGTAACGGATACACTCAAGAGTGGTGGTGAGCTTTTTGATTTCTTCTTCCTTGAGGAAGAGATAGGTGTTGACAGCAGCGATTGAATAGGGATTTCGTCTTCTGTCGATCAGATAAAGGTGATGCAGACATTCGGAATACATCTGTTCCATGTCCAGATCTTTCTGAAAATGATAATGTCTTCCGTAGCGGGTCCGGCTCACCAGTGCCTGAAGTTCTTCAATCCCTGAAGCTTCAACCATTTCCTTGATCTGAGCGGTTGATAACTTATAGTGGATCGGAATGATCAGAAGATAAATATCCGCAGGCTTCATATTATAGTATTTCTTTGCACGTAAGATCCACTGCATATTGAGCAGGTCGATCTGCGAACCACAATCCCTTTCGTAGAGTTCCAGATCCTCTTTTTTTAACATTTTTTTACGGGCTTTCCACAAAGTAGTGAAAAAGTAAAGTTCCAGTGCAAGGTCATAATCATACAGGGTGACTTTCTGTGCATCCTGCAATTTCTTCAGCGGATCATAGTATTCGGTCCCTTTGAGATTCTCCACCAGTTCATCTGTCGTTCTGGAAGTGATGAGCCGGTCGATGGAAAGCTGGGAATAACGGTCAAAGAACTCTTTTTTATAATGAAGATCAAAAGGTCTCTTATAATGGTTGATGACGATCCTCAAACAATAATCAATCAGGTCGATCTCATAGGATTTGAGACGCAGTTCCATGAACTTCCGCTGCTTTTGTCCGCAGAAACGGTAGAGCTTGGTGTAATCCCGGTAAAGTGACTGAGTCAGCAGCTTTTCGATATTTCCCCGGTGAAGCTGCGTTGGTTCAAGGGATTCAAGGGTTTCTGCATAAGCAGTATTCTTTTTCAGATACTCCACTGCCTCTGGTATGGTATGCAGGGAGGCAAGCTCCTGAAACTGTCCGGGGCTGAGAAGTCTGGATTCCATGGCACGTGTCTTTGTTACGATCCCGCTATATTCAAGCAGATGTCCCATAGGCTACACCTCTGTGATCTTTCGGAGAATCTTCTGTGCATACAGAGTATGATTCTCTTCGTATTCTTTTTGCAGTGCGTTGATCTGTGCCAGACTTTCATTGCTTTGAGATGAAAGGATCTGAGAAGTCTTTTTTTGCAGATCATCCTGTATCGCCAGGATCTGCTTTTGGGTCTCTGCCTCCAGCTCCAGGTCGAATTGCCTGCGTTTCTCGTCATATTTCTCATCGAGAATGGACTTTTCAGCTTCTGCGTGCTGCACAATACCGACAGCTGCAGATTCTATTTCCGTCAATTTGTTTAGAATAGAGTCCATAACAAGCCTCCTTTTTGTGAGAAAATTATAATATCTACTATAATACACCTTTTCACAAAAAAATCAACCCGTCAGCTTTGACCGGGAAGAGGTTGCGTGTTATGATGTATAGAGAATCTCTGAGGAGGAATCATACATGAGACTGAGAAATATCCCGCGTGCGGAGGGTGTGATCCAGATGCACCGTACAGTGATTAAAAGACCGGAAGATCAGCGGGGATGCTGGCATCAGGTGTTTGGAGACCGGCATCCTGTCTATATAGAAATCGGAATGGGCAAGGGACAGTTTATTCTGAATATGGCAAAGGCTCATCCCGATGTGAACTTTATCGGGATCGAACGTTATTCCAGTGTGCTTCTGAGAGCATTGGAAAAGTTTGATACAGAGGAATATAAAGATTTGACAAATATCCGGTTTGCCTGCATGGACGCAAGGAATGTGGAAGAGGTGTTCGCACCGGAGGAAGTGGATAAGATTTTCCTGAATTTTTCAGATCCGTGGCCGAAAGCACGCCATGCAAAGCGAAGACTGACTTCAACGGAATTTTTAGAGCGGTATGAAAAGATCCTGGTGCAGGGCGGAAAGGTTGAGTTTAAGACGGATAATACCGAGTTGTTTAACTTTTCGCTGGAGCAGGTGAAAGAGGCCGGCTGGTATCTGGAGAAATACACGTATGACCTGCATCATCAGGAAGAGATGAATGCAGGAAATATCATGACAGAATATGAAGAAAAGTTTTCCCTGAAAGGAAATCCGATCAATAAACTGATCGCAAGAAGGAAAGACTGAGAGAAGAAAGCATACATTATTATAAGAAGAATGATTAAAAAAGGATGGATGTGTGCAGAGTGAAAAGATGTGGATTCAGGAGAAAATGCAGCTGTACGTTTTATTGCCACAGGAGAATGAACCGATGTCTGCATACGATCTGCTGTTCACTGGAGGAAGTATGCAGAATCCTGAATGAGCGGTGCGGCGGAAAATAGTAAAATACATTGTAAAAAGAAAAGAGGCTTGACTTCCTGTAGTGCATTATGATACAATGTCATGGCGAATGGAAGTAGGCCTTTTTTTTATGCCTAAAATCGGATGGTTCGCAACCATCAGTAACACGTAGGTGAATATATTAAAAGCGAGGTGGAAGTTGTGCGCACAAGAATTACTCTGGAGTGTACGGAATGCAAGAACCGTAACTACAACATGACTAAGGATAAGAAGACTCATCCGGATCGTATGGAAACCAAGAAGTATTGCAGATTCTGCAAATCACACACATTGCACAAAGAGACAAAATAGTCGTTGTCGAAAGGATGTGGACATATGAGTGAGAATACGAAGACTCAGAAAAAGAGCTGGTTTAAAGGGCTTCAGGCGGAGTTCAGAAAGGTTATTTGGCCAGACAAGAACACTCTTGCAAAGCAGACGACGGCAGTTGTTGCTGTTTCCGTAATTTTGGGAGCACTGATCGCAGTGATCGACGCAGCACTGAAATACGGAATTGACTTTTTAGTAAAATAGTTGACCGCAGCAGAAAGGTGATTTTATGTCAGAGGCAAAATGGTATGTCGTTCATACCTATTCAGGGTATGAGAACAAAGTAAAAGCGAACATTGATAAGACGATTGAGAATCGTCACCTGGAAGATCAGATTCTGGAAGTCAGAGTTCCTCTCGAGGAAGTCACAGAACTCCGCAACGGAGTTGAAAAGGCAGTACAGAGAAAGATGTTTCCGGGATATGTGATGATCCATATGATCATGAACGATGACACCTGGTATGTTGTAAGAAATACAAGAGGTGTTACCGGTTTTGTCGGACCTGGATCCAAGCCGGTTCCGCTTGATGAGAGCGAGATGGAGAATCTTGGAATCAACAAAGAAGATGTGATCATGGATCTGGCAGTCGGAGATGTTGTTACCGTTCTCAGCGGGGCGTGGGAAGGAACTGTCGGGGCTGTTCAGACGATCAATGAACAGAAGAAGAGTCTGACGATCAATGTCGAACTGTTTGGCCGAGAGACTCCGGTTGAACTTGGATTTTCAGAAGTGAAGAAAATGGATTAAAATTGCGTGGGAGGGATGGAAGTCCCGCCAATACCACAAGGAGGTAATTTAAAATGGCAAAAAAAGTAGAAGGATATATCAAATTACAGATTCCTGCTGGAAAGGCAACTCCGGCACCACCGGTTGGTCCTGCACTTGGACAGCACGGTGTAAATATCGTTGAATTTACAAAGCAGTTTAATGCTAGAACAGCAGATCAGGGAGATCTTATCATTCCTGTAGTGATCACTGTTTATAATGACAGAAGCTTCAGCTTCATCACAAAGACACCACCGGCAGCAGTTCTTATTAAAAAGGCCTGCAAGATCCAGTCCGGTTCAGGTGTACCGAACAAGACAAAAGTAGCTACAATCACAAAAGCTCAGGTTAAAGAAATCGCTGAACTGAAGATGCCGGACCTGAATGCCGCATCTCTTGAGGCTGCTGAGAGCATGATCGCAGGAACATGCCGTTCCATGGGTGTAGTTGTAGAGGAGTAGAATACAGGAGAAGATGCCTGCGGGCATTGAATCGGATGTAACTACCTTATTGCAGGATTCTTCCAGCCGACCTTTTCCGGTGTCCTCGGGGGAGAGAGTGCTGAAGGATCGATTGTTTAGTAAATTCATGTAAAGTGGGAGGGGCAAGTTCCCGCCAATACCACAAGGAGGTTATTATAAAATGAAACGAGGAAAAAAATATATCGAAGCTGCGAAACTGATCGAAAGAGGAAATCTCTATGATCCTGCAGAAGCAGTAGCATTAGTTAAAAAATCAGCAACAGCAAAATTTGATGAGACAATCGAAGCTCATATCAGAACAGGTTGTGACGGACGTCACGCAGATCAGCAGATCCGTGGTGCTGTAGTTCTTCCGCACGGAACAGGAAAGAAAGTTCGTATCCTTGTATTCGCAAAGGATGCAAAGGCAGAAGAAGCAAAAGCAGCAGGAGCTGATTTTGTAGGCGGAGACGAGCTTATCCCGAAGATCCAGAATGAAGGATGGCTTGATTTTGACGTTGTAGTTGCTACACCGGACATGATGGGTGTTGTTGGACGTCTCGGACGTGTACTCGGACCTAAGGGTCTTATGCCAAACCCGAAGGCTGGTACAGTAACAATGGACGTTACAAAAGCAATCAACGATATCAAGGCTGGTAAGATTGAGTACAGATTGGACAAGACAAATATTATCCACGTTCCGGTTGGAAAAGCATCCTTTACAGAGGAGCAGTTAGCGGACAACTTCCAGACGCTTATCGATGCAATCAACAAAGTAAGACCTGCAGCCGTTAAAGGTCAGTACCTGAAGAGTGTAACTCTTACATCTACAATGGGACCTGGCGTAAAGGTTAACCCAATGAAGCTTGCATAATAAAATAACGGTCTTCAAAGACAGTTTATAAGAAAGAGGCTGTATGCCGGAGAATTTCCGACGTATAGTCTCTTTTTGTTTCCTGCTATATTGTGCGGAAGGACAAAAAGAGGAGCATCATGAAAAAATAAAAAGAAAATAAGAAAAATGCTTGACAGCCAGGATACCATGTGCTAATATACACTAGCAACTGCCGAAGACAGTAGGTGCTGAAAAGCGTAAGTAGTGAACGCCTACCGAGGAAGGATGAATTTTTACATCTGTATGAATTTATGTGCTTTCGTGTCTTTGGATACGAAAGCTTTTTAAGTTTCAGCAGAATTTCTGCTGAGAACTTTGGCAGTACACGAATAAAATAAGGAGGTGTACCCAAAAGTGGCAAAAGTTGAATTAAAGCAGCCGATCGTAGATCAGATCGCAGAAGAAATCAAAGACGCCCAGTCAGTAGTTCTTGTTGACCACCGTGGACTTACAGTTGCTCAGGATACAGAGCTTCGTAAGCAGCTCAGAGAAGCAGGTGTAGTTTATAAAGTATACAAGAATACAATGATGAAGAGAGCTTTCGAGGGAACTGATTTTGCAGCCCTTGATGGATGTTTGGAAGGACCTAGTGCTATCGCAATCTCAAAAGATGACGCTACAGCACCGGCAAGAATCCTTTACAAATTTGCTCAGGATGCTCCGGCACTTGAACTTAAAGGCGGTGTAGTTGAAGGAACAGCATATGATGTTGCAGGAATCTCTGAACTTGCTAAGATCCCTTCAAGAGACGAACTCCTTTCCAAGTTGCTTGGAAGCCTGCAGTCACCTATTACAAACTTTGCTCGTGTTATCAATCAGATCGCAGAGCAGGGTGGAGAAGCCGCTCCTGCAGAGGAAGCAGCAGCTGAGGAGACAGCAGAGACACCTGCAGAGTAATCTGCATGGAAAGCTGCACTGGATACAGGCAGCAGGATGAGCGGAAGCTCACTAAGATCAAAAAGATTAAATTAAGAAAATATGGAGGAAATTTAAAATGGCTAAATTGACAACAGCTGAAATGATCGAAGCGATCAAAGAGTTATCAGTATTAGAGTTAAATGAGCTTGTAAAAGCATGTGAAGAAGAATTCGGCGTATCTGCAGCAGCAGGCGTTGTAGTTGCAGCAGCAGCTGACGGAGCTGGAGCAGCAGAGAAAGATGAGTTTGATGTAGAGCTTACATCTGCAGGAGCTTCTAAGGTTAAAGTTATCAAAGTGGTTCGTGAAGTAACAGGTCTTGGACTGAAAGAAGCAAAAGAGCTTGTTGACGGAGCACCGAAGGTGATCAAGGAAGCTGTTTCTAAGGCAGAGGCTGAGGAACTTAAGGCTAAACTTGAGGAGCAGGGAGCAGAAGTTACTCTGAAATAATTATTTCGGGAACTAAATGCAATGGACCGCAGAAGATAAAATGCTTCTGCGGTCTTTTAGATTAAAAATCATACTTTTTATCATTTGTAAAAGGTCGGCATGATATCATATCTGTCGAAAAAAGTCAAGAAAAAGTGTAAAAAAGTATGAATATCTTGTTGACAATGAAAAGAGCTGTGTGATATAGTAGAAAATGCGCTATTGTGGAAAGGTATGCCATATAGTACAGGTTTTTACTGTCATGCGGCTCTTTCCGCTTATAAAATACTGGAACTCGACAAAGGCAGATAATTGCCTGCAAAATCAATATATGTATGAGGAGTGAAACGTCAATGGAGAAAAACAGAATTCGTCCCATCAAAACCGGAAAAAGCTTCCGCATGAGCTATTCCAGGCAGGAAGAAGTATTGGAGATGCCTAACCTCATTGAAGTTCAGAAGGATTCCTACAAGTGGTTTCTGGATGAAGGCCTCAAAGAGGTATTCGACGATATTTCCCCGATCGCTGACTACAGTGGTCATCTGAGTCTGGAGTTTGTGGATTTTACACTCTGCGAAGATGATGTAAAGTACACGATCGATGAGTGTAAGGAGCGAGATGCAACTTATGCGGCACCTCTGAAGGTCAGAGTAAGGCTTTATAATAAGGAAAATGATGAGATTAACGAGCATGAGATCTTTATGGGAGATCTTCCGCTGATGACAAAGACAGGTACGTTTGTTATCAATGGTGCAGAGCGAGTTATCGTCAGCCAGCTTGTGCGTTCCCCTGGTATCTACTATGGAATCGCACATGATAAGTTTGGTAAAAAGCTTTATTCCGCAACCGTGATCCCGAACCGTGGTGCATGGCTTGAGTATGAGACAGACTCCAATGACGTGTTCTATGTACGTGTTGACCGTACGAGAAAAGTGCCGATCACCGTTCTGATCCGTGCACTTGGAATCGGTACCAATGCAGAGATCATCGATTTATTTGGTGAAGAGCCAAAGATCCTTGCCAGCTTCACAAAGGATACTTCCGAGAGTTATCAGGAAGGTCTGTTAGAGCTGTATAAGAAGATCCGTCCGGGCGAACCGCTTGCAGTGGACAGTGCAGAGAGCCTGATCACAAGTATGTTCTTTGATCCGAGACGTTATGATCTCGCAAAGGTTGGACGCTATAAATTCAATAAAAAACTGAACCTGAAGAACCGTGTGACAGGTCAGGTTCTCGCTGAAGATGTGGTCAGTGCCGTAACAGGTGAAGTAGTTGCGGAAAAAGGCACAAAGATCACCCGTGAGCTTGCCGGTATGATCCAGAACAGTGCAGCTCCGTATATCTGGGTAGAGGGAGAAGACGAATCCAGAAATATTAAAGTATTATCAAATCTGATGGTAGATCTTCAGTCTGTTGTCGATATTGATCCGGCAGAGGTTGGAGTGACAGAGCAGGTTTATTATCCGGTACTTGCAGGTATCATCGAAGAGTCCGCAGGAGATGTGGATGAGATGAAGAGGATGATCAAGAGAGATCTCCATGACCTGATCCCGAAGCATATTACAAAAGAAGATATTCTTGCATCCATCAATTACAATATGCATCTTGAGTATGGCATGGGTAATGATGATGATATCGACCATCTGGGTAACAGACGTATCCGTGCGGTAGGAGAGCTTCTTCAGAACCAGTACAGAATCGGTCTTTCCAGAATGGAGAGAGTTGTCCGCGAAAGAATGACAACACAGGATCAGGATGGTATTTCACCACAGTCCCTGATCAATATCAAGCCGGTAACTGCAGCAGTGAAAGAGTTCTTCGGATCTTCCCAGTTGTCTCAGTTCATGGATCAGAACAACCCGCTTGGTGAGCTGACTCATAAGAGACGTCTGTCAGCACTTGGTCCTGGAGGACTTTCCAGAGACCGTGCCGGATTCGAGGTCCGCGACGTTCACTACTCCCATTATGGAAGAATGTGTCCGATCGAGACTCCTGAGGGTCCTAACATCGGTCTGATCAACTCTCTTGCATGTTACGCAAGAATCAATGAATATGGATTTATTGAGGCTCCATACCGTAAGGTTGACAAGTCTGACCCGATGAATCCGGTCGTTACAGACGAAGTTGTATATATGACTGCTGATGAAGAGGATAATTACCATGTAGCACAGGCAAATACTCCTCTTGATGAAGAAGGTCATTTTATCAATAAGAACGTATCCGGTCGTTACCGTGAGGAGACACAGGATTACGAAAGAAATAAATTTGATTATATGGACGTATCACCTAAGCAGGTGTTCTCCGTGGCTACTGCACTGATTCCGTTCCTTCAGAATGACGATGCGAACCGTGCATTGATGGGATCCAACATGCAGCGTCAGGCAGTACCGCTTCTTACGACAGAAGCTCCGGTAGTCGGAACAGGTATGGAAGTAAAATCTGCGGTTGACTCGGGTGTTGCTGAAGTTGCAGAGCAGGCCGGTGTAGTTGAAAGTTCTACATCTACAAGCATCACGATCCGCCATGATGACGGAACAAAGAAGACATACAAACTGACAAAATTCCAGAGAAGTAACCAGAGTAACTGCTACAACCAGAGACCGATCGTCGATAAGGGCGAGCGTGTGGAAGCAGGACAGGTTATCGCTGACGGACCGTCAACATCCGGCGGAGAGATGGCTCTTGGTAAGAACCCGTTGATCGGATTCATGACCTGGGAAGGTTATAACTACGAGGATGCCGTTCTTTTAAGTGAAAGACTGGTTCAGGAAGATGTTTATACATCCGTTCATATTGAAGAGTATGAAGCAGAAGCAAGAGATACAAAGCTCGGACCTGAAGAGATCACGAGAGATATTCCGGGTGTCGGTGATGATGCACTGAAAGATCTGGATGAAAGAGGAATTATCCGTATCGGTGCAGAGGTACGTGCCGGAGATATCCTTGTCGGAAAGGTAACTCCAAAGGGAGAGACAGAGCTGACTGCCGAGGAGAGACTGCTTCGTGCAATCTTCGGTGAGAAAGCACGTGAGGTAAGAGATACATCTCTGAAAGTACCTCATGGAGAATATGGTATTGTAGTGGATGCCAAAGTATTTACCAGAGAGAATGGTGATGAGCTGTCTCCGGGAGTAAATCAGGCAGTCCGTATCTATATTGCACAGAAGAGAAAGATTTCTGTTGGTGATAAGATGGCCGGACGACATGGTAACAAGGGTGTCGTTTCCCGTGTCCTTCCTGTAGAAGATATGCCGTTCCTTCCGAACGGACGCCCGCTGGACATCGTGCTGAACCCGCTGGGTGTACCTTCACGTATGAACATCGGACAGGTGCTGGAGATCCACTTGAGTCTTGCAGCAAAGGCACTGGGATTCAACGTATCAACTCCTGTATTCGCAGGTGCGAACGAGAACGATATCATGGATACACTGGATCTGGCAAATGATTATGTAAACCTTGAATGGGAAGAATTTGAAAAGAAGCATGGTGAGGAGCTTCGTCCGGAAGTACTGCAGTTCCTTTCTGAGAATAGAGCCCACAGAGAGCTTTGGAAAGGCGTGCCGCTTTCAAGAGACGGAAAGGTTCGTCTGCGTGACGGACGTACCGGAGAGTACTTCGACAGTCCGGTAACAATCGGACATATGCATTACCTGAAGCTGCATCACCTGGTAGATGATAAGATCCATGCACGTTCTACAGGTCCTTACTCTCTTGTAACGCAGCAGCCGCTGGGAGGAAAAGCCCAGTTCGGTGGACAGCGTTTCGGAGAGATGGAGGTATGGGCATTGGAGGCTTATGGTGCATCTTATACACTGCAGGAGATCCTGACAGTGAAGTCAGACGACGTTGTAGGACGTGTGAAGACTTACGAGGCGATCATCAAAGGAGAAAATATTCCTGAACCAGGTGTTCCTGAATCCTTCAAGGTTCTCCTGAAAGAGCTTCAGTCTCTTGCACTGGATGTCCGTGTATTACGTGATGACAATACAGAGGTCAAGATCATGGAGAGCGTTGATTATGGTGAGACAGATCTGCGTCATATCATCGAGGGAGACAGAAGATACCGTGATGAGAATGAATCATTCAGAGATCATGGATTTACGGAGCAGGAATTTGTTGGTGAGGAACTTGAGAACGTAGAGCCGGAAGAGGAAGAACCGGATGACAGCGATCTTGAGAACTTAAGTTTTGATGATGACTACCTGGGTGAGGAATAATAAGGAGGAGCCGTTTTTATGCCAAATAACAATGAACAACAATACGAACCGTTAACATTTGATGCGATAAAGATCGGCCTGGCTTCACCTGAAAAGATCATGGAATGGTCAAAAGGTGAGGTTACGAAGCCGGAGACGATCAACTACAGAACCCTGAAACCGGAAAAAGACGGACTTTTCTGTGAGAGAATCTTCGGACCAAGTAAAGACTGGGAGTGCCACTGTGGAAAGTACAAAAAGATCCGTTATAAAGGTGTCGTGTGTGACCGCTGTGGTGTTGAGGTGACAAAGGCAAGTGTCCGCCGTGAGCGTATGGGTCATATCGCTCTGGCAGCACCGGTATCGCATATCTGGTATTTCAAGGGCATCCCGAGCCGTATGGGTCTGATCCTTGATATCTCTCCGAGAACTCTGGAGAGAGTCCTGTATTTTGCTTCTTATATCGTGCTTGACAAAGGCGAGACAAATCTTGCCTACAAGCAGGTGCTTTCTGAAGCAGAATACCAGGAAGCAAAAGAAAAATATGGAAGAAATGCATTCCGTGTAGGAATGGGTGCAGAATCCATTAAGGAACTTCTTGAGTCCATTGATCTTGAGAAGGAATATGCAGAACTTCAGGCAGGACTGGAGAATGCGACAGGACAGAAACGTGCGAGAATCGTAAAGCGTCTGGAAGTTGTGGAAGCATTCCGCGAGTCCGGCAACAGACCGGAGTGGATGGTCCTTACAGCAATCCCGGTTATCCCGCCGGATCTGCGTCCTATGGTACAGCTTGATGGTGGACGTTTTGCTACATCTGACCTGAATGATCTGTACAGAAGAATCATCAACAGAAATAACCGTCTGAAGAGACTCCTTGAGCTGGGTGCACCGGACATTATCGTAAGAAACGAGAAACGTATGCTTCAGGAAGCTGTTGACGCACTGATCGACAACGGCCGTCGTGGACGTCCGGTAACAGGACCTGGAAACAGAGCATTGAAGTCTCTGTCTGATATGCTGAAAGGTAAGTCAGGACGTTTCCGTCAGAACCTGCTTGGTAAGCGTGTTGACTATTCAGGACGTTCTGTTATCGTCGTAGGACCGGAACTGAAGATCTATCAGTGTGGTCTGCCGAAAGAGATGGCGATCGAGCTGTTCAAGCCATTTGTTATGAAAGAGCTTGTAGCAAACGGAACAGCACATAATATTAAAAATGCAAAGAAGATGGTTGAGAGACTTCAGCCGGAGGTATGGGATGTGCTTGAAGAAGTGATCAAAGAGCATCCGGTTATGCTGAACCGTGCCCCCACACTGCACAGACTTGGTATCCAGGCATTTGAGCCGATCCTTGTAGAAGGTAAGGCGATCAAGCTTCATCCGCTTGTATGTACAGCTTACAATGCCGACTTTGATGGAGACCAGATGGCTGTCCATGTACCGCTGTCACAGGAAGCACAGGCAGAGTGCCGTTTCCTGCTTCTTTCACCGAACAACCTGCTGAAGCCGTCTGATGGTGGTCCGGTAGCCGTTCCTTCACAGGATATGGTACTTGGTATTTACTATCTGACTCAGTTAAGACCGGGATCAAAGGGCGAGGGCATGTTCTTCAAGAGCGTGAACGAAGCGATTCTTGCTTATGAGAATGGATATATTACCCTGCATTCACAGATCAAGGTGCGTGTGACAAAGACTCTTCCAAATGGAGAAGAGATGAGCGGAGTTATTGATGCGACACTGGGACGTCTTCTCTTTAATGAAATCATTCCTCAGGATCTTGGGTTTGTAGACCGTGAGGCTGAGGGAAATGAACTGAAGATGGAGATCGATTTCCATGTAGGCAAGAAGCAGCTTAAGCAGATCCTTGAGAAAGTGATCAATACACACGGGGCTACAGCAACTGCAGAAGTACTGGATGATGTAAAGGCCATCGGATATAAATTCTCTACAAGAGCGGCAATGACCGTATCGATTTCTGATATGACAGTACCGCCGCAGAAGCCTGAGATGATCGCAAAAGCTCAGGAGACTGTAGACCGTATTACCAAGAACTACAAGCGTGGTCTTATCACAGAGGAAGAGCGTTATAAAGAAGTTGTTGAGACATGGAAAGCAACCGATGATATGCTGACAGAGGCACTGCTGACAGGTCTTGATAAGTATAATAATATCTTCATGATGGCAGACTCAGGAGCCCGTGGATCTGATAAGCAGATCAAGCAGCTTGCCGGTATGCGTGGACTGATGGCTGATACAACCGGTCGTACGATCGAGCTGCCTATCAAGTCAAACTTCCGTGAAGGTCTTGACGTACTGGAGTATTTCATGTCTGCCCATGGAGCCAGAAAGGGAATGGCAGATACTGCTCTTCGTACAGCCGATTCAGGATACCTGACAAGACGTCTTGTAGACGTATCACAGGAACTGATCATTCACGATACAGACTGCGTAAAACCGGGTCAGCCGATTCCGGGAATGTATGTATCTGCATTCATGGATGGAAATGAAGAGATCGAAAGTCTTCAGGAACGTATTACAGGACGTTTCTCGGCAGAAGACATTAAAGATAAAGATGGTAATGTCATTGTAAAGGCAAATCATATGATTACTCCGCGTCGTGCTGAGCGTGTGATGAAGAAGGGCGTTGACGAGAACGGCAATGCACTTGAGCAGGTTAAGATCCGTACGATCCTTACCTGTAAGTGTAAGAGTGGTGTATGCTCCAGATGTTATGGTGCGAACATGGCAACAGGAGAAGCCGTACAGGTTGGTGAGGCAGTCGGAATTATGGCAGCACAGTCCATCGGAGAGCCAGGTACACAGCTTACCATGCGTACCTTCCATAACGGTGGAGTTGCCGGAGACGATATCACTCAGGGTCTCCCTCGTGTCGAAGAGCTTTTTGAGGCAAGAAAGCCGAAGGGACTTGCAATCATCACAGAGTTTGCCGGACGTGCAACGATCAGTGATACAAAGAAAAAGCGTGAAGTTATTGTTACAAATGAAGAGACTGGCGAATCAAAAGCTTACCTTATCCCTTATGGATCTCGTATTAAGATCCAGGACGGAGCAATGCTCGGTGCCGGAGATGAGCTGACAGAAGGTAGTGTAAATCCACATGACATCCTGAAGATCAAAGGTCTTCGTGCAGCACAGGACTACATGCTTCAGGAAGTACAGCGTGTATACCGTCTGCAGGGTGTTGAGATCAATGACAAGCATATTGAGGTCATCGTTCGTCAGATGCTGAAGAAGATCAGGATCGAGGAGAAGGGTGATACCGAGTTCCTGCCGGGAACAATGGTAGACGTCCTTGATTTCGAGGAAGTCAACGAGCAGCTTGCTGCAGAAGGAAAAGAGCCGGCTACCGGTGAGCAGATCATGCTTGGTATCACCAAAGCATCTCTTGCTACAGAATCCTTCCTGTCAGCCGCTTCCTTCCAGGAGACGACAAAAGTTCTGACAGAGGCAGCGATCAAGGGTAAAGTTGACCACCTTGTAGGTCTGAAAGAGAATGTTATCATCGGTAAGCATATTCCTGCCGGAACAGGTATGAAGAAGTACCGTGATGTAAAATTAAATACAGATCTTCAGATGGAAGATGAACTGGATCTTGATGATGAGATCAGCCTGGAAGATTTAGATACAGAACTGGATCTAAACGAAGAGATTGATCTTGAAAATACAGAAGAGACAGCCGGAGAAAGTGATGCCGAAGAGGAAGTATCAGAAGAAGCAGATACGACTGAAGAATAAGTATTACCGGAAACTCTCTGAATAAAAATGATAAGGAACCTGTTGTTCCACTGCTTTCGGGCAGAGGAACAGCAGGTTTTTTTCGTTGAGGAGGATGCGAAGTGCTTTTCTGATAAGTGGATCGCCTGAGAGGAAAATGTGCAAAATTAGCAGAAAAATGTCGAATATCCAAAAGAAAATATCAAAAAGATGCATAAGACTACTTCCCGGGTCTAAAAAATATTAATAATACTGTTAAATGTATATATAAAAAAATGAATGAATCATAAAAATTTTAATAAAAAATCCAAAAATATTCTATTCTTTCAAATGAAAGAGATGATTATAATAAGCTTAGTCAATGAGGCAAGACGAAAATCTAAAAATAGGAGGACATATAATTATGAATAAGAAAAGATTTTTAGCTGCATTAGCTGTAGCAACACTTGCTTTCTCAATGGTCGGATGTGGTTCATCAGGTGGTGGAGATTCTAAAGGCGGAGACAGCAGCGTAGCAAATAAGGACAAGCCGCTTTGCTGGTTCAACCGTCAGCCATCCAACAGCTCAACAGGAGAGCTTGACAAAGAAGCACTCAGCTTCAACGATGATACATATTATGTAGGATTCGATGCTAACCAGGGTGCTGAACTTCAGGGTGAGATGGTACTTGATTATATTAAAGAGAACGCAGGTGAGATGGATCGTAACGGAGACGGTGTGATCGGATATGTTCTTGCGATCGGAGATATCGGACATAATGATTCTATCGCACGTACACGTGGTGTTCGTTCTGCTCTTGGAACAGGCGTAGAGGCAAGCGGAGCTGTTGATTCTACACCGGCAGGAACAAACGTAGATGGATCATCCAAGGTTGTACAGGATGCAACAATTGAAGTTGACGGAAAGAAATATACAATCCGTGAGCTTGCTTCTCAGGAGATGAAGAACTCCGCAGGAGCTACATGGGATGCTGCTACAGCAGGTAATGCAATCGGAACATGGACAGCTTCCTTTGGAGATCAGATCGATGTAGTTGTTTCCAATAATGATGGTATGGGAATGTCAATGTTCAATGCATGGGCAAAAGATAAGAAAGTTCCTACATTCGGATATGATGCAAATAGTGATGCAGTTGCAGCAATCGCAGAAGGATACGGCGGAACAATTTCCCAGCACGCAGATGTACAGGCTTACCTGACACTGAGAGTGCTTCGTAATGCACTGGATGGTGTAGATATTGATACAGGTATCGGTACTCCGGATGATGCAGGAAACTGCCTGACAGAGGGTGAAGATTACAGATACAGTGAGGAAGAGAGATCCTACTACGCATTGAACGTAGCTGTAACAGCAGATAACTATCAGGACTTTACAGATTCCACAAAGGTTTATGACAAAGTTTCTAACCAGTTGGATGAGAGCAAGAGTCCATCCAAGAAAGTATGGCTTGATATCTACAATGCTTCAGATAACTTCTTAAGTTCTACATATCAGCCACTGCTGCAGAACTATGATGACCTCCTGAATCTGAAAGTAGATTACATCGGTGGTGATGGACAGACAGAGTCCAATATTACAAACCGTCTTGGAAACCCAGGAGAGTATGATGCATTCGCAATCAACATGGTTAAGACAGATAACGCATCATCTTACACATCAATTCTCTCAAAGTAAACTAATTGTTTTAAAGTAAAATGATTTAACTCAGAGGGGTGTCAGATAAAAATGATACCCTTCTTTTACTAAGAAAAGGAAGTAGAGATATGGCAGAGGATAAGAACAAATATATCTTATCGATCAATGGCATGAGCAAATCCTTCGGTAGAAATAAGGTGCTGAAGCATATCGACCTGAATGTGAAGCCCGGAACGATCATGGGACTGATGGGTGAGAATGGTGCCGGAAAATCGACGATGATGAAATGTCTCTTCGGAACGTATCAGAAAGACGAAGGGGTTATAATATTAGACGGCAAAGAGGTGAATTTCTCTGGCCCTAAGGAAGCACTTGAAAATGGTGTTGCAATGGTTCATCAGGAGCTGAACCAGTGTTTGGAAAGAAGTGTTATAGACAATCTGTTCCTTGGTCGTTATCCCAAAAATTCACTTGGGGTTGTCGATGAAGGAAGAATGAAAAAGGAAGCATCTGACTTATTCAGAAAGCTTGGGATTACTGTCAACCTGACGCAGCCAATGAAGAGAATGTCGGTATCAAAGCGTCAGATGTGTGAGATCGCAAAAGCAATCTCTTATAATTCCAAGATCATTGTACTGGATGAGCCAACCTCATCACTGACAGCACCGGAAGTTGCCAAGCTTTTTAAGATGATGAGACAGCTGAAGGCACAGGGAATTTCCCTGATCTATATCTCACATAAGATGGACGAGATCTTTGAGATCTGTGATGAGATCTCAGTTCTCCGTGACGGTAGTCTGGTTATGACGAAAGAAAGTAAAGATACTGATATGAATGAGCTGATCTCAGCCATGGTTGGTCGTTCTCTTGATAACCGGTTCCCTCCGGTAGACAATACACCTGGAGAGACGGTTCTTTCTGTACAGAACCTTTCTACAAAATATGCACCGAAATTACAGAATATTTCCTTTGATATCAGAAAAGGTGAAATCTTCGGACTCTATGGTCTGGTTGGTGCAGGACGTACCGAGCTGCTTGAGACAATCTTCGGAATGCGTACAAGAGCGGCAGGAAATGTAATCTATAATGGAAAGACGATGAATTTCTCGTCACCAAAAGATGCCATGGATCATGGATTTGCATTGATCACTGAGGAACGAAAAGCGAACGGACTGTTCCTCAAGGCGGATATTACATTTAATACGACAATCGCAAATATGAATCATTATAAAAATGGAATTGCTCTGTCTCATGACAGTATGGTTCGTGCAACTGCTGAGGAGATCAAAGTTATGCGTACAAAATGTATGGGACCGGATGATATGATCGCAAACCTTTCAGGTGGTAATCAGCAGAAAGCAATCTTTGGAAAATGGCTGGAGCGTTCTCCAAATATCTTCATGATGGATGATCCTACCCGGGGTATCGACGTAGGTGCAAAATATGAGATCTACGAACTGATCATCAATATGGCAAAGCAGGGAAAGACGATCATCGTAGTTTCATCTGAGATGCCTGAGATCCTTGGAATTACAAACCGTATCGGTGTTATGTCGAATGGACACCTTGCAGGAGTTGTAAATACAAAAGAAACGAATCAGGAAGAATTATTGAGACTTAGTGCGAAATATTTGTAAGAGAGAGGAGCATTGGATATGGCAGACAGAAGTACTATCCTTTCGGCTGATGCAGAAGAGAAGCTTTTACAGCCGATTGAAGAATATGTTGGAAAGATACAGGCACAGATTGATGAACTTCGTGTAGAAGGATCTGACAGAGTCCGCAGCCTGAAAAATCATATTGCCATTGCAAAAGAAGACAAAAATCTGTCAAAGGAAGAAAGAGACAGAATTATTGCAAAGGATAAGGCAGACCTTGAAAAGGCAAAAGCCGTAGAAGCATCAAATAAAGACAAAGTTGCCAGATTAGTAAAAGAGGCAGAAGATTATCTGGCAAAGCATTATGATAAAGATTACTATGATAAAGTAGCTGCAAGCTGTGCGGCAGAAAAAGCAATTGAAAATGAAGAGTACGAAAAGATACGTGCTACGATCAAGACTGAGCATGAGCAGAACCTGAAAAAGCTTTCTGCTGCTGAGGATATCAAAGATGAAAAGTATGTATATAAGAATAAGCTTTTCGATGCTGAGATGTCTCATGAGTCAAAACTGCAGGAGATCAAGGACAGAAGGCATGATGCATTTGCTCATAAATATCATCTGATCGATCTGCTCCGTATGTCAAAATATACATTCGGACAGAAGATGGCACAGAGATATGAGAACTACAAATACACATTTAATACAGCACAGTTCCTGTATAAGAATGGTCTGTATATTGTAATTATCCTGATCTTTATTGCATTATGTATCATTACACCGATAGTCAAGAATACGCAGCTGTTCACATACACGAACATCCTGAACATTTTGCAGCAGGCTTCACCTCGAATGTTCCTGGCACTTGGTGTTGCAGGTCTGATCCTCTTAACTGGTACTGACCTTTCCGTAGGACGTATGGTTGGTATGGGTATGGTTACAGCAACCATCATTATGCATAATGGAATCAATACAGGTAGTGTGTTCGGACATATTTTTGATTTCTCTAATATGCCGGCAGCAGCCAGAGCAATTCTTGCCCTGCTTGTATGTATTTTATTTACGACTGTATTCTCCTGTATCGCAGGATTTTTCATGGCAAGATTTAAGATGCATCCGTTCATCTCAACCATGGCGAACATGCTGATCATCTTCGGTCTTGTAACTTATGCAACAAAGGGTGTATCTTTCGGAGCGATCGATGCAGCGATCCCGAATATGTTCATCCCACAGATCGGTAATTTCCCGACGATCATTCTTTGGGCAGTTGTAGCGATCATAGTTGTATGGTTCATCTGGAACAAGACAACATTTGGTAAGAATCTGTATGCTGTAGGTGGAAACCCGGAGGCAGCAGCAGTTTCAGGTATTTCAGTATTTAAAGTAACTCTTGGAGCATTTATCCTTGCAGGTATCCTTTACGGATGTGGTTCATGGCTTGAGTGTAACAGAATGGTTGGTTCTGGTAGTGCTGCTTATGGACAGGGCTGGGATATGGATGCCATTGCAGCCTGCGTAGTTGGTGGTGTATCATTTACAGGTGGTATTGGTAAGATTTCAGGTGTTGTAACCGGTGTATTGATCTTTACATCCCTTACATACTCTCTTACAATTCTTGGTATTGATACAAACCTTCAGTTCATCTTTGAAGGTATCATCATCCTTGCCGCTGTAACTCTTGACTGTCTGAAATATGTACAGAAGAAATAAGCAACGGTAGCAGAGAGGACGACAATGTAAAAATGAAACTGGCAGAGAATATCTGACCAGTGAGCCGTTCTGGTCAGATGAAAATGACCGGGGCGGCTTTTTTCATCCCGGAACAGGCAGGGATACATTCTTTTTAATCAGGGTATTCAGTATGGAACGGTTCTTTGCTATAATAAGAGGCAGTTGGGGAAAGGAAGAAAGGAACTGAAAATGGATAAATATAAAGTACTTCTTGTTGATGATGAAGAAGAAGCAATAGAGGTGATCAGACTCAAACTGGAGTGGGAAACTCTTGGATTTAAAGTGATCGGCAGTGCGAATAATGGGGTAAAAGCACTGGAACTTGTGGAGCGGCTACAGCCGGATGTGGTGATCACAGACATAAAAATGCCTTATATGGACGGGCTGGAACTGGCGAGAACTTTGAATGAGGACTATCAGAATATTCATATTATTATTTTTACCGGGTTTGATGAATTTGAATATGCCAAAGAAGCAGTTCATCTGGAGATTGAAGAGTATATGCTCAAGCCGATCAATTCCCAGGAGTTGTCAGAGTGCCTGAAAAGGTTGAAAAAGACATTGGATAATGAACGGGAAGAAAAGCTGAATGTAAAAAAGCTGGAGCATTATTTTAATGAATCGCTGCCGATGTTTCAGACGAATTTATTTATTTCCCTGATCGAGGGCCGGATCACGGAAGCTGATTGTGAAAAATTCCTTGCAGCATATCAGATCCGTATGGACGGACCACTTTTTGGATGTGCTGTCTTCCATACTTCCGAGCATCATGTGCCAGAGGGGATGAATGTGTTGTTGTTATCCATGTCAGTAGAGCAGGAGATCCGGGAGCGGATCGCAGAGAAATGGAAAAGCCAGATGTTTACTTATCTGGGAAATACTGTGCTTGTGATGGAATTAAATTCGGAGGAGGATGTTGTAGCATTTACAGATGACTGTGACAGATTCTGTCGATGGGCATACAGAGTGATGGGAGCGGTTGTAACAGCCGGGATCGGAAGAGCCTGTGACAGTTTGTTTACGATCAACCAGTCGTATGCGGGAGCGAGAGAAGCGGTGTCTTATCGGGTGTTGTACGGAACACAGAGGGCGATCAACATCGGTGAGATCGCTCCGACAGAACAGGAGATTTCAGTTCAGTCCGAGGATACCAAGATGCACGCTTTATTCAAGACGATCAATCTTGGAAGCAGAGAAGAGATCGAGAAGGCGGCTCAGAGTGAGATCGAAAAGCTGCACCGGAATGCGAAGACGGTGAGCCAGTACAAGCTGGCAACAATGGAAATGGTAGGTGCATTTTATCGTTTCTGTGCAAATAACTTTATTGACTTTAAAGATTATTGTGCAGAGGTAGAAAATCCTTATGAAAAAGTGCCGGAGATGGATGAAAGTACTCTGAAAGGCTGGATTGTAAATTCAGCAGTGGCGATCAGTGAAGAACTGAAAAATGCGAGAAATACGACTTCAAGACGTATTGTGGAAGAAGCAAAAGGGATTGTGAGAGACCGGTATATGCAGCCGGAGCTTTCTTTGGACACAGTATGTTCGGAGCTGGGAGTTTCAAATTCGTATTTTTCATCACTTTTTAGAAAAGAAACGGGAAAAACTTTTATTTCCTGGCTGACAGATTACCGAATGGATCACGCAGCAGATCTTATGCTTGAGACAAATGAGAAGAGTTATAAAATTGCGGAACGTGTAGGGTATCAGGATGCGAATTATTTCAGTTATGTCTTTAAGAAACGGTTTGGGATGTCACCGTCCAAGTATCGGACGGAGCATCTGAAAAGATAAATGCATTTCGCAAATATAAAATGTGATAAGAGAAAAGAAGGATGAAGTGATAAAAGGGGATCGAAGTGAAAAGTAACAACGATACGAAGAGACAGGAAAATTATGGCTATTCAATAAAAATGCGGATACAGAGATGGTTTCGTCGTGGACAGTTTATCAGTTGGGATATCCAGTCAATTATTATGGTTGTACTTACTGTACTGACGATCGTAACCACAGTTCTGATGGGATTCCTGATCTACAGCAGATTTAAAATGGCGATCCGGCAGACAGCTGTTGCAAACACAGAAAGTGTTGTGGAGAGTGCGGTGGACAGGCTGGAGGCAGATTTATTGAACGTCAGACAGATTTCCAATGCAGTCAATTATAATATTATCCAGGAATATGATATATCCAGTCAGGAATTTGAACGGCAGTTCAGTCTGCTTTATGAGATTAATACAGACAAGATCCAGAGCATGGCACTGTATGATAATGAAGGGAATCTGGTGGCGGCAGAACCACTTGTCAACGAGAAAGCAGATGCCGGAGCAGCACAGCAGGACTGGTATCGGAATGCAGCGGATGAAATCGAAAATATTCATTTTTCTTCCCCTCATATCCAGAATCTGTTCGAGGATGGAACGTATCGGTATTACTGGGTTATTTCTCTGAGCAGATCGGTGGATATTAATGATGGGGAGAAGCCGGGAAGCGGTGTATTACTGGTGGATATGAAATATTCCATGATCCGTGAAATCCTGGAACGCATCAACCAGTCTTCGGATGAAGTCTATTATTATCTCTGCAGCCGGGATGGCGAAATGATTTATCATCCAAGACAGGTAGAAATTGACAGGGAACTTCTGAGAGAGGACAGTGGACAGATCAAAGAATATGAGGATGGGACGTATGAATTGCCGGTCAATGGGCAGAATGGCTCTGTTGTAGTTGGAAGTATTTCCTATACGGGCTGGAGACTGGTAGGAGTAGTTCCTGACAGTGTTCAGACATCCAAAATCCAGCAGTTCCGATATTATATTGTTGTGACGACGCTTATTTTCTTCATGATGCTTCTGGGAGTGAACCGCATTGTAGCAAGAAAAATATCAAATCCTATTTTCAAACTGAACGAATCTGTAAAAGCTTACGAGACGGGAAAGACAAAAGATATTTATATCGGGGGATTCTCTGAGATCCGACACCTTGGGTATTCTGTGAAAAAATCCTATGAGCAGATAGAAGTCCTGATGGAAGAAATTATCCGGCAGCAGAATGAAAAGCGGAAAAGTGAGATGGATGTCCTGCAGAGTCAGATCAATCCCCATTTCCTGTATAATACGCTGGAATCGATCACATGGATGGTAGAGGCTGATAAAAATGAAGAAGCAGTCTTTATGATATCAGAGCTTGCGAAGCTGCTCAGGATCAGTCTGTCGAAGGGAAGAACCGTCATCAGGATCGCAGATGAGCTGCAACATAGCAGGAGTTACATGAATATTCAGAAAGTCCGTTACAAAGACCGCTTTGAGACAGAGTTCCTTATAGAGGAAGAGATAAAAGAATATTGCACGATCAAGCTGATCATTCAGCCAATTCTGGAAAATGCCATTTATTACGGAGTAGGAAATATGGACGAAGATGACGGTGGAAAGATCACAGTCAAAGGAAAAAAGGACGGAAATGATATTTATATTTCTGTGATCGATAATGGAATGGGAATGAGTGAGGAGATTGTAGAAAATCTTCTTTTGGATAATGAAAAGGTACCAAAGCATGGTTCGGGCGTTGGACTGATCAATGTACATACAAGAATCCAGCTTATGTATGGGAAAGAATATGGTTTGAAAATATACAGTGAGCCAGACGAAGGAACGGAAGTTGTGATCCATATTCCTGCAATCCCATTTTCAGAAGAGAACAGAAAAAAACTGGAGGAACAGACTTACAGGAAAGGAGAAACATATGGCGAAAAGAAATAAAATAACTTTCCTGATAGCAGAAGTATTGCTTGCGGTTCTTGCAGCCTATTTTTTCTACAGTATCTTTCATGGAGATGTGCCACCGAAAAAAGTGGCGGTGATCGTAGAAAATTCAGGAGATAAGAGATGGGACAGCCTGCTTAACGGAATGAAGCAGGCAGCCAAAGTCCAGAATCTGTCGCTGATCATCTGTAATACGGACGAACTGGAAAACTCTGAGGATGAGCAGGAGATGATCCGGGAGCAGTTGGAGAATGATGCAGATGCATTTATTATCAACCCTGCTCCGGGACAGGATACGAAACAGGTTTTAGAGCAGCTGCAGAGAACGAAACCGTTTGTGCTGATCACGCAGGACATTTACAGTTATCAAGCGGATGCAGCCTCTCCATTCGTAACAGTCAAGCCGGATAATTATAAAATGGGGCAGGAACTGGCAGAGCAGATGTTGAAAAATACATCCGGTCTTACGAATGGAAAGCGAATCGGAGTTGTAGCAGGAAATGCAAGGACAGAAGAAAGCAGGAACCGTGTCAGGGGATTCTGTGAGGTGATGGAAGCCGGAGGTGGCAGGATCATATGGAAGTATAATCAGGAGAAAAATGAAGATGCCGGTGAAATATTGAAAGCGAAAGAAAAAGTAGATTATCTGGCAGTCCTCGATCCATATATTCTGGATGAAGTAGGAGAAAAGGCGGAAAATGGGTTCTATAACGGAGCAGAAATTTACGGGATCGGGACAAGTATCAAAGCCTTTTCACTGTTGGATGAAGGAAAGATACAATGCCTGATCGTGCCGGATCTGTATGAGGTCGGATATGAAAGCATGAATGAGATCGCCGGTAAGCTAAAAAGTTCCTGGTATCAGATGGAAAGTCATGAAACAGAAATACAGGTAGTTTACAAAAAAGATTTATTTTCAGAAGATATAGAAAGGTTTTTGTATTCTTATGAGTAGAAAAAAGAGAAGAAAAGCAATGATATTTCTGATGGGGTCCGTTCTTGCACTGTCATTTCCGGGGTGTGGAAAAAAAGAAAATATCTCAGACTGGACACTGAGGGTAGGAATTGTGACGTATACGCAGGACGATCCTTTTATCAATACCATGACAGAGCAGATCCGGGAGGATCTCAAATTAAAAGAGTCAAAAGATATGAAGATCATTGTTTCTGTAAAGAATGGTGATAATGATCAGAGAGACCAGGATGAACTGGTGGAGGAAATGATTGCAGCGGGGTGTGATGTGCTGTGCGTGAATCTGGTTGACAGAACTGCACCGTCAGATATAATCAAAGCGGCAAGACAGGAGAAGATTCCAGTGATCTTTTTTAACAGAGAACCTGTAAAAGAAGATCTGATGCAGTGGGATCAACTGTATTATGTAGGGTGTGATGCAAAGCAGTCGGGAGAAATGCAGGGGGAAATTGCAGCAGATTATCTGAAAGCTCATCCGGGAGCAGATAAGAATCAGGATGGAAAGATCCAGTATGTACTCTTAGAGGGCGAAGCGGGACACCAGGATGCTATCAGCCGGACAGACTGTTCGGTAAAAACGCTGATTGAGAATGGTATAGAGCTTGAAAAATTAAGTTATCAGTTTGCAGACTGGAACAGAGGGCAGGCAGAGAACCGTATGAGTCAGTTGATCGCCCATTATGGGACAGAGATCGAACTGGTTATATCCAATAACGATGAGATGGCACTTGGTGCAGTAGAGGCATATAAAAATGCAGGATACAGTCAGGAACAAAGACCGGTCATTTTCGGAATCGACGGACTGGAGGATGCACTGGAGGCAGTAAAAGAAGGAACGATGCAGGGAACGGTATATAATGATAATGTAGACCAGGCAGGAGAGATAGCCCGGCTTGCTATTGATCTTTTTAAAGGAAATGATATCAGTAAACATAAACTGAAGGATGGAAGATACTATATGTCTTTATATCGGAAAGTAGAGACCGGGAATGTAGATGAATTTTTAGAGAAATAGATACTTTTAGGAAAATAGATATTTTTCAGAGAAACAGATAGACTTTACAGAAACTGTACAGAGCAGCAGGCAAGTGGTTTTATAAGTAGAAGACGGAGAAGAAAATGCAGGACAGAGAGAAAAAAGAAGAACAAAGAGAAAAGAATACTGGGCTGGAAAGAAGAAGCGGACTGGAAACTGACTGGCAGGATCATCGAGAAGAGAGTGTGTGGAGAGAGGCATTTTATCAGGAGCTGGATGCAGTAAAAAGACAGCAGATACTGAAAGAGCGGGCAGAAGAAGTAAGAGGATTTGGTGAACCTGCGGATGTGATTGAAAATAATTTTGCAGCGGAGATCCGGTTTATGGAAAAGCTGTGGATCGCGAGATACGGGAAGAGAAAACCGAAAAAAGATGCATTTGTAGGAAGTCTTATGGAATTAAAATATATTGCAGAAGGCGGTTTTGTGGATCTTGGCAGACAAAAGAAAAAGCTTGCCATAGAAATTATTACGAAGCTTTGCTTATTTGATGCAGAGAAGAAAAATGCACAGGAACAGGAATTATTATTGCAGGAACTGAAAAATGCTTTTCTGAAGCTGATCGATGTAAGCCGGAAAGGAAGAGGTTTCACTTCAATCGTATTTGGAATGGGACAGCTATCAGAAGAAAGCGTGGCAAAGAAAATTGCCGATCAGATCAGTATGATCGCATTTGCCGCTCCGCATATGCTGCATATGGATAAGGAATTTGAACTTCTTCAGAAAGCAGCTCTTGCAGCCTTTAGACAGGAATATCCCCAGAGAGAACATTTCCTGAAAAAATAATCCGTCATGAAAATGAATCGCTCCGGGGAAATATGAAAGAGGTATTTATACTGGTATCGTTAATTAATATAAGCCATTTACATCATCAGTGACGTACCATGACTCACCTTGCGGATAATCTTAAAGATGATGGTCGCAGGTAAAGAAACCAGGATGTAAAGTGTAGAGAAGACACCGACAGCCCCACCGATGATCATAAGTAAAATTAAGCCAATATTCATAATGTTGTACACTCCTTTTTTGTATTCTGACCAGTGTCTATTTTAGAAAAAAAGTGTGTAAAAAGGAATAAAAAGAAAATCTTTTTAGCATAATTTTAGCAGGGCTGATATCAGACCTGCCCATCATCTTCTGCCATACGGTAGCCGACACCGACTTCTGTAAAGATATAATGTGGCTGGGCAGGATCAAGCTCAATTTTCCGACGGATATTTGCCATATTTACGCGCAGGATCTTGTTGTCATCATCCGCATAAGGTCCCCAGACATTGGAAAGGATTGAGGCGTAAGTAACTACTTTTCCTGAATTTTGTGCGAGACAGGCAACGATCTTATATTCAACTGGTGTCAGATGAACGGGTTTATCATTTAAGGTGAGCAGCCTTTTGGAAAAATCCAGTGTCATTTTGTCATGTCGGTAGGCTTTGATATATAAATCCTGATCCGTATGCATCCGATTGCTGTGCCGAAGGGAAGTACGTATTCTGGCAAGCAGCTCGGAAGTGCCGAAAGGCTTGGTTATGTAATCATCGGCACCAAGGTCAAGAGCCTGCACCTTTTCATGTTCTGCACTTCTGGCGGAGATCACGATGATCGGGATACTCGACCATGTCCGTACATCCTGGATGATCTGATTTCCGTTCATATCGGGAAGTCCGAGATCAAGAAGGACAAGATCCGGACATTGAGAACGGATGAGACTCAATCCTTCCGTACCGGTATCGGCACAAAGAACCCGGTAGTCATGCCGGATCAGGATTTTACGCATAAAAGTCTGGATATTTTTTTCATCTTCAATAATCAGTATCGAAAATTTAGGCATTGTCAGATCTCCTTTTCTTTTGGAAGTGTAAAAGTAAATTCAGCCCCCATTGTGTGATCAACGGTATGATTGGCAGCGGTAATCTGTCCACCATGTGCCAGTATGATCGTCTGGCAGATGGAAAGTCCGATTCCCATTCCTCTGTGGCTGTCACTGGATCCGGAAGAAATCTGTTCGCCTTCAAAAATATGAGGAAGCAGATCTTCGGAAAGTCCATGGCCGTAATCCCGGACTGAAAATGAAATGGCATCATCCAGTTCCCGAATGATCAGATCCACAGGTTCTGTGCTTCCCGAATGGATCAGGGCATTTTCCATCAGATTGATCAGCACTTGCTCGATCAGGGTAGGATCCATAGGGATCATGAGAAAATTATTTGGCATTGATACATGGATCACAGCCTCAGGGATTCGTTTCTGAAGCCTCAGGATCGCCTCGGAGACCACTTCTTCTACGACCTCAGCAGATTTCTTCACCTTGTCAGCAGAACTGTTGTTAATACGAGTGACAGTCAGAAGATTCTCCACCATATTTAAAAGCCATTCCGAATCCTCCCGGATATTGGAAATCAGCTCTGTACATTCAGATTCGGAAAGCTCTTCCCGGTTTTCAAGGTAGGAGTCGGCTGAACCAATAATGCTCGTGAGTGGAGTCCTGAGATCGTGGGAAACTGCTCTGAGGAGATTGGCACGCAGTTTTTCCTTATCTGCTTCGGCAAGCTGCTTTTCACGTTCGGAGATGGCCTGCTGTTGTTGCTTGAGCGAGGTGGTTACTGCACCGGTGATCAGTGCGATCGTAAGCATTCCGGCAAAAGTGACCGGATATCCGTCTAACGTAAAATTTAACCGGAAATAAGGGTACGAAAAAAAATAATTTACTGCGAATACGCAGAAAATCGAGGCAATAATCCCGTAAATATAACCACTCGTCTTTAACGCAATCAGGATCAGTGCCAGAGTATAAAGGACTGTGATATTGACAGTATATTTATTTCCAAAATGAAAAAAGCAAAAAGAAATAATGGTCGTTACAGCCAGAAGAAGAACTGTGATTGCCAGGTTCCATCGTATTTTTTTCATAAAGAATCACTCCACTTAAAAATGAATCGTCCTGATTGAAAAATTAGCACAGCCATAGGCTGTGCTAAAATAATCTTTCAGAAATCCAACAGGAATCAGAAGATCAGATCGATCAGAACATCAGAGTTCCTCTCCATTTTTGTATTTGCGAAGAACATTCTGGATTCTTTCATTCGGACTTAAAATCTGACTCAAAGAACCGTCATGGTTCAGAGTGTCGATGATCAGTGCAATATACTTGCTCATATCGCAGTTGATATAATATGGTCGGGAGAGCAGCTCCGGTGTCTGATAGATCAGGTTTGTAGTCAGAACGCCTGTCAGAACACCTTCTTCATAAGCCTTATCAAACTTCTCAAGTCCGTTTGTGAAGAGTCCGAATGTAGCGGCGGCAAAAATGCGGTTCGCTTTTCTGCGTTTCAGTTCGGTTGCAACTTCAATGATACTTTCTCCTGATGAAATCATATCATCGATAATGATCACGTCTTTTCCTTCTACGGAAGAACCGAGAAATTCATGAGCAACAATTGGATTACGTCCGTCTACAACCTGTGTATAATCACGGCGTTTATAGAACATACCCATGTCAAGACCGAGGACATTTGCAAGGTATACGGCACGGTTTGTTCCGCCTTCATCCGGGCTGATCGCCATCATATGGTCACTGTCGATCTGAAGATCTTTATAAGTACGAAGCAGTCCCTTGATAAACTGATAAGTTGGGGAAACTGTCTCAAATCCGCTCAGCGGAATCGCATTCTGTACACGGGGGTCATGAGCATCAAATGTAATAATATTGTCAACACCCATCCGAACAAGCTCCTGAAGTGCAAGGGCACAGTCCAGAGACTCACGGGAAGTTCTCTTATGCTGGCGGCTCTCATAGAGGAACGGCATGATTACATTGATACGGCGTCCTTTTCCTCCGATTGCAGCAATGATACGCTTCAGGTTCTGATAATGATCGTCCGGTGACATATGGTTTGTATTGCCGGTAAGAGAATACGTGACATTGTAGTTGCAGACATCCACCATCAGGTACAGATCCTTACCACGTACAGATTCTTCGATGATGCCCTTGGCTTCACCGGATCCAAAACGCGGAACACTGGCTCCGACAAGGAAAGTATCTTTCTCATAACCGGAAAAGGCAGCATCATCTTTAAACTGATGAGCACTTTCATGACGCCATTTTACGAGATAATCATCCACTTTCTGTCCCAGCTCTTCACAGCCTCTAAGGGAAATAATTCCAAGACTTCCAACAGGGATATTTTCTAAGGTTCTTTCTGATCGAGTTAACATGAGTGTCCTCCTAATGTTCTAACTTCTTTTTGATTCGTATATCATCACCGATGATCTTCAACAGACTGTAACTGCTTGTGATCCTGGAAAAAGAGCGTTCTGTATACAGATCCGCAAGAGATTCCAGAGAAAGGTTTGTTGAGATGATCGTTGATTTCCTGTGTAACAGTCTTTCATTGATACAGGTAAAAAACTGGGATGCAATGAAAGAATTTGTATATTCTGTGCCCAGATCATCGATGATCAGCAGATCACACTCAAAGATGTATTCACTCATATTGCGGGCATCTACATCTTTTTTATCGAAGGTATTCTGAGCCAGCGTATTGAACAACTGTGGAGCAGAAAAGTAGATCACCGAAAATTCACGGTTGATGATCTCTTTGGCAATACAGGTGGAAAGATAAGTCTTTCCGACACCTACATCCCCATAAAGGAAAAGATTGTGAAATTCAGCTCCAAAGCTGTCAACAAAATGACGACAGATCTCTAAAGTATTTTCCATCGCCTCCCGGGCAGAACGTCCGGTTTTTTTATCGTAATGTGAACGAGAGTAATAGTCAAGCCTGAAATTTGAAAAATCTGCATCTGCAGGGATTTTTTTTATGTTCGACTGCTCATAAAGCAGTTCTATGATGGCTTTTTTAAAGCAATGACATTTTTCATTACCGATATAACCGGTATCCTTGCAGTCGGGACATTCATAAACCGGTTCAAGGTAATTTTCCGGATAGCCGGCAGATGTCAGAAGCTTTTTTTTACTTTCACGAAGAAGGGCAAGTTCTTCTTTCAGGGAAGAAAGGGCAGAGGGATCTCCGTTGAGGAGCTTCTTTCCGTACTGGACAGAAAGAATGGAAATAGAGTCATCCAGTGACTTGAACTCAGGAAGCTTTGTATAGACTTCCTCATAGCGTGCAGTCTGGATGTCGTGGCTCTTCAACTGTCTTTTTTCATATTCACGCATGATGGCATGATACTGTGCATTTTTTAATCCCATGGGATGTCTCCTTTTAAATTGCTTTTGGTTCCTGGTATCGGTTCGAAAGTTTCAGAACCAGGTGGTCTTTCCGATTTTTAATTACTTTTCAGTAACTGGGCTTCTAAAGAGTCCATATCATAACTCCGGCGTTCAAAGTTATTCAGGTTCTTTGTATTTGGCTGTCTTGTGGCAGCAGTTTTGCGGCTGCTGCGTTCCTTCTGATACTGCTCGTCCAAAGCGGCAATATCCTGAAGATGGCGGACACCCTGCTCATACCAGCGGGTCAGGATACGGTCGGCATATTCAAAACTGGGCTGATGCGTTGCAGAAATCGTCCGGCGGCAGGCCTCCTGGATGATGTCAGCTTCAAAGCAGTACTGCTCTGCCCACTTATTAATGAAGGCAAGCTCAGAAGTTGCCGGTCCGCGGTTCTTGATCCCGAAGGCATTCAGGACAGTATAGCAGTTGCGGTTATAAACGGCAGACTGTTCCTTTGCCTGTGAGACCGTGCTGATCCCGTCCTTTGCCCATGCAATGGCAACCTTCTGTATATAATGCATACTCTTATGCCCGCTTTCTACGCACGTCTCAAGCAGATATTCAATCAGGGAAGAGGACATATGAAGTTCATTGTAGAAATATGTAATCATATCGGCATCAGTATGCGAAAGCGTCTTTCCGAGGTACTGCTCTGCAATGAAGAACAGCGATTTTAATTCCTTCTGTGAACGGAACGCATCCATGGCGATCGGTTCAGCGGGAGTACCGGAGAAAGAGGAATCCGGGGAAGACTCGAAAGTCCTGGAAGATTCATCAGGCACTGTCCCGAAAACGTTCATAACAGAAGCTGGATCCTCCAGATTGTCTGTCACTTCCTGTGAAGAGGAAGCCGGAGAAAACTCTGCTGTATCTTCTGTATCAGAGGATAAAAGCTCGATTCCTGAAATACTTCCATCTGCATCTTTTATGAGACGGAGCAGTCCGGTGGACTCCCAGTAACGGAAAGCACGAAGGACATCATTCTCCGTATTGTTCAGGCAGTCAGCGATCATGGAAACCGTCAGGACAGAACCCGGTTCGTTCAGATAACGAAGAAGGAGCAAATATACTTTTACAAATTCCCCGTTGGCACTGACCATATAATGATCTATAAATTCATTCGGCAAGATGGTTGCATTTGCCTGAAACCGATTCTTTAACTTCAATGTCTTCATGACGTTATCCCACTTTCTATTCTGTCTCTTTTGTCAAACTGCTCCGATTTATTTACAGGTGTGATTATTATAGCATTTTCCGAAACTGTTAAAAAGGACTTTTAAGTGGGTAAATCCCCCTTTTTTGTAGATAACTATGTGGAAAACCTGGGGAAAACTCGCAGAAAATGTGGATATCTCTGATCAAACGTCAGTATGACAAGTGCAAAATGTGGATATTTCCGGTTAAAAGCCAGTGTAACAAGCAAAACCCGGCAGAGGCTACAGTCCGAAGATCCTGTATTCTGCCGGGGAATATCCGTCTGGGCGGGATTATTTTAAGATGTCTTCACCAATCTTCACTACATCTCCGGCACCCATGGTGATCAGCAGATCACCGGACTTGCAGTTCTCTTTCAGAAATGCCTCGATCTCTGAGAAGCTTGGATAGTAGTGTGTATCCGTTCCGAGTTCTGCGGCCTCTTTAGCAAGGTCGGAAGAGGAAATACCAAGGGTATCCGTCTCACGGGCAGCATAGATATCTGCGAGGACCAGATGGTCGGTATGAGAGAGGGCTTCTGCAAATTCATGGAAGAAGGCCTTGGTGCGAGTGTAAGTATGCGGCTGGAATACGCACCATATTTCATTGTGCGGATAATGCTGTGCAGCCTTGAGGGTAGCAGCAATCTCCGTCGGATGATGTGCATAATCGTCCACAACGGTCACACCGTTAAAAGATCCCTTGTATTCAAATCTGCGGTCTGTTCCGCTGAAGGATAAAAGTCCTTTTCTGATCGTATCCAGCGGAATACCGAGCAGCTCTGCTGTTGCAATGGCAGCCAGGGCATTGGATACATTATGGTCACCGGTCACGGAAAGCTGAACGCGTCCGCAGGAAGTATTGTGCTTTAATAACTCAAAGGAAACAAATCCTTTTTCATCATACTGGATCTTGGTTGCACTGTAATCAAATTCTGCAGAAGAACCATAAGTGATAACCTTGCAGTCCAGTCCTTCATAGATCTCCTGGTAATCCTTGATGTCTCCGTTGATGATCAGAGTTCCATCAGAAGGAAGTAAGGCACTGAACTGGCGGAACGAATGACGGATATCCTCCAGATCTTTGAAGAAATCAAGATGATCCTCTTCAATATTAAGGATGACACTGATCTTCGGATAAAAATGAAGGAAACTGTTCGTATATTCGCAGGCTTCCGTGATAAAATTCCCGGACTTTCCTACCCGGATATTTCCACCGATCGTCTTCAGGATACCGCCTACAGAAATGGTCGGATCCATATCTGCTGCAAGAAGTACCTCGGAGATCATGGAAGTAGTTGTGGTCTTTCCGTGAGTACCGGATACGGCAATCGGAGTATCGTAATTTTTCATGAGCTGTCCTAAAAGCTCTGCACGGGTCAGCATCGGAATCTTCTTGCCGACAGCTTCCATCAGTTCCGGGTTACTCTTGTTGATCGCTGCTGTATAAACGACGCAATTAATATTATCTGTAATATTTTCGGCACACTGTCTATAATGGATCACTGCACCTTCAGATTCCAGCTTTTTCGTCAGAGGCGATTCTTTTGCATCGGATCCGGATACAGTGAAGCCTTCTTCAAGAAGAATCTCTGCCAGTCCGCTCATGCTGATA
The DNA here is from genome assembly GCF_934330165.1 of uncultured Mediterraneibacter sp. Classification (GTDB taxonomy): domain Bacteria; phylum Bacillota; class Clostridia; order Lachnospirales; family Lachnospiraceae; genus Mediterraneibacter. The sequence continues at coordinate 77,592 of NZ_CAKRGI010000002.1, forward strand.
CCGCCAATGCCGATAAAATGAATGTGGATCGGTTTTTGAAAATTGATCTTATACATAGATATTCCCTTCTTTTCATAAACTTAGTAGTATAAAAAATTCTGCAAAAGCACTCAGAACAGATGGTACTTCTGCGGATTCAGGCAAAAAAATGCCTTTTTCAGTCATAAAATAGCGTTGTCTTCTATATTATACTATATATACAAAAAAATTAAAGGAGATATTTTTGGCAGAAATTGATAAAAAAAGAAAAAAAGAAGGAAAAAATTTGTAAAAAATGTTTGCATAGCAAGAAATCATGCTATAATGGGTATAACTTACTAGAAATGAGGTGACAGAATGTATAAGAAAGAGATGATTGCCATGCTGCTTGCGGGAGGACAGGGCAGTCGGCTTGGTGTACTTACATCGAAGGTCGCAAAACCTGCTGTAGCTTTTGGCGGAAAGTACCGTATTATTGATTTCCCGTTGAGTAACTGCATTAATTCTGGAATTGACACTGTCGGAGTATTGACCCAGTATCAGCCCCTGCGTCTGAATACACATATCGGCATCGGAATCCCGTGGGATCTGGATCGGAATGTAGGAGGAGTATCCATTCTCCCACCGTATGAGAAGAGTTCCAACAGTGAGTGGTATACAGGAACAGCGAATGCAATTTATCAGAACCTGAACTATATGGAGACCTATAATCCGGATTATGTACTGATTTTATCAGGTGACCATATTTATAAGATGGATTATGAAGTGATGCTGGATTTCCACAAGGCAAATCATGCAGATGTAACGATTGCAGCCATGCCGGTACCGCTCGAAGAGGCAAGCCGTTTTGGAATCGTGGTGACGGATAAAGAGAACCGGATCAAAGAGTTTGAGGAAAAGCCGGAGAAGCCAAGCAGTAATCTTGCATCCATGGGAATCTACATATTCAGCTGGCCGGTTTTACGGGATGCACTGATCAAGCTGAAGGATCAGCCAAACTGCGATTTCGGAAAGCACGTGATTCCGTATTGCCACAGCAAGGGGGACAGGCTCTTTGCATATGAGTATAACGGCTATTGGAAAGATGTGGGAACCTTAAGCTCTTACTGGGAAGCAAATATGGAACTGATCGATATCATTCCGGAGTTTAATCTTTATGAGGAATACTGGAAAATCTATACGAACAGTGCGAACCTGCCGCCGCAGTATATTTCAGAACAGGGGGTAGTGGACAAGTGTCTTATAGGTAATGGTTCTGAAATATATGGTGAGATACACAGTTGTGTGGTCGGAGGAAGTGTGACTGTTGGAAAGGGAACGGTGATCCGGGATTCGATCATCATGCAGGGCGTGACGATCGGTGAGAACTGCGTGATCGATAAAGCGATCATAGCAGAAGATACGGTGATCGGAGATGAAGTTTCCGTTGGAATCGGCAGTGAAGCACCGAATAAACTGAAGCCGAATATCTACAGTGGCGGACTGGCAACGATCGGTGAGAAATCCGTGATACCATCCGGTGTGCAGATCGGGAAAAATACTGCCATCAGCGGTGTTACATCAGCGGAAGATTATGTTGGCGGAGTACTTGAGAGCGGAGAGACATTGATAAAGGCAGGTGAAAGAGTATGAGAGCAGTAGGAATTATTCTGGCAGGCGGGAATAGCAGGAAGATGCGGGAACTGACTTCCAAGCGTGCGGCAGCCGCAATGCCGGTTGCAGGCAGTTATCGTGCCATCGATTTTACGCTGAGCAATATGACAAATTCTCATATTCAGAAAGTCGCAGTGCTTACTCAGTATAATGCAAGATCCCTGAATGAACATCTCAATTCTTCCAAGTGGTGGGATTTCGGCAGAAAGCAGGGAGGGCTGTATGTATTTACGCCAACGATCACGGACGATAATGGATACTGGTACCGTGGAACGGCAGATGCGATTTATCAGAATCTTGATTTCCTCAGGAAATGCCATGAGCCATACGTGATCATCACTTCAGGGGATGCAGTCTATAAGATGGATTATAATAAAGTCCTGGAATATCATATTGCAAAGAAAGCAGATATTACAGTGGTCTGCAAAGAACTTGCACCGGACGAGGATGCGACCCGGTTCGGAACCGTAAAGATGAATGAGTCCTGCAGGATCGAAGAATTTGAGGAAAAACCGGTAATTGCAAGATCACAGACTGTTTCAACCGGGATTTATGTGATCCGCAGGAGACTGCTGATCGATCTGGTAGAGCAGTGTGCAGAAGAGGAACGGCATGATTTTGTAACAGATATCCTGATCCGTTACAGAAATGTAAAGAAGATTTATGGTTATAAGACGGGAAACTACTGGAGTAATATCGCAACAGTAGATGCTTATTATAAGACAAATATGGACTTCCTGAAGCCGGAGGTAAGAAAGTATTTCTTCAAAGAATTACCTGCAGTTTATTCAAAAGTGAGTGATCAGCCGCCGGCAAAATATAATCCGGGTGCTGTAGTAAAGAACAGCCTGGTCGGAAGTGGAAGTATCATCAACGGCACAGTGGAAAATTCCGTGATATTTAAAAAAGTATTTGTGGGAAATAACTGCGTGATCAAAAATTCGATCATTCTCAATGATGTGTATCTTGGGGATAATACCTATATTGAGAACTGTATTGTGGAAAGCAGGGATACGATCCGTGCAAATACAAGGCACGTCGGAGAAAACGGAGTCAAAGTTGTTGTAGAAAAGAATGAGAGATATGCATTATAGCTTAGAAAATGCTTATGAGAAAAGGAGAACGTAATTATGCAGATTACAGATGTACGTGTGCGGAAAGTAGCAAAAGAGGGGAAATTGAAAGCCGTAGTTTCCATTACGATCGATGATGAATTTGTAGTTCATGATATCAAGGTCATCGAAGGGGAAAAGGGTTTGTTCATTGCAATGCCGAGTAAGAAGGCGATGGATGGGGAGTACCGGGATATTGCACACCCGATCAATTCGGGGACAAGGGGAAAAATCCAGTCAACGATCCTCAGAAGATATGAAGAAGCTCTGGAAGAGGAAACTGAAGAGGAAGTACAAGATGCATAATGTATAACTGTTGATCAGAAGAACGGAAATAAATGTGGTGTGTAAATGAAGTGAAAGCCGGAGAACAGAGGCAGTCAGGTTCTCCGGTTTTTATCTTTATTTTAACAGAACTTTAATACTGACTGTCTGGGATGAAACGATAGTACTGATTTTAAAGGACTTTCCCCGCAGACAGCGGATATTCTTCCGGAACCGGCAGTGTGAATTCCATTTTTTTACCGGTTGCAGGATGGTGGAAACTGAGCCGGAATGCACAGAGGAGCAGTTTCGGGGAGAAAGTTCCTGTCAGGTTATATTTCCGGTCACCGATCAACGGATGTCCCATATGTGCCATTTGGACACGGATTTGATGATGTCTGCCGGTATCCAGATGAATTTTAAGCAATGAACAGGAACTGCCGTCAGCAGTTGTTCCGGCTGCAAGTACCTTATAATGAAGTTTTGCAGTCTTTGCCTGCGGTGTATCTTTGGAGCAGATGTGAGAGGTATTTGAACGTGCATCCTTTACAAGATAATCGGTCAGATCCGCTTCTGCTTCAGAAGGAACTCCTTCTACCACTGCAAGGTAATATTTGCCGAAACCGGAAGTTGTCAGCTGGCGTGAAAGCTCTTTGGCGGCTCGGGGAGTCCTGGCAAAGACCATCAGTCCCTCTACAGGCTGATCCAGCCGGTGAATCAGGGCGAGATAAGGGGAACGGGATTCTTTCCTGAGATGATTTTTTAAAATACTGACCAGGTCAGGTGTTCTGATTCGGCTCGTCTGTGTCGGAACACCGGAAGGTTTATGGCAGACCAGGATTTCCTGATCTTCAAAAAGAATCCGGGGAATTTTAGATAATGACATAGAAATACGTCCTTTCTTTGTAGTTTCTTGACAATTTTCGTGGCAGCGTCTAAACTGAATTATGATATAAATGAAAGAACAGGTCAAGCCTTTAAGGAGGAAATACCCTATTATGGATCATAAATGGGAACAATTTGGAGATGAAATAAAGCAATCAGTTCAGGATGCAGTGGAACGCGGCGATTTCAGCCGGCTGAATCAGACGGTAAATGACTCTGTGAGCAGAGCGGCAGATGCAATCTCACGGGGAATGAAAAATGGCGGCCGGTATCGGGATCAAAATCCGAATCCCGGAATGGCAGGCAGTGGGAACGGGGCAGGTGCCTCATTGAACAGGTCAGGACAGCAGAATGTCAGACCACAGTATCCGGCACAAAGTCAGGTGCGTTATCTGAAGGGAACGTCAGAAAAGATCGGAGGTGTCTTCCTTGCGGTGACAGGCGGAGCCTTTGGAATCGTGACACTTGCAGCAACGATCATCATGCTTGTAATGGTGGCGGTCACCACTGCCGGGGCAGCAACGATTGCCGGCACGCTGATCTGCGTATTTTTCTTTCTGATCTTTGCAGGAATGTTCGGGAAGGGAATCGGGATGGTAAGTCTGGTGAGCCGTTTCAGAAGTTATGTGAAAGTGATCGGTGAACGCGAATTCTGCGATCTGGGAGAACTGGCAACAAGAACGGACCGGGATTTGAAAAAAATCCTCAAAGATGTGAAAAAGATGATTGGCAAAGGATGGTTCAGGCAGGGGCATCTGGATGAAAATGAGAAGTGCCTTATCGTCAGTGAGGATGCATGGCGTCAGTACCGCAGCACGATGGAAAATATCCACAGGCAGCAGGCAGAAAAAGAAGCAGCCGAAGAAAGACTGAAGCAGGAATATGACAGCCTGACGCCGGAAGTAAAAAAAGTGATCCAGACCGGAGATGAATTTGTAAAGCAGATCCGGGAGGCAAATAAAGCGATCCCCGGAGAAGAGATTTCAGCAAAGATTTCTCATATGGAAATGCTGGTGGATAAAATTTTTGACCGCGTAGAGCAGAATCCGGCATCAGTTGGGGATATCAGAAAGCTGATGGAATATTATCTTCCAACTACGATCAAATTACTCCAGGCATATCAGGATCTGGATGCACAGCCGGTGCAGGGAGAAAATATCATTTCTTCCAAAAAGGAGATTGAGAAGACATTGGATACTCTGAATGTAGCATTTGAAAAATTGCTGGATGATTTATTTCAGGAAACTGCGTGGGATGTATCTACAGATATTTCTGTACTGCATACCATGCTGGCACAAGAAGGACTGACAGAGGATGGTCTGAAAAAATAAAGAGCAGATGGAGGACGAAAAGATGAGTGATGAGTTTAAGGATGTGAGTACAGTTCCAACCCTGACGCTGGAGCCGTTCCAGCCGGAAGTGGAAAAGCAGGCTGTTGTAAAGACAGAGGAACCGCCGATGGATGAGACGATCCTGACCGAAGAAGAACGGAAGATGGTGGATGAATTTGCAAAGCAGATCGATCTGACCAATTCCGGTCTGGTACTTCAATATGGAGCCGGTACGCAGAAGAAGATGGCAGATTTCTCAGAGTCAGCACTGGAAAATGTAAAATCAAAAGATCTCGGTGAGGTGGGAGAACTTTTATCCGGTGTAGTAAAAGAACTGAAATCCTTTGATGAAGAGGAAGAAAAAGGGTTCTTTGGAATCTTTAAAAAAGCGTCCAACAAGATTGAATCTATGAAGGTAAAATATGCCAGGGCAGAGACGAATGTCAACGAGATCGTGAAAGTACTTGAATCCCATCAGGTGCAGATGCTGAAGGATGTTGCTCTTCTGGATAAAATGTATGAACTGAATCTGACTTATTTTAAAGAATTATCCATGTATATCCTGGCCGGAAAGAAGAAGCTGGAAGAGGCGAGAAGTACCCGGCTGGCAGAGCTGATGGCGAAGGCAGAGCGGACCGGACTGCCGGAAGATGCCCAGGCTGCAAAAGATTTTGACGCAATGTGCAATCGCTTTGAAAAGAAACTGCATGACCTTGAGCTGACCCGTATGATCTCGATCCAGACAGCACCGCAGATCCGTCTTGTTCAGAATAATGATACACTGATGGTTGAAAAGATTCAGTCTACGATCGTAAATACGATTCCGCTCTGGAAGAGTCAGATGGTGCTTGCCCTTGGAGTGGAACATTCCACGCAGGCAGCCGCAGCACAGCGTCAGGTGACAGATATGACGAACGAACTGCTCAGGAAGAACGCAGAGAAGCTGAAGATAGCAACTGCAGAAACGGCAAAAGAATCAGAACGTGGTATTGTTGATATCGAGACACTGAAGGCAACAAATGAAACTCTGATCTCGACTTTGGATGAAGTAATGGCAATCCAGAAAGAGGGCAGGGAGAAACGTCAGGCGGCAGAGGCCGAACTGAAAGTGATGGAGCAGGATCTGAAGACAAAGCTGCTTGAGATCCACAGCTGATGACAGAACATTGGAGGCACGCTCTGAATCCGCAGTTGACGGGATCAGCAATTTCATGATGGAAAAGATAAGATTCTTGACACGTTCGGATTTATCAGTTAGAATCATCAATGACAGAAAGCGAAGAACGGGATTAGTAGATAGAATGAGTGCTTCAGAGAGGAGGCGGCTGGTGTGAGCCTCTGCAGGACGCTATAGAACCGGCCCGGGAGCTGCTGTATGAAAATACAGCGTAGAGCCTGCGTTAAAGGCGAAGTGAGTGGATGATGTATGACAGATACATTATTAATTAGGGTGGTACCGCCGAGACATTCGGTCCCTATCGTGGGGCTGCGTGTCCCGGCGTTTTTCGTTTACGTGAGTAATGAGTAAAAAGGACAGAGAAGGAGAAGTATGATGGCAAAGAAGTTAGTACAGAATATCACTGCCAGAGAAGAAGATTTCGCACAGTGGTACACAGATGTAGTGCGTGAGGCAAAATTATGTGATTATTCAGGCGTAAAAGGCTGCATGAATTATCTCCCGAATGGGTATGCATTATGGGAGAATATCCAGAAGGAACTGGATGCACGTTTTAAAGAGACAGGTGTAGAAAATGTATATCTTCCGGTTATGATCCCGGAAAGCCTTCTTCAGAAAGAAAAGGATCATATTGAAGGATTTGCACCGGAAGTTGCATGGGTGACTCATGGAGGAACAGAACCACTTCAGGAAAGATTTTGTATCCGCCCGACATCTGAGACACTGTTCTGCGATGTGTGGAGCAAGACAGTACAGTCTTATCGTGATCTGCCAAAAGTATGGAATCAGTGGTGTTCTGTTCTGCGTTGGGAGAAGACGACAAGACCGTTCCTGCGTTCCAGAGAATTTTTATGGCAGGAAGGACATACGATCCATGCCACATATGAAGAGGCAGAAGAGCGTACAAAGCAGATGTGGAGAGTCTACAGAGACTTCGTACAGGATGTCCTGGCAATCCCGGTAGTATCAGGCCGCAAGACAGAGAGTGAAAAATTTGCGGGAGCTCAGGATACTTACACGATCGAAGCACTGATGCACGATGGAAAAGCTCTTCAGTCAGGAACCAGCCATTTCTTTGGAAGTGCATTCCCGAACGCATTCGGTATCCAGTATTCAGATAAAAATAATGAACTGCATGAAGTTTACGAGACATCCTGGGGAATGTCTACAAGAGTGATCGGAGCATTGATCATGGTACACGGCGATGACAGCGGTCTTGTGATTCCACCGAGAGTTGCACCGGTTCAGACGATGGTGATCCCGATCGCCCAGCATAAGGAAGGCGTACTTGATAAGGCGAATGAACTTCTTGATACACTGAAGGCAGCAGGATACAAAGCGAAGATCGATGATTCAGACAAAGCACCGGGATGGAAGTTCAGCGGACAGGAGATCCTCGGAATCCCGACACGTATTGAGATCGGACCGAAGGATATCGAGAATAACCAGGCAGTTATCGTTCGTCGTGATACAAGAGAAAAGATCGTAGTTTCTCTCGATGAGATCACAACAAAGCTGGCAGAGGTTCTTGAGACGATGCAGAAGGATATGTTCGAGAAAGCAAAGACATTCCTTGAGGCACATATCAATACAGCAACTACCATGGACGAGATGAACGAGAAATTCAATGAAAATCTTGGATTTATCAAGGCAATGTGGTGCGGTGACGAAGCGTGTGAAGAAGAGATCAAAGCCCAGACAGGCGGAGCAACTTCCAGATGTATCCCGGAGGAAGAAGAACAGCTTTCCGATGTATGTATCTGCTGCGGCAAGCCTGCAAGGCACATGGTATACTGGGGCAAAGCATATTGATTTTAAAATGAATTTTATTCTATAAAAATAGCAGAGTATATTCTTTGGTCTAAAGAGAGTGTACTCTGTTATTTTTTTGTGTCAAAAATGCGAAAAAGCCTTGACTTTCGGCGATAAACGTAATAAACTGAACGAGCGTGCGAAAAAAGGCAATGTTCTTTTGATGCACAAAAAAGGATAATGATTTGATTATCCGCAGCCCCTTGAGGCATAAGCCCAAGGTAACGAATAATTCATAGGAGGTGAAAAGAATGCCAACATTTAACCAGTTAGTTAGAAAAGGACGTCAGACTTCTGAGAAGAAATCTACAGCACCGGCACTTCAGAAAGGATACAACTCACTGAAGAAGCGTGCAACTAATGTATCTGCACCACAGAAGAGAGGTGTGTGTACAGCAGTTAAGACAGCTACACCTAAGAAGCCTAACTCAGCTCTGAGAAAGATCGCCAGAGTTCGTCTGTCAAACGGAATCGAAGTAACAAGCTACATCCCGGGTGAAGGACACAACCTTCAGGAGCATAGCGTAGTTATGATCCGTGGAGGAAGAGTTAAGGACCTGCCAGGTACAAGATACCACATCATCCGTGGAACACTTGATACAGCAGGTGTTGCTAAGAGAAGACAGGCTCGTTCTAAATACGGTGCTAAGAGACCGAAAGACGCTAAATAAGAAGTCGCGGATCGCAGTATAGTATTTCAGATTAAGTGTAACTAATAGTTAAATCGTATCACAAACAGAACTATGATTAGTCGTAGGTTGCGGATGCTATATAGATTTCGCGGCTGCGAGCACATGGAATGTGATCTCATAGAAAGACACATGTGAGTACCGATGAATTAATCCCGGTAAAACCGGAAAATATGATTAAGGAGGGAAGGACCGTGCCACGTAAAGGACATACTCAGAAGAGAGATGTATTAGCGGATCCAATATACAACAATAAAGTTGTTACCAAACTTATCAACAACATCATGCTGGATGGTAAGAAAGGCGTAGCACAGAAGATTGTATACGGAGCATTTGAAAGAGTAGAAGCTAAGGCTGAGAAGCCGGCTATTGAAGTGTTTGAAGAGGCTATGAACAACATGATGCCAGTTCTTGAAGTTAAAGCAAGACGTATCGGTGGAGCAACATACCAGGTACCGATCGAAGTAAGAGCTGACAGAAGACAGGCACTTGCACTTCGCTGGTTGACTATGTATTCACGTCAGAGAGGCGAGAAGACACAGGAAGAAAGACTGGCAAATGAAATTCTTGATGCAGCTAACAACACAGGTGGAGCTGTAAAGAGAAAAGAAGATATGCACAAGATGGCAGAAGCGAACAAAGCGTTTGCTCACTATCGTTTCTAATTATTTTAGGAGGAAAAAATCTTGGCTGGAAGAGAATATCCATTAGAGAGAACCAGAAATATCGGTATTATGGCTCATATTGATGCTGGTAAGACTACACTGACAGAGCGTATTCTTTACTATACCGGTGTTAACTATAAGATTGGTGATACTCATGAAGGTACTGCTACCATGGACTGGATGGAACAGGAGCAGGAAAGAGGTATCACAATTACTTCAGCCGCTACAACATGTCACTGGACATTGGAAGAGAAGACAAAAGTGAAACCGGGTGCGTTAGAGCATCGTATCAATATCATTGATACTCCGGGACACGTTGACTTCACTGTAGAGGTTGAGCGTTCACTCCGTGTACTTGATGGAGCTGTCGGCGTATTCTGTGCTAAGGGTGGTGTTGAGCCTCAGTCAGAGAACGTATGGCGTCAGGCAGACACATACAACGTACCACGTATGGCATTCATCAATAAGATGGACATCCTTGGTGCTGATTTCTACAACGCTGTAGATCAGATCAAGACAAGACTTGGAAAGAACGCAATCTGTCTTCAGCTCCCAATCGGAAAAGAAGACGAATTCAAGGGAATCATCGACCTGTTCGAGATGCAGGCCTACATCTACAATGATGAGAAGGGTGATGACATCTCTGTAACAGACATTCCTGAAGAAATGAAGGATGAAGCAGAACTTTATCATACAGAACTCGTTGAGAAGATCTGCGAGCTGGATGATGACCTTATGATGGAATACCTTGAGGGTGAAGAACCTTCAGTTGATGCAATGAAAGCAGTTCTGAGAAAAGCTACATGTGAGTGTACTGCTGTTCCGGTATGCTGTGGTACTGCATACAGAAATAAAGGTGTTCAGAAACTCCTTGATGCGATCATCGAGTTTATGCCGGCTCCAACAGACATCCCGGCTATCGAGGGTGTTGATGAAGACGGAAACGATGTAGTAAGACACTCTTCTGATGAAGAGCCGTTCTCTGCTCTCGTATTCAAAATTATGACAGACCCATTCGTAGGTAAGCTTGCTTACTTCCGTGTATATTCAGGTATTATGAACTCCGGTTCTTATGTACTGAATGCTACAAAGAATAAAAAAGAGCGTGTTGGACGTATCCTTCAGATGCATGCCAACAAGCGTGAAGAGCTGGATAAAGTATATTCAGGAGATATCGCTGCAGCGATCGGATTCAAGTTCTCTACAACAGGAGATACGATCTGTGATGAGCAGCATCCTGTAATTCTTGAGTCCATGGAATTCCCGGAGCCGGTTATCGAGCTTGCTATCGAGCCTAAGACTAAGGCTTCTCAGGGAAAACTTGGAGAGTCTCTTGCAAAACTTGCAGAAGAAGACCCGACATTCCGTGCTCATACAAACCAGGAAACTGGACAGACGATCATCGCCGGTATGGGTGAGCTTCATCTGGAGATCATCGTAGACAGACTTCTTCGTGAGTTCAAGGTTGAGGCCAACGTAGGTGCACCTCAGGTTGCTTACAAAGAGTCCATCACAAAACCGGTTGATGTTGACAGCAAGTATGCTAAGCAGTCCGGTGGACGTGGACAGTACGGACACTGTAAAGTTAAATTCGAGCCAATGGATGTCAACGGTGAGGAGACATACAAGTTCGAGTCTACTGTAGTCGGAGGAGCTATTCCGAAGGAATACATCCCGGCAGTAGGCGAAGGTATTGAGGAAGCTATGAAGTCTGGTATCCTTGGAGGATTCCCGGTAGTTGGTGTTCATGCTAACGTATACGACGGATCTTACCATGAAGTCGATTCCAGTGAGATGGCATTCCACATCGCCGGTTCTCTTGCATTCAAGGATGCAATGAAGCAGGGATCACCTGTACTTCTTGAGCCTATCATGAAGGTAGAGGTTACAATGCCTGAAGAATATATGGGAGATATCATCGGAGACCTGAACTCACGTCGTGGACGTATCGAAGGTATGGATGATCTCGGTGGTGGAAAGATCGTACGTGCGTATGTTCCACTGTCAGAAATGTTCGGATACTCTACAGACCTTCGTTCCAGAACTCAGGGACGTGGTAACTACTCAATGTTCTTCGAGAAATACGAGCCAGTACCGAAGTCTGTACAGGAGAAGGTATTATCCAATAAAAATGCCTAAAATATTATAAAAGGCTTGAAAATCGGCTAAGTTTGAAATATAATCAAACTTAGCCAGGTTTAAAATCGAAACCAAAACTAAGTTGCCCCATATCGGGCTATATTTTTAAGGAGGATATTCAAAATGGCAAAGGCTAAATTTGAAAGAAACAAACCGCATTGTAATATCGGTACTATCGGTCACGTTGACCACGGTAAGACAACTCTTACAGCTGCTATCACAAAAGTACTTTCTCACAGAGTAGAAGGTAACGCATCTGTAGATTTCGAGAACATCGATAAAGCTCCAGAAGAGAGAGAGCGTGGAATCACAATCTCTACAGCACACGTTGAGTATGAGACAGCTAACCGTCACTACGCACACGTTGACTGCCCAGGACATGCTGACTACGTTAAGAACATGATCACAGGAGCTGCTCAGATGGACGGAGCTATCCTTGTTGTAGCTGCTACTGACGGAGTTATGGCTCAGACTAAAGAGCATATCCTTCTGTCCCGTCAGGTTAACGTACCATACATCGTTGTATTCATGAACAAATGTGATATGGTTGATGACGAAGAACTTCTTGAACTCGTAGAGATGGAAATCCGTGAAGTACTTAGCGAGTATGACTTCCCAGGCGATGACACACCGATCATCCAGGGATCAGCTCTTAAGGCTCTTGAAGATCCAGACGGAGAGTGGGGAGACAAGATCATGGAACTTATGGACGCTGTTGACGAGTGGATCCCAACTCCAGAGCGTGCTACAGATAAGCCATTCCTGATGCCAGTAGAGGACGTATTCTCTATCACAGGACGTGGAACAGTTGCAACTGGTAGAGTAGAGCGTGGAACACTTCACGTATCTGACGAAGTTGAAATCATCGGTATCCACGATGACGTTAAGAAGACTGTTGTAACAGGTATCGAGATGTTCCGTAAGCTTCTTGACGAGGCTCAGGCTGGAGATAACATCGGAGCACTTCTTCGTGGTATCCAGAGAACAGAGATCGAAAGAGGACAGGTTCTTATTAAACCAGGTACAGTAAACTGCCATAAGAAATTCACATGCCAGGTTTACGTACTGACAAAAGACGAGGGTGGACGTCATACTCCATTCTTCAACAACTACCGTCCACAGTTCTACTTCAGAACAACAGACGTAACAGGTGTTTGCGATCTTCCGGAAGGCGTAGAGATGTGCATGCCTGGAGATAACGTAGAGATGACAGTTGAACTGATTCATCCAGTAGCTATGGAGGAAGGTCTTCGTTTCGCTATCCGTGAGGGTGGACGTACAGTAGGATCAGGAACTGTAGCTTCTATCATCGAGTAATACAATCTGAATATAGATTTGTTATCGCGAGATAACGTTGTTTACAAGCGTAAGATACCCGTAGAACTTTGGTTCTGCGGGTTTTTCTGTTGTGTGGAAATATATAAAAGAGTGGAAAAGAGAATAACGAACAGTATAGAAAAACGGTTGCCGGGAGAGTATCCTGACAACCGTTTGTGATAACAGAATGATAACAAAATATATAATTTTCACTTTTTAATACCAGGCAGACATTCCTTCTTTTAAAATTTCCCCGGAATTGTAGCCTTCTATGATTTTGCTGATTGCATGATCTGCAAAAAAAGTTTTTGTAAATTCAGTTGTTGCTGAAGGCCATTCTTCTTCCGTTAAAAGTGGAAGTCCTTCTTCTCTTCTCATGTCATTAACAGAATCTCTGAGTTCATTTTGTTCGGCTACAGTAACAATATGAGAAAAATCATTATGTGCCATTTTCTGGATTTCTACAGTTTCATTTAATTTGTCAATTAGTATAATTCCATGCATCTCATCTTCATCACCATTTGGAAAATACCAATAAATAAGATATTGATCAGTTTCTTCCATTAATCTAAAAGTAACCATTTCGTCACACTTTCTATAAATGCAAAAATTAAGTTAGATCATAAACCCTGACGGTATTGTCCTCAGTGCCTTTTTTTGACGATAGTATGACAACCTATCGTAGTTCCATAGCACGCAGCTTCCATTCTTCCTGGGTAGCGTTGAGCTTATCCAGTTCTTCCTGTCTTTTATCTTCATCTTCAATAGCTAATATTTCAGCTTTTTCCTTTTCATATTTTCTGATCGTTCCTACGTTAATGCTGGACAGCTCGGCTAACTGTATCTGACTGTATCTCTAAATTCCCGGTATGCCCGGATTTTTTTACCTACCATAATGCACTGCCTCCTTGATAATATTTGTGATTCTATTCTAGCACAAATATTATTATAAGAAAACAGCGAAAGAGTCACAAAAGTGACTGGAAAGGAGGACGATATGAGAACTAATTATATGATGACAGTTGATGATGTCATGGAAGAATTAGGAGTGAAACGCAGTAAGGTATATTCTATTCTGAAGCAGTTCAATGACGAACTGGCAAGGGAAGGATATGTGGCAGTTCGAGGGAAGATTCCACGGCCCTACCGGGAAACAAAATTTTATGGATGCTCTCAGAGAGCAGTATGAAGGAGGTTTTTAGATGTCGGCTTACAAAGACAAAACACAGGAAATCTGGTATGTGAGCTTCCGTTATATTGACTGGACAGGTAAGAAAACACAGAAGCTGAAAAGAGGGTTCAATGGGCAAGAGAACGAAGTGAAGAACACAATGCACAGATGAAGAAAAAACAAACAAAATACAAAGGAATGGAGTTGTAAGAATATGGAGAAACAGATTTATGATGAAAAGAACGAACTGAGCTACACATTGCATGGAGATTATTATCTGCTGGATCTGGAAATCAATGAGGAAGAACCTACATATGGGAAGTATGGAATAATGTGAAAACAGTTTTTGAAGGAGCACAGGAGTGCTAGGTATCAGTATCTGGTATTGACTGGGAAACTGACGGAACATTTGAATCAGGTCGATAAAGAAGCGAGGGAAAAAGTTGAGATACTGATGAAACAGATGGCTGAACAGTGGGGCGTGACGGAAGAATTGAAGCTGCAGTAACAGATTGAATGGGTGCGGAGGATGAATAATATTAAGAATGTTGCGGAAGAAATAGCATTGAAAGAAATAATATATTTATAATGCAAAAGGAATCTCTGTTCAAATGTTTATTGATATTTAATATTTGAATGGAGATTTTTTATGGACAAATAAATACCATAGAAGTATAATGAGCAGAAAAAGAAAGGGGAGATTTTTATAAGAGAAGCACCAGAAAAATTTAAATTAGAAGATACGACAATATGGTCTTTTCCTGAAAGAGGAAATTGGGCTACACATTCAGGAAAATACAGAGGAAACTGGTCTCCGTATATTCCTAGAAATATCATTTTACGATACTCAAAGAAAAAAGATTGGATACTAGATCAATTCTTGGGCAGTGGTACAACATTGATTGAAGCCAAGTTATTGGGAAGAAATGCAATCGGTGTTGATATAAATTCTGAAGCTGTCAAATTATCTAACACAAATCTAAATTTTACTTGTCAAGAAAAATCAAAAATATTCACCAAACAAGGAAATGCAAACAATTTATCATTTATAAAAGATGAAAGTATAGATCTTATCTGTACACATCCACCATATGCAGACATTATACGGTATAGTAAAGAAATCCAGGGAGATATTTCTCGTTTAAAATATGAGGATTTTCTGAAGGAACTGGAACAGGTTGCAAAAGAATCATATAGAGTACTAAAAAAGCAAGGAATATGTACATTTATGATTGGAGATATACGGAAGAAAGGCTATGTGTTGCCATTGGGAATGAATTCTATGCAAAAATTTGTTGATGCAGGATTTAAACTTAAAGAAATTGTTATAAAAGAGCAACATAATTGTCGTTCTACTGATTATTGGGAGGGAAAAGAAAGAAAATTCTTAATGCTGGCACATGAATATATTTTTATATTGGAGAAAGCAGACGATCATAATCCTATTTGAAAAGAAAGAAAAACATATGTTTGCGAAAAGTCAGCGATCGCTGAAATAAATGTTGATATGACTGAAATCACATGGTAGAATAACGACATAGCAATATTTTAGAAAAAATGGTTTAGAGGTTAAAATATGGCGGTCAGTTATAAAAAATTATGGAAATTACTTATCGATAGAGATATGAAAAAGAAAGATTTATGTGAGGCTGCTGGTATCAGTCATGCTTCAGTGGCGAAACTCGGAAAAAATGAAAATGTTACAACGGATGTGCTGGTGAAAATTTGCACTGCCTTAAAATGTGATATCAGTGATATCATGGAAATAATAGAGATTGAAAGGGAAAAGGCGTGATGGAACAAGTTTTAAAGAAAGAAAAACAAATACAGGCAAAGCCTATTATGAAATGGGCCGGTGGGAAGACCCAGATGTTAGGGGATATCATGCCTAAAATTCCTCAGAAATTTGGAAAATATATAGAGCCATTTATTGGCGGTGGTGCATTGTTTTTTGCATTAAGTCCGGATAAAGCTATAATCGCAGATAGCAATCCAGAATTGATTAACATGTATCGACAAGTTGCCGATAACGTAGAGACTGTTATTTCATATCTGAAAAAATATAAAAATACTAAAGAAGACTTTTATGAAGTACGTTCGTTAGATTGGCTTAAATTAAAAAAAGAAGAAGCAGCAGCGAGAACGATTTATTTGAATAAAACATGTTTTAATGGTTTATATCGTGTCAATAAGAAAGGACAGTTTAATGTTCCGTTTGGAAAATATAAAGCTCCAAACTTTTGTGATGAAGAAGCTTTATATGCTGCATCAGATGTGTTGAAAAAAGCAACTATAACCTGTGGAGATTATTTGTCAGTATTGAAAGAATATGCAGAACCGGGAGACTTTATCTTTTTAGATCCCCCGTACTTGCCAATTTCAGAATATTCGGATTTTAAGAGATATACAAAAGAACAATTTTATGAAGAAGATCATGTAGAATTAGCGAAAGAGGTCAAAAGATTACAGGAATTAGGTTGCCATGTAATATTGACCAATTCTAATCATCCATTGGTTCATGAGCTATACGCGGATTATAAGATTGAGGTTATCCAAACCAAAAGGTATATTTCTTGCAACGGAAGTAAAAGGAAAGGTGAAGACATTATAGTAGATATTTTGCCAAAACAGAAAACTATGTTAAAAATAGTTCCGAAACCTTTGCCAGAGCAGGTAATAAAATATCCGACCACTAGATATATGGGTTCTAAAAGTAAATTATTACCTCAAATTTGGGCTGTTGCTTCGCAATTCAATTTTGATTCAGTAGTGGATCTGTTTTCTGGATCTGGCATTGTAGGTTACATGTTTAAAGCTCAGGGCAAGACTGTAATTAGCAATGACTATATGGCAATGTCAGCAACCTTTACCAAGGCAATGGTAGAAAACAATAATGTTGTACTGCCATTGGACGAGGCGAAAAAATTATTGATTGAAAAAAGAGAGTCTGATCATTTCGTAGAAGAGACATTTCGAGGCTTATATTATAAAGATGAGGAAAATAGGTTAATAGATATTTTGCGGACTAATATTGCTGCTATTAGAGATCAATATAAGAAAGCAATTGCAATGACAGCATTGATTAGAGCTTGTACAAAGAAAAGACCAAGAGGAATTTTTACATACACCGGAGATCGGTATAATGACGGAAGAAAAGATTTACAGAAATCTTTAGAACAGCAATTTTTGGAAGCGGTGGAAAGTATCAATAATGCAATTTTTGATAATGGTTGTGAAAATAAATCTAAGCATGGCGATGCAATGGAAGTAAAAATTAAGCATCCAGATTTAGTATATATTGATCCACCGTATTATTCTCCATTGTCAGATAATGAATATGTACGTAGATATCATTTTGTCGAAGGTTTGGCACGAGATTGGAAAGGTGTCGAAATACAGGAAAATACAGTAACAAAGAAATTTAAGTCATATCCGACACCGTTTTCAACTAGAAAAGGTGCTGCAGATGCATTCGATAAGTTGTTTAAAAAGTTTTCCGACAGTATTTTGATTGTATCTTATTCTTCTAATAGTCAACCAACACAAGATGAAATGGTTGCACTTATGTCTAAATATAAAGAACATGTAGAGGTAGTTCCAATAGATTATACATATTCTTTTGGAAATCAGAAACATGCTAAGACAAATCGAAATAAGGTACAGGAATATTTATTTGTTGGATTTAACGGAGAAGATGTATGGAAGAAAAAATAGATATCTGGTTAGTAGGAAATACTGGATTACGAAATCCAAATAGAATACAGGAAGGCTTTAAAGCATTTGCAAATTCACCGTATGTGGGAAAACTTCGAGGAAAAGAGAACGAAATAGGCTTTATGAATTTCCTTAATGACCAAGGGATTATCCAAAATGAAGCAGGTAAAGATACATCTGGTAGTCATGCTCGGAAATGGCGTTTGATGTTTTCGAAAAATGGTTTTATCTATCCACAAGTAAAGAAAAAAGATGGAGATCAAGACGAACTGGGTCAGTTAGATGATATAACACCATTTGGACGAGCTTTTTTAAAGGCAGATACGTATCCAGCAGTGCAAGAATGTTATTTAAGGGCACTAAGTGTTGAACAGTTTGCTATGCCAGATGAGAATTCTTATTTTTCGCCATTGAGATGGATACTGGCGATTATGTTGGAGTTAGAAAGGAGAACGGGAAGTTCCGAGATCACCAGAATAGAATTTGCATTATGGGGTCATACGACAAATCCAAGTTATTCAATCGAAAAAGTCGTGGATAATATTTTGGATCTACGTATTCGTAGAAAACAAGCACCGTCAAAACGTAATTTTGACAAGAAAGAAGTTGCAGAACGTGGAAAACACTATGATAAGAAATCAGATAATTTTCTTGATTACAGTGACATGAACATGCGATACTTACGTATTTCTGGAGTGCTACAGCGAAAAGGTAGGGGAATGATCATCGTCCCAGCCAAGCATATTTTGGCTGAAAAACTGGCAAAATCAACATCCAATGAAGAATCAATAATGATTCAATATAAGAGATTGTGTGAAGGTGCAGAATTACCGACGGATAATTTGGATACTGCTAAAGCTTTATTGAATGATTTAATGAAGCAGATGAAGGAAAGACATATTCTGTTTGATATTAGTGAGCTACCGTTAAATACCGCAACAGAAATTAATATTGCTAGAAAAAGTTTAGAAAATCTTTTATCTCAGACAGATGAAATCCAGTATGCGAAAGAACAATGTAATCAATGGCAGGAAATAGCAGATTATATGGAGTTATTGATTAAAGGTGGAGGAAAGCGTACATACGATGATGATAATGTTATTGAAGTACCAAAAGATGAGACTCCGGCATATTTGGAGTGGATTTTATGGAGAGCTTCTTTAGCTATTGATCACATGGTCAATAAACCTTATGAGGTAAGAGGATTTAAATTAGATTCTGATTTTCTTCCAGTATCTGCCGCTGGTGGAGGAAAAGGCGATCTATATTGTGAATTTAATGACTTTACAATCTTAACGGAAGTCACGATGTCTACGTCATCACGCCAAGAAGCAATGGAGGGCGAACCTGTAAGAAGGCATGTGTCAGATGCTGTTTTAAAATATGATAAGCCAGTATATGGAATGTTTATTGCTGTGAAAATAGATACAAATACGGCAGAAACATTCAGACATGGAATTTGGTATGCACGAGGAGATTTAAAGCAGAGATTGGACATTGTTCCATTAACATTAGCCCAGTACCGGGAATATTTTATGGCAATGTTTAGAACCGGTCACGCTAATCCAGAAAAACTACGAGAATTGATTTTGCTATGTGAAACCAGAAGAGATATTTTGAATGCACCGGGATGGAAGGCGTATATAGGTACTGCAGTTGATGAAAAAATAAAAAGAATGGAACAAAATGGCTGTTTAGTAAAAGAAGAGAAAAAATTTGTTATTGCACCTGGAACATTGGTGTACAGTCCAATAGCAGGGAAAGGACAAGTAATAGCGATAGAGGTGAGTTTGCCGAAGTGTCAAACAAAATCTGCTAAATTTCCATATTTAAATGATATTCCGGAGGAATTAAATATTGATCCTGATGGAAGAAAAGTAAATCATGATCGTTTTGGAGAGGGAATGATATTTGCGTATGTCATTGCGTTTAAAAATACAATTATTTCGTTATCTTATCCAGGAAACTTTGAAAAGAACAGTATAACCATTATAAAGGAAAAAGAGGATGTAAGATGAGCTACAAAGATGACTTTGAAAGTAGAAGCACGTTATTAAACACATATGGTAATAATGCATTGTTGTTGTATGCTTTAGAATTAAGATTTGAGATAGCTGATATATTTTCGGTTGCTAGTGATGCATTAACTGATGGTGGTGAAGATAAAAAATGTGATTTGATATATATTGATCAGGATACGGGTATAGCAGTGATTGCGCAGGGGTATATGAAACAAAAAATGCAGGAAGGAGATTTGGCACCGGAAAATAAAGCGAGTGATTTGAACACAGCAGCAGTATGGGTGTTTTCTCAGGAACCTGAGTCAGTACCTGAAAGAATACGTGATCAAGTTAGAGAACTGCAAAATGCCATCAAGGATGACCTGATAAGTACAGTATATTTTTGGTATGTACATAATCTTAATGAAAAGAATAACCCAAAAGTAAGAGAAGAATTAACAGCAATGCAAATAAATTCTAATGCAGCAGTAAAAACACTTTTTCCGGAAAATAAAGTAGATGTTTTTGCAATAGAAGTTGGAAATGAAACTATTGAAAAATGGTATAATGCGTCCAGCAGCCAGATTACAGTTGTAGAAAAAATGACTGTGGATACTGTTAAAAAGGGATTTGAATTAGTTGGTGATAAATGGAAAGCTTATGTAACTGCCGTCACTGCAGATTGGGTAAAAGAACAGTATTGCAGATATAATGATGATATTTTTTCTGGAAATCCAAGAACATATCTTGGGTCAGGAAAAAAGAAAAATAAAATTAATTTAGGAATAATACAAACCATTACAGAGCAACCAAATAATTTTTGGGCGTATAACAATGGAATAACTGCATTGGTAAATGATTATAGTATTGAGAATGATTTGAATACAGGCGAAGAAAAACTTACCATATCAGGAATTACTATCATTAATGGGGCACAGACGACAGGAGCTGTAAGTAGTGTAACAGAAGTAGAAAAGGCCTTAATCCCTATTCGTTTTATTGTTTGTGAAGATTCTTCTATTATAAATGAAATTATCAATAACAATAATAAACAGAATGAAATTATTGCATCGGATTTGCGAAGTAATGATAAAGTGCAAAATCGGTTGCGAAACGAATTTAAAAAATATACAAATTTGTTTTATAGCGGTGGACGTAGAGGAAATGAACGCCCATCTAGAAGTAGAGAAATACTGGATCCGTACGTTGTGGCACAGTCGATTTCGGCTTTTCATGGGGAATGTGTTACGGCATATAACTCAAGAAATGATTTATGGAGCAATGATAGAATTTATGCAAATACATTTCCGGATCAATTAACTGCAGAACATATTATTTTTACATATTCTTTAGCAAGGGCAATTGACATTTATAAATTAGATTTACAAGTAAAGGGAGAGGAAAGAACAGAGGCTGAAGAACAGCAATATAGATTTCTTGGAAAAAGAGGGGCAAAAATGTTATTTATTTTTGCTATGTCTAAATGTATGGAAAGCTTCTTGGGGGAAAAAGTGAGAGATGTTTGGTCATTAAAATTTTGTGACAATTCTAATTTTGATGTAAATGTAGAGTATTGGAAAAAAATGATCAAAGTAATAATGCCAATTGCATCAACTCATTTGGAAAGTGTAGTGAAAGATGGATTGAAAAGTCAAGAGGCATCAAATTCTGCTGTGGTAACTGTAGCTGGAATATTAGCAGCCATTCAAGGGGTGGTGCGAACAGAATTTGCAGATATAAAAACGGTAGTAAATTTCTCATAAGAAGTGATAATCAGAGGAGACCAGCTATGAAAATTGATTCGATTAAATTAAAAAATTTTCGTGGATATAGAAGCAAAATAGAGATTAACTTTAATGATTTAACTGTTTTTGTTGGGAAAAACGATATAGGTAAGTCAACTATTTTAGAAGCATTGGATGTGTTTTTTAATGATGGGAAGGGAATAATCAAGTTAGAAAAAGCAGATGCCAATGTACATGAAAGCAAGGTCGGAAATACAGATATTGAAATTACAGTGTGCTTTTCAGAACTGCCGGAAAAGATAGTTATAGATTCAACTGTTGAGACTTCGTTACAAGATGAATTTATGCTTAATGCTGATGGGCAGTTGGAAGTCATAAAGAGATATAAAAATGGTGGGGCGGCCAAGGTATTTATTAAAGCTAAGCATCCAACGAATGGTAAGTGTGCAGAATTATTATTAAAAAAGAATAGTGATTTAAAAAAGATAATAAAAAGTGAAAATATTGAATGTGAAAATCAAACTGTAAATGCCGAAATGAGGAGAGCAATTTGGGATAAATTTTCTGATGATTTGCAATCGGATGTCATAGAGATTGATGTATCAAAAGAAGATGCGAAGAAGATCTGGGAAAAATTATCGAATTATTTACCGACATATTCATTATTTCAGTCGGATAGAAAAAATAGTGATGGAGATGACGAGATACAAGATCCATTGAAAACAGCTGTAAAACAAATTTTGAGTGATACAGAATTACAGGCAACATTGGCAGAGGTTGCAACTGAAGTTGAAAACAAATTAAAAGAAGTAGCAGATAGAACATTAACTAAAATTCGAGAAATGGATCCAGCAATTGCAGCAAGTTTGAATCCGATAATCCCATCAGCAGACAGTCTTAAGTGGCAGGATGTCTTTAAAAATGTATCAATATCAGGCGATGAAGATATTCCAATTAATAAGCGAGGAAGTGGAGTAAAAAGACTTGTATTATTAAATTTTTTCAGGGCTGAGGCGGAGAGACGGTGCCAAGAACAAGGTAATACGGGTGTAATATATGCGATAGAAGAGCCAGAAACTTCACAACATTCAGATAATCAGCGGATATTAATAGAAGCCTTTAAGACATTAGCTTCAGTTGCAAATACGCAGGTTATATTGACAACACATAGTTCTTACATTGTTAAGCAATTGCAGTTTACAGATTTACGCCTTATTAAGGAAAATGAAGAAGGAAATAAAGAAATATTAGGTGTTCTTCCGGGACAACTTCAATATCCGTCATTAAATGAAGTAAACTATATAGCATTTAATGAAGTTACAGAGGAATATCATGATGAATTATATTCATTCATAGAATTTCAGGG
Source organism: uncultured Mediterraneibacter sp. (assembly GCF_934330165.1). GTDB lineage: Bacteria > Bacillota > Clostridia > Lachnospirales > Lachnospiraceae > Mediterraneibacter. The sequence goes on from NZ_CAKRGI010000002.1 coordinate 100,611, forward strand.
ATGGAAAAGCTCGTATATTCAAGGAAAGTCAACGAGATTATACAAACGTATAGGTAGGAATAACTCTATTATAGATGAGCAGAAAGTTTTGACAGAATATATACGACATCAGATACATCATCCGGAAAATAAAAATAATCCAAGGTATACAAGAGAAGAATTAAAGCAATCCATAGACTTAATGCGAACGTTTATCGAACAGCAGAGTGTAGCCGGAATTGTTGAGCCATAATTATGATAACACCATGATAACAAAATCCCCAAAAACCACACGGACACAGCGGAAAATCGAGATTTTTCCCCACAAATCACACGAAAAATCACCATTTGCACATAGTAACACACTGGTCTGATATCGTGAAGGTGGACGTACTGTAGGATCAGGAATTTTGAAAGGAATAATATACCAAAAGCAGATTTACAAAGGGAGGGAGAATAATGAGATGTCCATATTGTAACGAGGAAATGATATGTGGTGCGGTTCAGAGTCAACGCGAAATTTTCTTCACAACGAGAGCTGACAGAAATTGGCTTATACCGGCACTGGCAAAAAAAGATGAAATAGTATTAAGTTCTCATAATTGGTCAAAACCAACCTGTATTGCATATCATTGCCCTGTCTGCAGGAAAGTTATCATTGACTATTCAGTTAAAAGCGAATAGAAACTGACTGTTCGGATAAAAAATATATACTGAATAAAAAGATATAATTTAGATATGCCACCGCTTTTGGACGTGGATGAGGCAGCGAAGAAATGTGATAGGATAGTGCTGCAGGGAATGCAAGAAGTATTGAAAGTGGGGCATGATGAAAATGAAGTCATGTTTACCTCAAATAATCTACATACTGGCGGCAATCTTTACGGCCGGCACAGCTGTAACTACAATTTTATACCAGTCAACATCGAAAGAAATCGCATAGACCATGTGCCAGTCAGAAGTTACTTGCGGCAAAAAAGTAAAAATGCTTCCCGCCTTGACAAGCAGTAAAGATCAAAGTAAAATATAACCTATCTGAATAGTAGGAAAGACTGCGGATAAAAGGGAGGAAGCAACATGGAACATATTGCCAGAAAAGATGCTTTTGAGTTACTTAAAAAATATAATAAAGATCCATTTCACATTCAGCATGCTCTGACTGTAGAGGCTGTTATGAAATGGTATGCAAATGAGTTGGGATACACAGAAGATGCAGAATACTGGGGCATCGCAGGACTGCTTCATGATATTGATTTTGAATTATACCCGGAAGAGCATTGTTTGAAAGCACTGGAGCTTTTAAGAGAAGCTGGAATTTCAGAAGATCTGATCCATGCAGTATGTTCTCATGGATACGGAATCACAGTAGGATGTGGAAAGATGATTGATGTAGAACCCGTCCATGAGATGGAAAAAGTACTATTTGCGGCAGACGAACTGACAGGTCTGATCTGGGCGGCTGCGTTGATGCGTCCGTCAAAAAGTACAAAAGATATGGAATTAAAATCTCTGAAGAAAAAATATAAAAGCAAAGGATTTGCTGCGGGATGTTCAAGAGAAGTCATTGAAAGAGGTGCAAAGCAACTGGGCTGGGAACTTGAAAAGCTTCTTACCATGACCCTGCAGGCAATGGCAGCATCCGAAGATGAAATTCAGTCTGAAATGGAAGAAATAATTTGAATAGAAAAATAATCTGAAACAGAAGAAATAGTCTGAAATAAAAAAATTCATAAAAGAAAGGGCAGAAGTGACTGATATCATTCATACCGTTGTCGACTGGTAAAGAATGTCTCCATTTCTGCCCCTCTTCAACTGCCATATTTCAAATCTTAAGCACTCTTTGCATTTCCACTGACCAAGGCCTCATATTCACGCAGCTTCTCTTTCGCCTGTGGAGTTAAGTGTCTTGGAACTTCAATCTGAACCGTTACATACTGGTCACCGTGAACCGAAGGATTCTTCATGGAAACAATTCCTTTTCCCTTCAAGCGGATCTTAGAACCGGACTGTGTACCCTCACGGATCTTACAAAGCACATTGCCATATAAAGTCTGAACCAATGCCTCACCACCAAAGACAGCCGTTGTGAAAGGTACAGAAACTGTCGTATAGACATCCATTCCATTTCGCACATATCCCGGCTTGTCAGCAACCTTAACTTTCAACATCAGATCCCCGGCATCTCCACCATTTACACCGGGCATTCCCTTACCACGGAGACGAATCGTCTTACCGGTGTCAATTCCTGCAGGAATATGAACCTTCAGTGATTGGGAAGGATTTCCCGGAGCATTTGGATCCTGTAATGTGATGACCTTGTCACAACCAAAAGCAGCTTCATCAAAGCCAACGGTTACTTCGGCATTCAGATCGGATCCCTTTGACTGAAAATTACCGGACTGGAATCCACTGTGAACCCCATCGCTGAATCCATTTTCACCAAAACTGCTTCCACCAAAACTGCTTCTGCCAAATCCGGAAGAAGTCTTGCGGGATGCTCCTCCGTGGAACATATTTCCGAAAATATCTCCGAACATATCATCCATATTACCACCCTCAAAGTGGTATTCCTGATACCCACCGTTTCCGGTAAAACCGCCACCACTGAAACCACCACTGCCAAAACTATTGCTGCCAGATCCGGTTCCATCAGATCCGGCTCCACCAAAGCCACTTCCATAGAATCCACCATGGAAACCACTGGTGCCGGCTCCACCGGCAGCACAACTCTGGTCAAATGCAGCGTGACCAAATTGATCATAAAGTTTCTTTTTCTCAGGATCACTCAGGATATTATAAGCTTCAGTGATCTCTTTAAATTTCTTTTCAGCTTCTTTATCACCGGGATTCGTATCCGGGTGATACTTTTTAGCAAGCTTTCTGTAGGCTTTTTTTATCGCTGACGGATCAGCACTTTTCGCCAGTCCGAGCAGTTCATAGTAATCTCTTTTCATAGACTCACCCTCATATCTTTCCGTTACATTTGCATCATCTGGTCTGCATTACTTTTTACACTATTGTATGCAAAGAAACAGTACACCTCATACTGTTCTATATGTAATATAGCAGAGAGAATAAAAGCAGTCAAGGGAGAAATAAAAAAGAATGTTCCGAATTAGACAAAATAAGCGTGGAAATCAACCGAAAAGAACGAGTTGAAAAATTCTGCTGTTGTTATAATAGTATTAAGTCAGAGTGGGTAAGTTCGTGCGTAGAAAGAACAAGATTTCAGAACAGGAGGGGATGCGGAGTATGAAGAATCGAAAAAAGCAGTTCCTGAAGATCGGAATTGCAGTATTGGTGATCGCGGTTGTGGGAATTGTTGCCGGGGTCGTTCGATACAGAATTGATAATCGATTCGATTTAACTGTTGGGGGGCATACAATCAGCAAAGATGAATATGTGAACTGCATGAAATCAGTAGAATATGATACAAAAATGCAGATTCAACAGGACTATGATGCCGTTTATGAAGATGGCTTCTGGGAGAAAAAGTATGATGGAAAATACGGCTACGAAATTCTGACGGAAAATACAGTAGAACAGTTGAAATACATCCATGCGGTCTATGACCTTGCAGAAGAATGTGGTGATGTATCAGACAGCAGTTATGAGGCTTTGGAAAAGCGTTGGAAAGACGAAAATGCAAAGCGGAGTGAGAAGGTTGAAAAAGGTGAGGTGGTCTACGGACTGAAAGAATATACCTTTCAGCTTTATCTTCAATATGAGATGAGTACGCTCAAAGAAAAATACTGCAATGATGATACTCGTGAGGGCATGGAACTGACAGAGGACGAGGTACTGGAATACTACAACAGCCGCGAATGGATCTTCGGGGACAGCGAAGAGAATGCTGATCTGGAGACAGCAAGGATTGCGGTGGAACGTGAGTTGCGTGAAAAGAAATATGATGACATCATCACGCAGCGTGAAACTGATTCTCAGGTGGACGGGAACATGGCGGATGCAAACCGGTTTACCTTGAAGAATATAAAATGATGGAAGGAGCAATGTTATGAAGAAGAAATGGATGAGCGGTGCTCTGGCTCTTCTGCTTGCAGGAACAACGGTTGCATCAATGGTGCCGGCAGTTGCTGTTAATGCTGAAGGACAGGATACTGCGACAGGAACAACATATTATGTTGATTCTAAAAGCGGAAGTGACAGCAATGACGGAACTTCCGAAAGCAAGGCATTCAAGACACTTGATAAAGTGAATGACCTTGATCTTGAGCCGGGAGATACAGTTCTCCTGAAGAAAGGATCTGTATTTGAAGATCAGGCACTCAAGTTCACAAAAGAAGACAGCGGTACTGCTGAAGCACCGGTCAAGATCTCTACTTATGGAAATGGAGACAGACCACAGATCAATACAAATGGTCATGGTAAGTGGGAGCAGAACTATGGAGTCGCACTGGACAACCGGAATCATAAATGGCATGGTACAGTATCTTCCAGTATTCTGATCATGGATACAGAATACATTGAAATCGAAGGTCTGGAACTGACGAACGACAGAGCCAGTGCAACAGATACAGAAAAAGATAAGACTTATAATGATGCTTATGCAATGGACAGAACCGGAGTTGCCGGAGTTGCAAAAGATAACGGAACAGTAGATCATATCGTACTGAACGATCTTTACATCCATGATGTAACAGGTAACGTTTATAACAAGCACATGGCAAATGGCGGTATCTACTTTATCGTGGAAAAGCCAACAAATGAAGCAACAACGGGAATTGCAAGATACAACGATGTTCAGATCAAGAACTGCTATCTTGATACAGTAAACCGTTGGGGAATCGCAGTCGGATACACTTACAAGCACGGTCAGTTCAACAATGCTGCTCTGAGTGATGAAGTAATGTCCACATACGGTTCATCTAACGTAGTAATTGAGAACAATTACCTGAACCATGTAGGTGGAGATGCAATCACAACAATGTATCTTGACAGAGCTTTAGTTCAATATAATGTATCCGAAAATGCAGCGGAGCAGATCAACTATACAGATTTCTCCCAGCAGCAGCCACGGCTCGATGCAAATGGTAATGATACAGGAAATAAACTGGACGTAGGTAATGGACGAGTTGCAGCAGGTATCTGGCCATGGAAGTGTAAAGATACAGTCTTCCAGTACAATGAGTGCTTTGCAACACTGAATGCAGCTCATGGTAACGGTGACGGACAGCCATGGGATGCTGACTACGGTGATGGAACAAACTATCAGTACAACTACAGTCACGGTAATACGGCAAGTACGATCATGTTCTGTGGACCGGAATCCATTAATAATACATTTCGTTACAATATCAGCCAGAATGAAGATATGGGACCGCTGGATCCTGCTGGAAATACAGGGAATTGTCAGGTTTACAATAATACCTTCTATATTAAAGCGGGACTGAATACAATCTGGCATAGAAGTCATGGAAATGGTGGACCGGTTACAGCAGAAAATAATATTTTCTATTTTGCAGGAAGTACACCGGCAACAGTTTCAAACTGGAATCCGAGCAACAATAAAGTATTCGACAACAACCTGTACTACAATGTATCCAATTACCCAACTGATGCAAATGCAGTAAAGGTATCCGCAGGAACAGCAGTACTTGTTGATGCAGGTTCAGGTCCGGTTGCAGCAGCAGAGGACAAGCAGGCAAGACTGCATGAAGATCCGACAGCTACTACAGTATTTGATGGATATAAACTGGCAGCAAACTCACCGGCTATCAATGCTGGTAAAGTAATTGTTGACAGAAATGGTTATTCTATCGATCATGACTTCTTCGGACATGCAATCACAGCAGTACCGGAAATCGGAGCAGCAGAAAGTGATGCAGTTACAGCACTTGTACTTCGTTCCAATACATACACAATTTCAGGAACAAATGTAAGTGATCTTCCGAAGAATACAACAGTAGAGCAGTTCCGCAACAACATCATCGTTGATACAGGCGTTACAGTTACTGTAAAAAATGGTGATAAAGTTCTTGGCGATGCAGATATCGTGAAAGGTGGAGCAACCGTCGTTCTTTCTTATGAAGGAATGGAGGATGTAACTTATACAGTAGTTGCAAGTTCTGATAAAGAACTGAAAGATGCTTATTATGAAGTAAAAGGAACAACCATGAGCGTTCCTTATACAGCTAAAAATCCGACAACAGTGAGCGAGATGAGAAAGAATATCACTGTAGCTGATACAGCAACCGTTTCTGTATTAAATGGCGGAACTGAGCTGGCAAATACGGATGCAGTAGCAGAAGGCATGACACTTCGTATCACAGCTGAAGACGGAACAACAAATGATTATACAATCGCTCAGAAGAACACATACAACTGGACTCTTGACTTTGTTAAAGGACAGCAGGGAAATGTATGGTTTGGACAGCAGAAGAACGGAACCGGTGACTGGACAAATATGACAGAATCTGACAGAGACGGATGGCCGAACTGGTGTGTGAATACATATTACGGTCCTGGTATTGATGCTTCACAGGGTACAACTTCAACAACAGATACAAGCGTTCACGGACTGCTTTCCGCACCGCCGAACAGCGATATCTCAACAGCAATGGCATTCAGAGCACCGAAGAGCGGTACAGTATCTTTCAATGTAAAAGATGATGAGCCATACCTTCGTCAGAATGGAAATTCAGGCGGAACAGTTACATTAAGCCTTCTTGTTAATGATACAGTAAAGCAGAGTGTAACACTTCAGACCAGCCGTGAGAAAGCAACAGACTGGGCAAACTTTGATGCAATCGAAGTAAATGCGGGAGATGTGATCCGTGTAGTAACAAAGAGCAACAGCAATCCAAGCAAGCCGTCTGTTCATGTTACTCCGATTATCACATACCTTGATACAGCAGTAGCTGATACAGAAGCACCGGATGCTCCGACAGCAGTAAGAACAGCAGATGTTACAGAGACAACAGCAAAAGTTGCATGGGCAGAAGCAAGCGATAATGTTGGCGTAGTTGGATACAATGTATATGTAAATGATACAAAGGTAAATGCAGAACTTGTAACAGCCACAGAGTATGACCTGACAGGTCTTACAGCAGCTACAGAGTACAGTGTAAAAGTTACAGCAGTTGATGCAGCAGGAAATGAATCTGAAGAATCAGAAGCAGTTACATTTACAACCGCGAAAACACCTGTAACTCCTGAGCCGACAGTAGTTGACAAGACAGAACTCAAGGCAACTACAGCAAAGGCAGATACAGCACTTGCAGCAACAGACAAGTACACAGCAGAATCACTGAAAGCCCTGCAGGCAGTTTACGATCAGTACGCATCCGTTCTGAATGACGAAACTGCAACTCAGGTTCAGATTGACGAAGCAAATAAAGCTATCGCAAAAGCCCTCAATGCTCTTGTAGAAAAGAAGACAGATGACGGCAAGAAAGATGATGACAAGAAAGACGACAGCAATAAGGGTGACAATAAGAAGGATGATACAAAGGTTGATAACAACAAGAACAATTCTTCTAACCCATCCAAGTCTGACAATAAGACTACAACAAAGGTAGACAATACTAAGAAAGCAGCTAAGACAGGCGATACGACAAACGTAGCAGTTTGGGCATTTGCACTGGCAGCATCCGCAGCGGCAGCAGGCGTTGTAGTAAAGCGTAAAAAAGAGAACTAAAAAAAGCTTACTTTTACGGATTTGAAATTCAGAAAAAGCGGAGAGGTCATGAAAAATGCTGATCTCCTCCGCTTTAATAATAATGGGAGGAACGAAATGAAGAAAAAGACCCTTTCAATGATTATGGGACTTATTCTCGGAGTGACAACTGTATTTGGTTCTATCGGAACTACAACAGTAACAGTATCCGCAGCTTCAGGTGAAGTGACAGATGCCGACTGTGCTGACAATAATACAGACGCCCCGGCTGCTGATGAAGTTGTACCGGACGCCAACCAGTACAAGTATCAGAAAGATGAGCTTGCAGCATTCTGTCACTTCGGACCAAATACCTTCAACGAGGTAGAGTGGGGAGAAAATTACGGTGACAGATCACCGGCAGACATCTTTACACTGACAAATGACTTCGATGCAGATACACTGGTCAGCACTCTGAAAAATGCAGGATTCAAGAAGATCATTGTAACTGCAAAGCACCATGATGGTTTCTGTATCTGGAACAGTGCCTATACAGATTATTGTGTAAAGAATACAAATTATAAGAATGGTCAGGGAGATGTCCTTGCTGAAATCTCTGCAGCCTGCACAAAGTACGATCTGGATATGGGACTTTATCTGTCACCATGGGATATCCATGAGCCATCTTACGGATATTATGATGCCAATGGAAATCCAACAACAAAGGAAAATGATGCGAAGGACTATAATGATTACTATAATAATCAGCTGACAGAGATCCTCAGCAATGATAAGTATGGTAACGACGGACATTTCGTAGAAGTGTGGATGGACGGAGCAAAAGGAAGCGGTGCGAATGCACAGGAATACGACTTCACAAGATGGTTCAATACCATTCAGAAATACGAAGGAAAAGCGGCTCATTATGATGCAGACTGTATGCTGTTCGGAGCCGGAGCATACACAACAGTCCGTTGGATCGGAAATGAGGACGGTGTAGCTTATGAAGATACATGGTCAAAATCAACTGTAAATGTAGATGCAAATACGATTGACAGTAACGGAAGCACACCGTATACAAAGGGATATGAGAATGGTAATAAATGGACTGTACCGGAGTGTGACGGACGTATTACATCCGGATGGTTCTGGGGAACAAATAAGTGTACTCCGAAGACAATTTCTCAGCTTGCAACAATGTATTTTGATTCAGTAGGACATAATGGAACTATGCTTCTGAATGTACCTCCGAACAATCAGGGTACAGTAGACCAGGCAATCCTGGACAGAGTAACCGAATTTGGAAATAACCTGGAAGAGACCTTCAGAACAAATCTTGTAAAAGCAGAAGGAACAACAATCACAGCATCCAATGTTCGTGGAAATGATATTGATTTCAAACCGGGTAATGTAGTAGACGGTGATGATGCAACATACTGGACAACAGATGACGGCACAAAGAGCGGAAGTCTGACGATCAAATGGAATACTGCAAAGAAATTTGATGTAGTTTCTATTGAAGAGGCAATCCAGAAAGGACAGCACATCAACAGCTACAAAGTTGAGTACAAGACATCCGACAGTGCGAACTGGCAGACACTGAAGAGTGGTGTTACGATCGGTGCAAAGAGACTGGTCAGAACATCTCCTGTATCAGCAACTCAGGTAAAAATTACTGTAGGAACATCAGACGGTAAAGTTCCGATGTTAAGTGAAGTTGGTGTATACAAGGCAAGTGAAGGATTCCAGTTAGCAGGTACTGCACCGGAGGGAATGGAGACAACAAGTGTCAACGATACAAGCAAGTTTACATTCAGCTCCACAGGATGGAATCCGCAGACAGGAAGCTCCTATATCAATGGTCAGAATACATGGTCCAATAAGGCAAATGCAGAATTTACTTATACATTTGACGGAACAAAAGTATATCTGATGGGAACAAAAGACCCGGGACATGGTTCTGCTGATGTCTATATTGATGAACAGCTGGTAGAGACGATCAATACGCATGCGACAAGCAGATCCACCGGAACAAAGATTTTTGAATCTGCAGATCTGACGGACGGTCATCATACACTGAGAGTTGTTGCAAAGACAAGTGCAGCGATCGGTGTAGAAGCAGCTTACGTGATCAATAATGGCGGCGTAGGAATGATCGAACTCGAAAATTCTGCTTACACAATGAACGAAGAATCCACACTGGCTGTCAAAGTAAAGCGTGTCGGCGGAACAAAGGGAACGATCACAGCAAAGATTCAGCCAAATCCAGGAAGTGCAATCCAGGATGACTTCAATACAGAGCTTGCACCAACAGTAACACTGAATGATGGAGAATCAGAAGTAACTGTTCAGAAAGCAGCAGAAACAAGACGTAACACAAATACGACTGGTGACCGTGTATTCTCAATCGAACTGACAGAGAAAACACCGGAAAACGCAATTATCGGTTTCAACAGTTCTGCAAGGATCACGATCAAAGATGCAGATGCAATCAACAGTGAGAAACTTCAGACGCTGGTTAATCAGTCAGCAGAACTGAAAGAAAATCTGTATTCAGACGGCTGGGATACATTTGCAGCAGCACTGAAGGCAGCACAGGAAGCACTGGCAAATGAGAGTGCAACAGATGCAACGATCAGAAATGCATATACAGCACTTGAAACTGCAAAGAATGCTCTTGTAGCACGTACAAAATATACAACAGATGACAGATTCCAGTTCCCATGGAAGACGGGAACAAGTGCAACTCTGGAAGCAGAGTTTGCTACAACCATTACAGAAGCCTGCGGAGACACACAGTGGAGATGTGAAGTTAATTCAGAAAATTGGGCAAGCAATGGTAAGTATATTAATTCATTGAATAAGACTAATACAGGTACAGATAAAGTTGAGTATGCGTACAATGCAAAAAAACCAGGTACATATCACGTGGTTGCAACTTATCGTAGTGGAGACACCAATAATGGAAATAAACTTGCATGGTCAGAAGCAAATAATAAGATTACGGCAGGAAATATAACAACTCCACATACAAAAGTAAATAATGTGCTTTCTGTTGGTACAGTTGAGTTTGATATTGTTGTAACAGAAGCAGGAGAAGGAACTTTGATCCTTCAGCCGGTAGACAACAGCGGTGCACCGCAGCTTGATAAACTTGAAATTACACCAAAGAATGTTGCAGTTGAGTCTTATGATATCACAGCAACAGCAGGTGAAGGCGGTACGATCACAGCAGAAGGTCTTGCAGATGGCAAGGTATCTGTTACAGAAGGTGAAAGTGCAACATTCATGATTGCAGCAAATGATGGATATGAAGTCAGCGATGTTAAAGTTGACGGAACATCTGTAGGAAAGAGAACTTCCTATACATTTGAAAATGTAACTGCAGCTCATACAATTGAGGCAACATTTGCATTTATAAATTATACTGCAGCAAATCCATTTGAATTCCCGACAACAAAGGGAACGACAAAGACTCTGGAAGCAGAGTATGCAACAGAACTGATCAACAGTAATGATTCAGATTCCGATCCAAGCTGGCCGCTTAGTCTTGGAACAGGCGACTGGGCAAGTAATGGAAAATTCCTGAACTGTATGGCATACAAAGATTATGCAAAATATGCATATGTAGCAACAGTTCCGGGAACATACACTGTAACGGGTACTTATCGTGCCGGAGCAGCAAATAAGCTTGCATTCTCAGAAGAAAATGGAAAGATCACAGCTACTCAGGTTGACTGCCCGTCAACAAGTGAAAATAGTTCTCTGACAGTGAAGACATTCACTCTTACACTTGAAGTAACAGAGGCAGGAGCAGGAACTCTGATCCTTACAGCACCGGATACAAATAAAGCTCCGCAGCTTGATAAGTTTGATATTGTACTTACAAAGACAGCAGACGAAGCTGACCTTACAGAACTTCAGACAGCGATCACAAATGCAGAGGCAATCATCAACGCAACGGATAAAGATAAATATTCCGCAGCAGCACTTGTAGAACTTCAGGAACTTGTAAATGCAGGAAAGCAGCTGACAACAGCAAGCTCTCAGGCAGATGTAGATGCAAAGAAAGCTGAGATCACAGCAAAGACTGCTGACATCCAGACTCAGTTCACAATTACAGCAACAGCAGGTGAGGGTGGAAAGATCGCACCGACAGGAGCAACAAAGGTTTACAAAGGAACATCCAAAGCATTCACGATCACTCCAAATGCAGGATACCATGTAGACAGCCTTACAGTAGATGGAACTGCAGTTAACGTTGTAACAGAATATACATTCTCAGATGTAACAGCCAACCATACGATTGCAGTAACATTTGCAAAAGATGCAGTAACAGTTGCAAAAGAAAATCTGCTTGCAGCCATCAATACAGCAAATGAGAAGCTCGCACAGACAGACGTTTATACACCGGATTCTCTGGAAGCACTTCAGAATGCTGTAGATGAAGCTCAGACAGTTTACAACAAACCAGATGCAACTCAGACAGAAGTTGACAATGCGAAAGCAAATGTAGAAGCTAAGATTGCAGCACTGAAAGAGAAGGCAGACAAATCTGCACTGAGACTTGCAGTGACAGCAGCAGAGGGTGAAGCAGCCCTGACAGACAAGTATACAGAAGAATCTATCGCAGCTCTTCAGACAGCCATCAATGAAGCAAATGCAGTTCTGGCTGATGACAACGCAACTCAGGCGGATGTAGATGCACAGGTTGAAGCTGTAAATGCAGCAAAAGCAGCTCTTGCAGAGAAAAAAGCACCAGTTGTAATAGAGGAGCTTGAAAAGGCGGTTGCAGACGCAACAGAAGTTGTCGGAGCAACAGACAAGTATACAGCCGCATCACTTGCAGCCCTTCAGTCAGCAATTGATGCAGCCAATGCAGTTCTTCAGGATCCAGATGCAACTCAGGACGAGATCGATGCAGCAGTACAGTCTGTAAAGGAAGCAAAAGAAGCCCTGAAAGCAAAAGATGATAATAAGAAGGACGACAATAAGAAAGACGACAACAAGAAAGATGATAGCAAGAAGGACGATAATAGCGGATCCAATAATAATGGCGGAAATAACAACGGCAATACAAATGCAGGATCAAAGAATAATGGTTCTTCCAATAACGGCACAGCAAATGCAGTGAAAGCAGCCAAGACTGGTGATACAGCAAATGTAGCTGGAATGGCAATGCTTTGCCTGGCAGCAGGACTTGTTGCAGTAATGGCAAGGAGAAAAAGAACAAACTAATCAGAAGTGAGTTTTGAATTTCCAATGCAGTAAAAGACAAAATAAAGCACAGCCAACAGAGTTTTATCTCTGATGGCTGTGCTTTATGATATTTGAAAAAGTTTTTATTTCAAAATTGCTTTTCTGTAATGTGACGGTGTTGCATTTACCACGTTCATAAAGACTTTGGAATAATGCTGGGAATCTTTGAACCCGACCTGAAGAGCGATCTCTGTTAGTGTCAGACTTGTATTCTGCATTAATTCAATGGAACGGTTGATCCGGTAAATGTTAATGTAATTAGAAAGGGTTACCCCCATATAATTCTTGAAGATCTTACTCAGATAGCGGACAGAGATATGCAGCTGTAAGGCGATATCCTCCTGACGGATCTTTTGGGTAAAATGTTCCTGAACATAATTCAGTGTATAAGCCACGTAACTGTTCTGAAGCTGTGGTTCGGAAAATTCACGCTCTGTTTCTGTGTGATCAAGGATATACAACATCAGGTTCATCAGTGCAACGTTAATATTTGCAGCAGAGAAGAGACTGTTGGATGAAGCATAGAGCGTAATGAGCTTCTGAAGATGTTCATTGATGACCGGATCCGATTCCATTCGGTAATAGAATTGGGCAGAAAAGCGGATCGCGTGCATCAGAGTGATAGGAAAAACTCCCTCATCTTCAAGAACAATCGTGGAAAACATCTCAGGATTAAAGTGAATATGCTGAAATTCACAGTCCGATGTATCATTCAGATAGAAAGAATGGATCACATCCGGGAGCAGCATAATAAACTCACCCTCTGTACAGTGGATGGTTTCCGACTGGATATCCATATAACATTCACCGGAAAGAATCCGATAAATCTCAATATTTGTATGTAAGTGCCGGGCAAAACTATAACCGGCTTTACGATATTCAACAACAGCACCGGACAGAATGGAATCGGACAATGTCATCAATCCAGGTACTTCGTGTTTCTGAATCTTAGTTTCCTCAGAAGGAGGAGTGGAATGTTCATTTATTGACTGAACGCTAGTTTTTTTCTTCATGTGTAAAAAAATCCTCCATATATAAGCACAAATAATAATCATTAATGTGTATTATAACAGAAATAAAGAAAAAATGTACCGAAAAATACAAAAAGTGTGAATAATTTTTTAAAAAATATAAATAAAATGTGAATCCGAGGTTCTGAATTTGACAAAATAAGCGATTATAAAGATGAAATTGAACAAGCATGATCAAAAGAAAAGCTTTATAATGTAGATAATTGGACACTGGGAGGAGTCTGCCTGAAGAAATACGAAGGCAGAGGAATTTCATGACAATAAATAAGATACATCAAGAACGTATCAGAAAGGGGTATTATGAGAAGAAAAATGAAATGGCGGGTACTTGCAAGTGCCTGTGCAGCAGCAATGGCTGTGACGTCTCTGCCGTATATGGCAACGCAGGTCAATGCGGAACCGGTCGCTGCAACGCAGCAGACTGGTGACAATGATCTGAAGCTGTGGTATACAAGTCCGGCAGACATTACCAAGTATTACGAAGGCTGGCAGGAAAAGTCGCTTCCGATTGGTAATGGCGGGATCGGTGGAACAGTATTCGGCGGAATCACCAGAGAACGTATCCAGCTCAACGACAAATCGCTTTGGTCAGGAGGACCAAGCACCAGCAGACCGAACTACAATGGAGGTAACCTGGAGAATAAGGGGAATAACGGATCTACCATGACTCAGATCCACAATTATTTCGCAAACGGACAGGACAGCTCCGCGATCAGTCTTGCCAACAGCAACCTTGTTGGTTTAAGTGATGATGCAGGAACAAACGGATATGGATATTACCTTAGCTGGGGAAATATGTATATCGATTCCAAAAATGTATCATCCAACAGTGAGGTAAGCAATTACAGCCGCGACCTGGATCTGAATACAGCCATCGCAGGGGTAAACTATGACAAGGGAAGTACGCATTATTCAAGAGAGAACTTCACAAGTTATCCGGATAATGTCATCGTGACTCATATCACAGCAGACGGATCTGAAAAGATCAGCCTGGATGTGAGTGTAGAACCGGATAATACAAGCGGAGGAGCTGCCAATTCCATCGGAGAGAACGGCTATAAGAGAACATGGAATACAACCGTGTCAGGTGGACGGATCTCCGTCAACGGACAGCTCACAGACAACCAGATGAAATTTTCATCCCAGACCCAGGTTATTACCGACAATGGCGGTACAGTGACAGATGGGGATGGAAAGGTCAGTGTTTCCGGTGCAAGCGAGGTTACGATCATCACTTCCATGGGAACAGATTATAAAGACGAATATCCAAGCTACAGAACAGGTGAGACGGCAGATGAGCTGACAAACCGTGTAAAATGGTATGTGGATCAGGCAGAGGTTAAGACCTATGAAGAACTGAAAGCAAATCATGTAAGTGATTATCAGAATATCTTCAACCGTGTCGACCTGGATCTGGGACAGACCGTTTCAACAAAGACAACAGATGCACTTCTCTCTGCATATAAGGCAGGAACTGCATCAGAAGCTGAAAGACGTCAGCTGGAAGTCATGCTGTTCCAGTATGGAAGATTTATGACCATCGAGTCTTCCAGAGAGACAAGGACAGATGGAAATGGTTATGTCAGAGAGACACTTCCTTCCAACCTTCAGGGACTGTGGGTCGGAGCGAACAACTCTCCATGGCATTCAGATTACCATATGAATGTAAACTTACAGATGAACTACTGGCCGACATACTCAACGAACATGGCAGAGTGTGCTGAACCACTGGTTGATTATGTGGATGCCCTCAGAGAACCGGGGCGTGTGACCGCAGCGATCTATGCAGGAGTTTCCAGTGCCGATGGTGAGGAAAACGGATTCATGGCACATACGCAGAACAACCCGTTCGGATGGACCTGTCCTGGATGGAGTTTCAGCTGGGGATGGTCACCGGCAGCAGTACCGTGGATCTTACAGAACTGCTGGTCTTACTATGAGTACACCGGAGATACATCTTATTTAAGAGACAATATCTATCCGATAATGAAGGAAGAGGCCAAGCTGTATGATCAGATGCTTGTCCGTGACAGTGATGGAAAGCTGGTATCTTCACCGGCATATTCACCGGAGCATGGACCGGTCACAAGCGGCAACACTTATGAGCAGACACTGATCTGGCAGTTATACGAGGATACGATCAAAGCAGCGGAGATCCTCGGAACAGATGAAGAACTGGCAGCTACATGGAAAGCAAACCAGGCAGATCTGAAAGGACCGATCGAAGTCGGCGACAGCGGACAGATCAAAGAATGGTATACAGAGACAACCTTTAACCATAATGCAAGTGGAAGTACCCTCGGTGAAGGATATAACCACCGTCATATGTCCCATCTTCTCGGACTTTTCCCGGGAGACCTCATTACAGAGGATAATGCAGAATGGTTTGCAGCAGCAAAGGTATCGATGCAGAACCGTACAGATGAAAGTACCGGATGGGGAATGGCACAGAGAATCAACAGCTGGGCAAGACTGGGTGATGGAAATAAAGCTTATCAGATCATCAAGAACCTGTTCAACGGTGGAATCTATGCGAACCTGTTCGACTATCATCAGCCGAAATATTTCCAGATTGATGGTAACTTCGGTTATACATCCGGTGTGGCTGAGATGCTTCTGCAGAGCAATGCAGGATACATCAACCTTCTTCCGGCAGTTCCAGATGACTGGGCAAACGGAAGTGTAAACGGACTGGTTGCACAGGGCAATTTTGAAGTATCCATGGACTGGACAGACGGAAATGTAACAACCGCTACGATCCTTTCCAAGAATGGCGGAGAAGCAGTAGTACAGACAAAGAATGCATCTCTTGCAACCGTGGTAGACAGCGATGGAAAGGTAGTCGATGTGACACCTGTAAAAGAAAACCGTATCTCTTTCGCAACAGAAGCCGGAAAGAGCTATACATTAAAAGATATCCCGGCATCTGCTGAGGTAGCAGTTCCAACAGGACTGACAGCACTCCGTGCAGACACTGAGAATGTAGAACTTTCCTGGGATGCCGTAACCGCAGAAGAGGGAAGCAACGTAACATACAATGTATACCGTCAGGTAGCAAATGGTGATGTGATCTGCATTGAGACAGGTCTGACAACAACAACTTATACAGATACAACAGCAGACAAGACACTTGGAACAATGAAGTACCAGGTATCTGCGGTTATAGAAGGAAATGAATCTGAAAAGAGTGCAGCAGTGACTGCAACAGAGCCGGTTGGAGCAGGCAAGATCGACAATGCAGATGAAAGAATTGCATATGTAGGTGACTGGGGCAACTGGACGCAGGACAAGAATGTAAACTATATGGATACGATCGAGTATCTGAACAATCCGAACGGCGGAGAGACTGTGACTCTTACATTTAAGGGAACAGGAATCAAAGTGATCGGTTGTACCAATAAGGACAGAGGTAAGATCGAAGTATTTATTGACGGTGTGTCACAGGGAGTTGTTGATACATACAGTGCAAGCACAGTGCGTCAGAAAGAGTACTTCAGCAAAGAAGACCTTACAGCAGGAATCCATACGATCCAGCTGAAAGTCCTTAACGAGAAGCAGACAGCAAGCTCCAATACAAAGATCGAGCTGGATGCATTTGAAATCCTGGATTCAACACTGGTAGCACCGACAGGTGTGACAGTAAGCTCTAAGTCCGGAGTGACTACAGTATCAAAAGCGGACAGTACGTTACAGCTGAAAGCAACAGTAGAGCCGGAGGATGCAACAGACAAGACAGTTACATGGAGTACATCTGATGACAGTATCGCAACAGTAGATGCAAACGGACTGGTAACATTCTTAAGCAAGAACGGAACCGTTACGATCACAGCAACCTCCAATGCAGATGCTACAAAGAGCGGAACGATGGAACTGAAGGTTGCAATTAAACAGGATGTAGCAGATGTTGAGACGATCGTAGAAGACGGTACTGTACCGGCATCAGGAACAACAGGAACAAAGAACAGTGAGATCACATGGAATGGAGCGTGGTCTAACTGGGCAGGAGAACAGACAAAGCATCATGGCGGAACAAAGACAGAAACCGGAAACGGTTCAAGTGCTGAGGGAAGCTATTTTGAATATACATTCAATGGAACAGGTGTAGAGGTTTATTCTCAGAAGCATGCCAACTTTGCAAGCTTTGATATCTATGTTGATAATGTGAAAATTGGTAATTATTCGCTGAATGGTTCAAGCAGCGGAGATAACCAGCAGTTGATCTTCTCAAAGACAGATCTTACAAATGGTGAGCATACGATTAAGTGTGTAGCGGTTGCACGTGATGGAAAATATCAGGTCAACCTGGATTACCTGAAGATCCTTTCACCGGGTGAAGGTATAACAGTTGATAAGTCAGCACTCCAGACATCGATTGAGACAGGTTCAGCACTTACTAAGTCAGCCTATGATGAGACGAAATGGAATGCATTTAAAACGGCTTACGATGCAGCGGTTGAGACTATGAATGATGCGGGTGCAGCACAGACTGATGTGGATGCAAAGAAAGCAGCACTGGATGCGGCGATCACAGCACTTGGCACACCGGCAGTTCCTGTAGTAGAAGACCAGACAGGTTCTGCAGTTCTTGTTGAAAGCACAAAGGTTGTGCTGAGATGGGACAAGGTTTCAGGAGCAGCACAGTATCAAGTAGCTGATACAGAGAAAGGAATCGAGATGACAGTAAGCGGCACAACCGCAACACTGGAAAACCTGACACCGGGAACAACCTACAACTTCAAGGTATATGCCCTGAGCAATGCAGGTGAGGCATCAGCGAAGGCCATCGAGATCGGCAATGTAACAACGATTGCCGACGGAACAGCATCAGGTGAGATCGAGTCCATTACAAAAACAGCAGTCAGTGATGATTCTGTAAAACTCACCTGGACATTAAAAGAAGGTTCTTCCTTCGCAAGCTATGACATTTATGTAAACGGTGAGCTGAAAGGCAATACCACAAAGTCAGAGTACACACTCAGTGACCTGAATGACGGTACCTATGTTGTTAAGATCGTTGCAAAGACAGCGACAGGACAGTCAGTACTTCCGAAACAGTTCTCATTTACAATTGAGAATAACGGTGGTGGTGAGACAACAAAGAATGTACTCAGCGTAACCAATCCGGCAGGAATTTCTGTAGAAGAAGGAACTGCATTTAAGGACCTTGAATTACCGGAGAAAGTAACTGTCACAGTGACAGGAAATCTCAATGAAGAAGCAGCCGTAACATGGGCGAAAGGTGATTATCAGACAACACCGGGAACTTACACATTGGAGGGAACTTTGACAATGGGTGAGAACATGGAGAACCCGGATGGCGTGAAAGCTTCTATCCAGGTAACAGTTACGAAGAAGCAGTATGAGATCAAGTCCGTTGCAAAACTGGATAAGAAAGAAGTTGCGTACGGAACGGCTGTATCAAAACTGAAGCTTCCGACAGAGATAGAAGTAACCTATACAGACGGCACAACCGGAACAGCAAGCGTTACATGGAATACAGACAGTTACGATGGAAATACGGCAGGTGATTATACTCTGGAAGGAATCCTTTCCTTTGCAGATAATATTACAAATCCGAAGAACCTGACAGCTTCTGTAAAAGTAACAGTTGCGAAGAAGGCAGAAGAGCCGAAGCCGGAACCGAAGAAAGAAATTAAATCCATTGTAAATGCAAAACTGGATGATATTTCTGTAAAAGAAGGAACTCTTGCAGCAGATCTCGGACTTCCGGGACAGGTTGAAGTAGAACTTAAAGACGGAACAACAGCAACCGTTAGTGTTGACTGGGATCTGAGTGCTTACAAGTCAGATGTTCCGGGAACTTATACATTGACAGGAGAACTTGTTCTTGGTGATGAGTTTGAAAATCCGGATGGTCTGGAAGTTACTGTTGATGTCAAAGTAACGAAAGTCAAAGGTGACGATGACAAGAAGGACGACAGCAACAAGGATGACAACAAAAACAACGGCAATAAGAATGATGGCAACAGCGGTACAACTACTGGCAACAATACAGGAAATAATACCGCAGGTTCTACATCAGGATCAAATGCCGGAACAACTTCATCCAACAAAGCTGCAAAGACCGGAGATGCTGCTCCACTGATCCTGTGGGGAGCTGCGGCAATGCTGGCAGCAGGTGCAGCCGTTACAGTTGTAACACGCAGACGTAAAAGAAGATAAAGATTCTTTCTGCAAGGTAAGATGAAAGAAAAGAAAATTTAAGAATTTTCTGCAAAAGAAAAGGAGTATCGCGATGTGCGGTACTCCTTTTTTGTCTAAGATTTTTCAGATCACTGGTTCCGCAGAAACTGCTTGCGGTAGGCAGTCGGTGTCATGCCACAGGATTTACGGAAACACTGCGTAAAGTAACTGGAGGAAGAAAATCCACATTGCTGTGCAATCTGTGCAAGACTCATATCTGTGGAAGTCAGCAGTTCCTGACTGGTAAAGATCCGCTTCTGAGTCAGATAATTCATCGGCGAGATCCCATAAGTTTCTGTGAAGGTATGAGAAAAATAATACTTGTTGATCTGTGCGATCTCTGCAAGTTTATCTAACGTAATATTTTCCCGGAAAGAAGAATCAATATAACGCTTTGCCCGGCTGCATTCCCGGGATTCCATTTTATGGAACGGAAAGATCTCCACAGAAGAGGAAGCGTAGCGGGAAAGATGGACGACCAGAATGTTCAGCAGATTCTGGCAGACCTTTTCGTAATCCTTCAGCGAGTTCTCTGTCTCTTCCAGGATCGTACGGAAATAGAAATCAAGCTGATCTTTCATTTCATCGGAGTGGAACAGAAGATATTCATTTGCATCGTCAATGACAAAATTCAGACCATCCACACCCAGTACAATATATTCCAGCGGATCTTCGAGGCTGGATTTTTCGGTGTGGGTGATATTCGGATTGATCACGATCAGATCGTGCTTTGCGATCGGAAAGCTTTCATCTTCAACAAGAAAACTGCCGCTTCCTGACAGCACGAAAAAAAGTTCCGTGAAATAATGTGTGTGCGGATAACTGCTCCAGTCCTCTTCGTATTTTGAATAGGTAGAATACAGAAGATGACAGGTGTGGTCATGCCTTAAGGGGGAAGTAAAAGTATGTCGTATATTACCCATAAGTGTCCTCCACAAAATTTAGAAATATTGTCTTGAAAGCGATTTCAAGTGGTTATACAACCAATTATGCAAATATTATAAAGAATTTTAGAAGCCGATTCAACAGGATTCGGGAGAGTTTGGCAAAAAAAGAGAACTTTTTTTATTTTCATGTGTGAAAAAATAACAAAAGAATATGAAAAAACATTTTTTGAGTCATATGATATGGTGATATTGAGAAATATCCCAAAAAGCAAGATTTATAAAAAAAAAGGCAAAAAGAAAGGTTGAAAAAGAGAGAGAAATAGTATATGATAGACATACCAAGTAAAACTGGAAAAAGTTATAAGGAGGAACTATTTAAATGAAAAAGAAAAAACTTATCAGCCTTGTGCTGGCAGGTACTATGGTTTTCGGACTTGCAGCATGTGGATCCAATGGCGGAGACAAGAAATCTGAAGGAGATTCTTCAGACAGCGATAAGGTAGTAAAGGTTGCAGTAGTTGAGACAGCATACGGTGCAGATATGTGGAAAGATGTTGCAGCTGCATTCGAAAAAGAGACAGGTGTTAAGGTTGAACTTACAATCGACAAGAACATCGAGGATATCATTCAGCCACAGATGAAATCTGGAGAGTATCCGGACGTAATCATGAGAGCTGTTGGTTCTGAGTCAGCTATCACAGAGACATTCATCAAGGACAACAACGTAGAGGAACTTACAGACGTTCTTGATATGACTGTACCGGGTGAGGATGCTAAGGTTGGAGATAAGATCCTTCCGGGATTCACAGAGAACTCCATCGTTAATCCTTACGGAGACGGAAAGACATACCTGATGCCAATGTTCTACTCACCATGTGGACTGTTCTACGATGCAAACCTGTTCAAGACAAAAGGATGGGATGTACCGGAGACATGGGATGATATGTGGGCACTTGCTGACAAGGCAAAAGCTGACGGAATCTCACTCTTCACATATCCTACAACAGGATACTTTGATGCATTCTTCTATGCATTACTGCATGAGACAATGGGAACAGAGGACTTTACAAAGGCTCTGAACTATTCTGAAGGAATCTGGGATACAGACGGAGCTAAGAAAGCATTCGATATCGTTACAAAGCTTGCTACTACTGTTGAGCCTACAACAACAGCAAATGCTAATGACAACGACTTCCGTAACAACCAGCAGCTTGTTCTTGATGACAAAGCTCTGTTCATGCCAAATGGTAACTGGGTAATCGGTGAAATGGCAGATGCTCCGAGAGCAGACGGATTCGAGTGGGGATTCACAGCTCTTCCGGCAGTAGAGAAAGACGGAGAGAGAGCTTCCTATACATTCTTCGAGCAGATCTGGATGCCATCAGGTGCTGAGAACAAAGATCTTGGAAAAGAATTTATCGCTTACATGTACTCTGATGCAGCAGCAGATATCTTCGCTAAATCTGGAGCGATCCAGCCAATCGAAGGAATGTCTGACAAGCTTGACGGAGACAACAAACTGTACTACTCAATCTATGATACAGGTGCTGTAGCTGTTATGGATGCATTCGCTACAACAGATCCAGTAGAAGGTGTAACAGTTCGTACAACATTCTTTGATCCGGTTAACTCTCTTGTAACTGGTGACAAGACAGAAGATGACTGGGTAAATCAGATTAAGACAGACAGCGACAAACTTCGTGCTGCTTTAAAATAATCTGAATAAGTTACCGGGAATTTCCTTACAACTATAAGAAGATTTGGAAGGAATCTCACAGGTGGGGCAGGCGGTGAAATCTCTTCACCGCCTGTTTTAATGCCGATGTCTGCTAAGACGGTATGGATAGCCGTTGGATGGCGGCGGTTATTCAATGAAACGGATTTATAGAATTGGAGATGAACCAATGAAAGAAAGAAAAGGCAAGGGGCTGTTTGTATTCTGTTGCCTGGCCCCGGCAGCAATATTATTTATCTTATTTATGATTGTTCCTACGATCGAAATCTTCCGTATTTCCTTATATAAATGGGGTGGATATACAGATAACAAGACATTTGTAGGACTGAGCAACTTTAAATCATTGTTACAGAATCAGAAGTTCTATCAGGCATTCCAGAACCAGATTCTTCTGATTGTATTGGTTACGATCATTACATTTGCATTTGCGTTAGTGTTTGCATACATACTTTCAAGAGAAAAAATCAAAGGACAGGGATTCTTCAGAGTAATCTTCTATATCCCGAATATCCTTTCAATCGTAGTTATCAGTGCAATTTTCTCTGCTATCTACAAACCAAATACAGGACTTCTGAATTCCATCATCGGAATCTTCAAGCACAGTGATGATCAGATCCTCTGGCTTGGTGATCAGAGGGTAGTTATTTACAGTATTGTGATCGCCATGGTATGGCAGGCTATTGGATATTACATGGTAATGTATATGGCAAGTATGGCGAACGTATCAGAGAGTCTGTACGAATCTGCCAGCCTTGAAGGAGCAGGTAAGATTTATCAGTTCTTTACAATTACGATCCCGTTGATCTGGACAAATATCAGAACAACACTTACGTTCTTCGTAATCAGTACGATTAACATGAGTTTCCTTCTCGTTACAGCAATGACGAGTGGCGGACCGGACGGAGCTTCCAGTGTATTCCTGAGCTATATGTACCAGGAGGCTTATACAAACTCTTCATATGGATATGGTATGGCAATCGGTGTATCAGTATTCCTGTTCTCTTTTGCACTTGCCGGACTGCTGAACGTTGCAACAAAACGTCAGGAAGTAGAAATTTAAGGAAAGGGGAATCGGAATGGAAAAGAATACATCAAAAAAACCGTTTAGCTTTAGTAAACTGATTGTGTACATTTGCCTGATTCTTCTTGCAATTACAATCATCGTGCCGGTAGCATGGGTCTTCCTTGCATCGGTAAAGCAGAATAAGGAATTCTACGGAAATCCGTGGACACTTCCTGAGAAACTTTATTTTCAGAACTTTGTAGATGCCTGGACAAAAGCAGACATGGGATCTTATATCCTGAACTCTGTTATTGTTACAGCACTTGCGATTGCAATGCTGATCGCAGTTGCACTTCCGGCAGCTTATGTACTGTCAAGATTTAAGTTCCGTACATGCAAGTTCTGGAATCTGCTCTTCATGGCAGGACTTTTCATCAACGTAAGTTACATCGTAGTACCGATCTTCCTTATGTTGAACAACTGGGACAAAGCCCTTTATCAGGCATTTGGAACGAAGTTCTTCCTAAATAACCTGTTTATATTGGCGGTTGTGTATATGGCAACAGCACTTCCATTCACAATCTACCTGCTGTCAGGATACTTCAGCGGTCTTGCAAAAGACTTCGAGGAGGCAGCTTATGTGGATGGTGCAGGATACTTTACGACAATGGTTAAGATCATCTTCCCGATGGCAAAGCCAAGTATCGTAACGATCATACTTTTCAACTTCCTGTCATTCTGGAATGAGTATGTAATTTCCATGACATTGTTGACAGATGCCAAGTTGAAAACTCTGCCGGTAGGTCTTATGAACCTGATGGCTGCTCAGAAATCAGCAGTTCAGTATGGACAGATGTACGCAGGACTGGTTATCGTTATGCTTCCTGTTCTGATTCTGTATATGTGTGTACAGAAGACACTTACTCAGGGAATGACTCTGGGTGGATTGAAAGGTTAAGGAGGTATTTACAATGAATGAAAGAACTAAAAAGATTATCACTGCGATCATTGTTATCGCGATTTTCGTTGTTTGTATCGGCCTTATCGTTGTCGGACAGAGAAATATCGGACCAAAGGGTCTTCTTACTGAGATCGTAGGTCTTGCCGGTCTGGTCGGACTGCTGGCATTTTACAACAGCAAATATAAATAATTGTTTACATTGCAGGAAGGATACCTGTGATAAGAAGGCATAAGGAAATCTGCCATCGGCAGATTTCCTTATATAAACTAAAAATCAGATTATTTAAAGAATAGAAGAGGATAATTCAATGGAGAAATCAAAAGGACTCGTTACAATTCCTACTGACCTGGACGTAGTGCCACAGACACTGGAATTAATGAAGCTTTGGGGTGCAGATGCAATCCGTGATTGCGATGGAACAGATTTCCCTACAGAGCTGAAAGATGCAGATGCAGAAATTTATTCAACATATTATACAACTCGTAAAGATAATGCATGGGCTGAAGCCAATCCGGAAGAAATTCAGCAGATGTATGTAATGACACCTTTCTATACAGCAGAGTCTGAAACTCTTGAAGTGGAAGTAATGAAGGGACTTTACCCGGATATGCTGAAACCGAATACAAGAGATGATATCAAACGGTGGTGGGAAGTGATCGACAGAACAACGGGAGAGGTTGTTCCGACAGATAAATGGGACTACAGTGAGGAGACAGGAAAGGTTACACTTGCAGCTGTTCCGTTCCATGAGTATACAGTTAGCTTCCTTGCTTATATTATGTGGGATCCGGTTCATATGTACAATGCAGTTACAAATGACTGGAAAGATGTTGAGCATCAGATTACATTTGATGTACGTCAGCCAAAGACGCATGAATATACAATGAAGCGTCTGAGAAAGTTTATTGAGGATCATCCGTATGTAAACGTACTTCGTTTTACTACATTCTTCCATCAGTTCACACTGATCTTTGATGAGCTTGCAAGAGAAAAATATGTAGACTGGTACGGATATTCAGCTTCTGTAAGCCCATACATCTTAGAGCAGTTTGAGAAAGAAGTCGGATACAAGTTCCGTGCTGAGTATATTATCGATCAGGGATACTACAACAACCAGTATCGTATTCCGAGCAAAGAGTATCAGGATTTCCAGGCATTCCAGAGAAGAGAAGTTGCCAAGATCGTAAAAGAGATGGTAGACATTACTCATGAGTGTGGAAAGAAAGCCATGATGTTCCTGGGAGATCACTGGATCGGAACAGAGCCATTTATGGAAGAGTTCAAGACACTTGGACTTGACGCAGTTGTAGGTAGTGTGGGAAATGGTTCTACATTAAGACTGATCAGCGATATTGACGGAGTAAAATATACAGAGGGACGTCTTCTTCCGTATTTCTTCCCGGATGTATTCCATGAAGGCGGAGATCCTGTAAAAGAAGCACGTTACAACTGGGTAACAGCAAGAAGAGCTATCTTAAGAAAGCCAATCGACAGAATCGGATACGGCGGATACTTAAAGCTTGCACTTGACTTCCCGGATTTTATTGATTATGTATCACAGGTTTGCGATGAGTTCCGTACACTGTATGATAATGTAAAAGGCACAACACCGTTCTGTGCTAAGAAGGTAGCAGTTCTTAACTGCTGGGGTAAGATGAGAGCCTGGGGATGCCACATGGTACATCATGCACTGTATCAGAAGCAGAACTATTCTTATGCAGGAATCATCGAGTCTCTGTCAGGAGCACCGTTTGATGTGAAGTTCATCAGTTTCCAGGATATTCTGGATGACAGCTCCATCTTAGATGATATTGATGTTCTTATCAATGTTGGTGATGCTGATACAGCACATACAGGTGGAGACTGGTGGGTAAATCCACACATCGTTGAGGCTGTCAGAAAGTTTGTTTACAATGGTGGCGGTATCATTGGTGTAGGTGAGCCGACAGGACATCAGTCCCAGGGACGTTTCTTCCAGCTTGCAGATGTATTTGGAGTTGAAGAAGAGCATGGATTTACTCTTGGTTATGATAAATATAACTGGGATGAGCATGAGCATTTCATTCTGGAAGAGACAGAGGGTGTTGATTTCGGTGAGGGCAAGAAGAATATCTATGCACTTGCAGGAACTACAATCCTTGTTCAGAAGGACAAAGAAGTTCAGATGGCTGTTAATGAATATGGTAAAGGACGTGCTGTATATATCAGCGGACTTCCGTACAGCTTTGAGAACAACCGTGTTCTTCACCGTGCGATCATGTGGAGTACTCACAGCGAGGATGAACTGAAGAAATGGTTCAGCACAAACTACAATGTGGATGTACACGCATATCCGAAGAACAACAAATACTGTGTAGTAAATAATACAGATGATCCGCAGAGTACAACAATCTATCGTGGAGATGGAAGCAGCTTTGATCTTGAGATGGAGCCGAACGGAATCATTTGGTACGAGATCCAGTAATTGAGGATTTGAATTTAATGTGAATTTCGAGAGCTGAAATATCCAAAAGATATAAAAAAGGATCGGAAAAATGAACCGGAGATAATCCGGATAATAGAAATGCCGTACACCTGCTGAGTAGATCAGAGGCGTGCGGCATTTACTTTTTGGAATAAATTTGCTATGATAACAGCGTTAAGTATGATAGTTGGACGAATCTTTTGCCCGGCAGATTTTTTTGAAAAGAAAGGAACAGAGGAATGAAAATCGGAATTGGAAATGACCATTCAGCACTGGAACTGAAAGCAGAGATTATGGAACTTTTGAAAGAAAAGGGACATGAAGTAGTAGATTATGGTACAAATTCACCGGAGAGCTGTGATTATCCTGTTTATGGAGAGAAAGTGGGACGTGCAGTTGCATCGGGAGAAGTTGAAAGAGGAATCCTGATCTGTGGAACAGGTCTTGGTATTTCACTGGCTGCGAACAAAGTAAAAGGTGTTCGTGCGGCTGTATGTAGTGAGCCGTTTACAGCCAAGATGTCCAGGGCTCATAATAACTGTAATGTTCTGGCTTTTGGTGCGAGGGTTGTCGGTGCAGAACTGGCTAAGATGATTGTGGAGACATGGCTTGATACAGAGTTTGAGGGTGGACGTCATCAGAGAAGAGTGGATATGCTGATGGATATCGAAAACCGGAATGAGTAAGGTGTGGGTATGAATGTATACACACTCTCTCAATGGCTTTTATTTTTCTTCTTATACAGTTTTTTCGGGTGGATCTGGGAGAGCGGTTATGTATCGGTGAGGAAGCACCGATGGGTAAACCGTGGATTTATGCACGGTCCAATGCTTCCGCTGTATGGTTCGGGAGCTGTCAGTGTACTGATTATTACGTTGCCGGTGAGAGAGAATCTGCCGCTTGTATTTATCATGGGGATGATAGGAGCGACACTGCTGGAATTTTTTACGGGAATGATCATGGAATCCCTGTTCCATGTCAGATACTGGGATTACAGCCATCTGAAATTCAACATAAAGGGATATATCTGTCCGGTTGCTTCTCTGTGCTGGGGCGTTTTCTCTATTATGATGGTGAAAGTTGTGCATATTCCGATCGAAGAAGTGATCTTGAAAATTCCGATGACGATCGCAGACGGACTTGCATTTGTTCTTACGGTTGTGGCTGCAGTGGATTTCACCCAGTCTTTCAACGAGGCAATGGATATGAAGAAGATGCTTGCCCAGCTGGATGAGACGAAAGTCCAGATTCAGAAGCTGCAGGAGCGGATCAGAGAGACGTCAGAAGAAATGTCTGAAAAACTTCGTACGGCAGCAGAAGAGATGCCAGGAAGATTGCGTACGGCAGCAGGAGAGATGCCAGGAAGGTTGCGTATGGCAGCAGGAGAGATGCCGGAGAAGATCCGCAGTGCAGCAGCAACAGCAGGAGAGATGCCGGGAAGAGTGCGTACAGTAGCAGGAGATGTACCGGAGAAGCTTCGTATGGAGCTGGCAGAATTAAAAGAGAATGCGGCAAAAGAACTGCAGAAGATCTTATCCAGATCGGACGAGACTCATGCAGGAGCGATGAAGCAGCTGCGTAGAAACCCGACAGCAGCATCTTCAAGATTTAAAGATGTACTGGAGGAATTAAAGAAATATACGGAAAAAGATAAGTAGACAGACGGAAAGGTGAAGTCATGACAAAGAAGCAGCGGGCATTAGAAGTGATTGAGAGATTGAAAATGGAATATCCGGATGCAGACTGTACTCTGGATTATGATGTGGCATGGAAATTGTTGGTCAGTGTCAGACTTGCCGCACAATGTACTGATGCAAGGGTGAATGTAGTTGTAGAAGGACTTTTTGAAAAGTATCCGAATGTAGCTGCTCTTGCAGATGCAGCGGTGGAGGATATAGAGGAAATTGTCCGCCCCTGTGGACTGGGGAAGAGCAAGGCACGTGATATCAGTGCCTGTATGAAAATGTTGCGGGATGAGTATGACGGTAAAGTGCCGGAGGATTTTGATGCATTGTTAAAACTCCCGGGGGTCGGCAGAAAGAGTGCAAATCTCATCATGGGAGATGTCTTTGGAAAGCCTGCAATCGTCACAGATACCCATTGCATCCGTCTTGTGAACCGGATCGGCCTTGTAGATGGGATAAAAGAGCCTAAGAAGGTGGAAATGGCATTATGGAAGATCATTCCGGCGGAAGAGGGAAGTGATTTCTGTCACAGACTGGTGTGGCATGGAAGAGAAGTCTGTACAGCGAGAACAAAGCCACATTGTGAGCGTTGCTGCCTGGCTGATATCTGTAAAAAGAACGGGGTATAATAGGATCCATGGATCAATGGAATCATAGATAAAGATATCTGAAATGATATGCAAAAAAATCCGCAGGAACGAATCTGGAAAGTTCGCTCTGCGGATTTTCTGCTGATAAAGAAAGGCTTCATTACGGTGAATAAACTCCCTCTTGGATACGCTGCAGAATGGATTACAGCTCGATGTAGCTGTGACCTCCTGCACATGCATAATATGCTTTTCTATCCTCTGGTTTTACATAGATCTTAAGATCAGTACTGTCCATGCCTTCTGCCTTGCATTTCTCAAGAATCTGTGCGGCAAGCTCCTCAGCATTGTAGTCAGCTCCCTGATACTGGATGTAAAGATCATATGCTGCAGACGGCTGGGAAACCGGTGCTGTAGTCTCTGCAGCAGGAGCTGCAGTATCTGCCTTAACAGTAGAAACCGTTGCAGCTGTGACTGAAGCCTGGGAAACTGCGGATTCATTCATTCTTTTTAATTTCTTTTTATCAGTTCTTCTGCTCATGATTTTATCCCCTTTTCTTTTTTCATTCGACGCTTACTATTATATAACGTGTCTGCTAAGAAGTCAAAAAACTTTCGGAATCTTTTCTGTAACAGGTGAAAAACGGAGAAAAGATCACATAGCAGAGGACAGGCAGCCAGACGGGCTACTGCTTTGTCATACTCTGGATCGCACGGATAAATTCAAGATCTTCCGCTTTTAATTTGAGGTTCGTCTCAAAATGCTTTCCCTCGGGGGTGGTGACGGACATTTCGAGAATCGTGCCTTCTTCGAGAGCCTCACGGGTTACAGCTCCAAGGAAAAGAGGAAACTTAGGATGATTGGAACGAAAAATATCAAGATGCTTTTTTAATTCCTGAAGCTTTCCTAACTGTGATAAATTCATAATATACTCCATTCTGTCATATTACAACAACGCTTTTTTAGGGTCGGGTCTACCGATAAGTAACATGATATACATTTTGCTTTAAAATAGCAATAAAAAAAGTATAAAAAATACTTGCAAAAATAAAAATAATATGATATTATATCATTCGTGTCAGAGATGATGCGGGTGTAGTTCAATGGTAGAACACCAGCCTTCCAAGCTGGATACGTGGGTTCGATTCCCATCACCCGCTTCTTTTTTTTGCCGTTCTAAAAATTCTCTTAAATTGTTTTTTTCCGTTATATTCCTGTTATTCCCTTATTGTATTCTTGAATGTAGATATGATATACTTAAAAGAGTTTACTTTTGGATAAAGAATGAAATAAAGGAGCAATGAACGATGAGACTTGATGTGACGGATAACCCGATAATAAGTGGTATGTCAAGAATATTTGATATGATGTGTCTGAATGTGCTTTGGCTGGTCTGCTCTCTTCCGATTTTTACGATCGGTGCATCTACGACAGCGATGTATACGGTGATGCTGAAGGTTGTAAAGAATGAAGAAGGATATATTGTAAAAGGCTTTTTTAAGGCATTTAAAGAGAATTTTAAAAAGAGTACAGTCATTTGGCTGGTCTTATTGGTGATCGGAGCTTTTCTGGGGGCAGACTTATATCTGACAGGTTCTGCGGAAGGATCTGTTGGGATGGCATTAAGAGCGATTTTTGCAGCACTGGAATTGCTGGTAATTGCAGTTGGAATTTATGCATTTGCACTGACAGCAAGATATGAGAACAGTATTAAAGGGACGATCCGCAATGCATTGACTCTGACGCTGGCGAGATTTCCGTCTACCGTACTGATGTTGGTGGTTATGGCAGGACTGATCGGGGTATCTGTATGGAATCTCCAGTTGATCACATTTGCTCTTCCGTTTTGGGCATTATTTGGAGTTTCGATCATTTTCTGGATCAACTCAAAGTTATTAAGAAGAATTTTTGCAGGAATTGAAGATCATACAGAGGAGGAAGTAGAAGAATGAACTTTTTAGAAGAGAGAATTATGAAAGACGGTGTTGTAAAAGAAGGAAATGTCCTGAAAGTAGACAGTTTCCTGAACCATCAGATGGATATTCACCTGTTGAATGAAATGGGAGCAGAATTTAAAAGAAGATTTGCAGATAAGCAGATCAACAAGATCCTGACGATCGAGGCATCAGGGATTGGAATTGCCTGTATCGCAGCTCAGCATTTTGATGTGCCGGTCGTATTTGCAAAGAAATCCCAGAGCATCAATTTAGATGGTGATATGTATGTGGCAGAGGTAGAGTCGTTTACTCATAAGTGTAAGAACCATGTGATCGTGGCACAGAAGTTCCTTTCCCCGGAAGATCATGTGCTGCTGATCGATGACTTCCTTGCAAATGGCTGTGCATTACAGGGGCTGATCCAGATCGTACAGTCAGCAGGAGCTACTGTTGAGGGAATCGGGATCGCAGTGGAGAAAGGTTTCCAGTCAGGCGGAAGGATGATCCGTAATCTCGGATTCCAGTTAGAGTCACTGGCAATCGTTGACGGAATGGATGCATCGACAGGTGAGATCACATTCAGAGAGCAGCCACAGTGGGATGAGAAATAAATAGACAAAAATGAACCGGTCTTTGCATGGAAAGACCGGTTTTTCTTTAGAAAATCTTTGGAAACTTGTATTTAAGACCTTTAGATTTAGCAGCTAATATAAGGATATGCAGGAGGGAAAAGCAATGGAAATGAATCATGTACTGGTAGTAGAGGACGATAAAGAGATCAGGGAAGGTGTAAAAATCTATCTGAAGAGTCAGGGATATGAAGTATACGAGGCTGCGGATGGCATAGAAGGGTTGAAAGTACTGGAAAAAGAGGAAATCCATCTGGCGATCGTGGATATTATGATGCCGAGACTGGACGGAATACGGATGACGATGAAATTAAGGGAAAAATATGATTTTCCGGTTATTATGTTGTCGGCAAAGTCAGAGGAAGTAGATAAGGTGATGGGACTTAATATCGGGGCAGATGATTATGTGACGAAACCGTTTACACCGATGGAGCTGATGGCGAGGGTCAATTCCCAGCTCAGGAGATACCGGAAATTTATGGAGCGGCTTGCACCGAGGGAAAATATCCATGTGATCGGAGGTCTGGAGATCAACGAGGACACGGTGGAAGTATCTGTGGACGGAGAACCGGTCAGACTGACACCGATCGAGTACAAAATTCTGCTGTTGCTTGCAAAAAATCCGGGAAGAGTTTTTTCTTCCGAGGAGATTTATGAACGTGTATGGCAGGAAAAAGCAATCAATACGGATACGATCATGGTACACGTAAGAAATATCCGAGAGAAGATTGAACTTGATCCAAAAAATCCGAAATATTTAAAGGTGGTGTGGGGCGTTGGTTACAAAATTGAAAAGCAGGGGTAATCTGAAGTATCTGATCCTGGTGATCCTGATCTGTATCTGTTCAAGCGTATTGCTCAGTCGGTATGGATCGTTTTACGAGGCAGGAGAAAAGGCACAGAACGATAAGGCAGAATCAATGGAAAATGTCATTTCTGATATGGGAGACGGACTTGCGATCGGAAACTGTATTCTGGACAATGAAATATCCGGAGAGAGAGATCAGTCGGAGCTGTTGGAAGAATATGGAATGTCGCAGTTTAATCTGCTGAAAAAATATATGGAGTATGGGGCATTTGACCGGAAAGGAGAGAGTCTTTTAAAGGGTACGTCGGATTCTGTGGCAGCAAGGCTTCTGTCAGATTCGGATTCCGTTTACGGGATCCGGGTGGCATATACTTACGATGCAGATGGGGAGCTGTCAGATATTGAAGTGTCAGGCAGTAGACTGACACCGGAAGAAGAATATGAGGCAGAGCAGAGCTTTTTAGCTGAATTACGGTTTATGGAAGATGCTTATGAGCTTGAATTATCCGGTGGACAGAGTATGACGCTTATTTATGGAATGTCGGCTGCGAATGTAGAGAGTTATGCTGAAAATTTTTATGAAGATCAGAGAAGCGGTGATATGGTCATATGGTATAGTGGACTGAGCCGTTATGTCAACTGTATGATGCTTCTGCTGGCAGTGGCGGCGGCACTTCTTCCGGCACTTTTAAGGACGGAAGAATATAAAGGAAAGATTTTCCGTGTACCATTTGAAGTGGTAATATTGATCCTGACCATGATTTTCGGATGTAGTGCAGACTGGCTGTACTATCCCGCAAATATTCTCTGCCGGACAGTCGATGGAACCCTGGTGCATATGATAGAACCGTTCCGGCAAATGGTGGAGATCGGAATTAATTTTGCGATGTGGAGCGGTATTTTTCTGATCCTCTGCTGGGCGGGGGCATGTCTTTGTGGTATATTTACAAGAAAGAGAGCATACTGGAAAGAGCAGACGCTGACCAGCAGGCTGATCCGGTGGAGAAATCAGAAGGAACTGCATATGGGAAAAGATTTTGTGAACCTGGTAAAAGAGATCATGAAAAGGCTGAAAAAGCTGGTACGAAAGCAGTATGATGCTCTGACCCATATAGACTTCCGTGATAAGACGCATAAAGCAATTTTAAGAATTGTTATAGTGAATTTTGTTATACTTGCAGTGGTTGAATTTGTCAGCCGGTTGTGCGGATTTGAATTTTATGCACTGGTGATCTACTCGATCGTACTGTTCCTGATCCTGAGGAAGTTTTTAAAGGATGTGCAGAGAAAATATCAGATGCTGCTTCATGCGACAAATGAACTGGCAGAGGGAAATCTTGATGTGGTGATCGAGGGAGATGCAGGAGTTTTCATGCCGATACAGAAGGAACTGTGCAGGATCCAGCAGGGATTCAAAAAGGCAGTGGATGAAGAGGTAAAAAATGAGCGGATGAAGACGGAACTGGTGACGAATGTATCACATGATCTGCGGACACCGCTGACAGCCATCATCACTTATACAGATCTTCTGAAAAATGAGACAGATCCGGAAAAGCAGAAAGAGTATATTGAGGTACTGGAGCGGAAATCTCTCCGGCTCAAAGTGCTGATCGAGGATTTATTTGAGATCAGTAAAGCAGCAAGCAAGAGCGTGAAGATGAATTATATGCAGGTTGATCTGGTGGGGCTGATCCGGCAGGTGGAGCTGGAAAATGATTCGAAGATTCAGGATGCAAAGCTGGAGTTCCGCTGGAAATTGCCGGATCATAAGGTGATTATGTGGCTGGACAGTGAAAAGACCTACCGCATTTTTGAAAATCTGATCGTGAATATCACAAAGTATGCCATGGCACAGACGAGAGTTTATATCGAAATGAAAGAATTTCCGGACAAAGTCAGCATTTCTATGAAAAATGTATCAGCAACCGAACTGGATTTTGATGTGAATGAGATCACGGATCGGTTTGTCCGTGGCGATTCTTCAAGAAACACAGAAGGATCAGGACTGGGCCTTGCGATTGCAAAAAGCTTTATTGAATTGCAGCATGGTACGCTGCAGATTACGACAGAGGCAGATCTTTTCAAGGCTGAGATCGTGCTGCCAAGGCTGAGCGAGGGACAGACCGGGCGGACAGAAGTTTAAAATAACTGCTGCAGAAAGAAGATGAGCAGTTATTTTGGAAAGGTTTTTAAGGAGTATGCCGGATGCACGCCCAGTGAATACAGAAAGAAATGACAGAATCATGACACTTCTGTGAAATCTAAAGCAGATGTTTAAAAATTGACTTTTAATATAGTAGAATCAGGGATATAATTATACTAAAATGTTGATAGAAAACAAAATTTACTTTCTAAAATGCTGAATAGAATTACATTTTGACATTCTAAAATGTTGATCAGAGGTGTGTTATGTTAAAAAGAAAAGCGACAGATTTTATTAAAAAATGGATTGATACGAAGAATAAAAAATGCCTTGTGGTTCAGGGAGCCAGGCAGACTGGAAAGACATATATAATTGAACGATTTGCAGAAGAAAATTTTGAGGAGCTTGTTGAAATTAATTTCAAGCAGATGTCATCTGCAATGGCTATTTTTTCTGGAGATCTTACAGTAGACAATATGGTTATGGCTATGAGATTTCGATTTCCTGAAAAGAAAATCATACCGGGAAAAACTATGATTTTTTTAGATGAAATACAGGAATGCCAGGAAGCAATCACGTCACTGAAATTTTGGGCAATAGATAACAGGTATGATGTGGTTGTATCGGGCTCTCTTCTGGGAATTGATTATAAACGGGC
This sequence comes from uncultured Mediterraneibacter sp., assembly GCF_934330165.1. Taxonomy (GTDB): domain Bacteria; phylum Bacillota; class Clostridia; order Lachnospirales; family Lachnospiraceae; genus Mediterraneibacter. Next base: position 136,198 of record NZ_CAKRGI010000002.1, read on the forward strand.
ATCTTCGTACCCAGTCGGATATGTTGATTATCTGAGAATGTATGGAATTGATTTCGAAGAATTTCTGTGGGCAAATGGAATATCAGCGGATATGATACGGAATCTTTGTGGTTATCTTGAATCAAAAACGGTGATACCTGAAGCAGTCAATTCTCAAATGATGAACTATTACAGGCAGTATGTTGCTATAGGTGGTATGCCTGAAGTGGTGCAGAACTATATTGATACAAAAGATTTTCGTGAAGTTGACCGGATACAGAGAAGTCTTTTACAGGGGTATCAGTATGATATAGCACATTATGCAACAACAGAAGAAAAAGTAAAAGCCGAAAAATGTTATCTTTCTCTTGCAAGGCAGTTGCTGGATAAAGAAAACCATAAATTTCAATATAAAGAAGTAGAACATGGAGGCAGGGCACAAAAATATTTTTCGAGTATTGAGTGGCTGCTCCGTGCAGATATGGTACATTTATGCAAGCGTGTTACGAGTGTCAGATTTGATTTGGATGATTATGCAAGAGACGATTTTTTTAGAGCTTACACAACAGATTTATCACTGCTGATGGCGATGAAAGATTTCTCGTTAAAGCAGCATATTGTAGAAAATACTTTGGCAGGAAACTCCAAAGGCGGCATATTTGAATGTGCAGTGGCAGATGCTCTTTATAAGAAAGGTTATCAGCTATATTTCTACAAAAATGAGACATCGAAAAAAGAAATAGATGTAATCATACAAAAAGAAGGAAAAGTGATTCCTATAGAGGTTAAAAGCGGAAATGCACGGGCAAATTCGTTAAAATCTCTGATGAAGAACAATAAAGATATCCGTTTTGGATATAAATTTGCAGATAGTAATATGGGTGTGAGCGAGGATGGGATAATAACGCTGCCATTATATATGGTTGCATTTATTTGAAGACTTGACTTTTCAACAGATGTCACTCAAAATGAAAAGAAAAGAGGAGGTCTTGGGTATGAGATACGAAATAAAAGGTGATACACTTCCTGTTGTTGTCTGCTATCTGGAGGGTGGAGAGCAGATGATCACGGAACGCGGCTCTATGAGCTGGATGTCTCCGAATATGAAGATGGAGACTACAACGAATGGCGGGATTGGAAAAGCGTTTGGGCGTATGTTTTCAGGCGAGGCGATGTTTCAGAATCGTTATACAGCAATGGGCGGAAATGGGATGATTGCGTTTGCATCCAGTTTTCCGGGACAGATTCTTGCCCGTCAGATCGTTCCGGGACAGGAGCTGATCGTTCAGAAGACAGGATTCCTTGCATCGGAGGCAGGGGTCAGTCTTTCAGTTTATTTTCAGAAAAAGTTAGGAGCAGGGTTTTTCGGTGGAGAAGGATTTATTATGCAGAGACTGTCAGGAAATGGAATGGCTTTTCTGGAATTTGATGGTCATGTCGTGCAGTATGATCTTCAGCCGGGACAGCAGATCGTCGTGGATACAGGGTATCTTGCAGCAATGGAAGGGTCATGCAGTATAGAGGTTCAGACCGTGCCGGGACTGAAAAATATGGTCTTTGGTGGAGAGGGCGTTTTCAATACAGTAGTAACAGGACCGGGGAGGGTCTGGCTGCAGACGATGCCGATCTCTAATGTAGCAGGTGAGATCCTGAAATTTATGCCGTCAGGTAAATAGAGGATTGAAAGGATGAAAATAGTTACGATAGTTTGGATCCTGTTGGCGGTTCTTTGTGGCGGATATGGAATCCTGATCCGGGCGATTGGTTCGGGAACCGGTTTCTTTCTTGTGTGGATCGCACTGGCAGTCATCTTCGTGGGATGTTCGGCAGCAGCACAGGCTGGATTGTGGGGAATCATGCCACAGTTTTTGCGGAGAGTGACATTGGTATTGTTATGTCTGATACTGGTGCTTTTTACAGGAATTGGTGGCTGCATCGGAAGTAAAATGAATACAGAAGGGAAACCGGGACTGGACTATATCATTGTTCTTGGGGCACAGATCTATGAGCGTGGTCCAAGTGCGGTGTTAAGGTTTCGTCTGGATAAAGCAGTGGAATATTTAAATGAAAATCCACGGACCAAATGTATTGTATCAGGTGGAAAAGGCAGCAATGAACCCTGTTCCGAGGCAGAAGGAATGGAAAAATATCTCATCCGGCAGGGAATCCCGGAAGAACGGATTTTGAAAGAAGAGAAGTCGAAGACGACGGCTGAAAATATCAAATATAGCAAAAAGTTCATAAAAAGCAAGGAATCAGTTGGCATCGTCACGAATAACTTTCATATGTTCCGGGCGTTGCAGATTGCAAAAAGCCAGGGTCTGGAAGACCCGTCGGGAATTGCTGCAGAATCGACAGCATTGTATCTGCCGAATAATGTGCTAAGAGAGATACTGGCAGAGATGAAGTATTTGATTTTTTAGAAAAGAACATATAAGGATAAGATAAAATGAGACAGACAGGGAATGTCCAAAAGGAGAAAGCAGTTCTCTGTCTGTCTTATTTTTATGTGAATCCATCGTATTACAGGCTATTTTCAGTAAGTTATCTTCAGTCTTAGAACCGGAAGTCTCTCCGGTTATCCTGCTCGATCAGTCTGAGGTTTTCAAGCACGATCTTTCTTGCTTTTTCATTCGGAACATTCAGGACTTCCTTTTCAATAAGGCGGTTTCCGATTGCTGCCGTTTCAGGAGAGGCATAGTCTGTCAGATATTCTTTCAGCGTCATCAGGGCATTTGGGTGGCAGCAGTTCTGGATCTGCCCACTTTTACACAGCGACATAAAGCGGTCACCTGTACGGCCTTCCCGGTAACAGGCGGTACAGAAGCTGGGGATATAATCTAATTCCATAAGCCAGCGGACGACTTCATCGAGTGTACGGGTGTCGCTGACATCGAATTGTTCCGATTTTTCGTCTTCAGGTTCAGGTTCGCAGTAACCGCCAACGCTGGTACGTGATCCACCACTGATCTGAGAAATACCAAGATGAAGAACACGTTCTCTTGTCTGCTGATTCTCCCGGGTGGAGATGATCATTCCGGTATATGGAACTGCAATACGGATGCAGGCAACGATCTTGGCAAAGGTATCGTCATCAATTCCATTGTCAAACTGGTCAGGATCAATATCATCGGCACGTCTGAGCCGTGGAACGCTGATGGTATGCGGGCCGACTCCGAATGCGGCTTCGAGATGTTCCGCATGCATGAGCAGTCCGGCAAATTCATAGCGGTATTTGTCAAGCCCGAACAAAACTCCGAGACCGACATCATCAATTCCACCCTGCATTGCCCGATCCATGGCTTCGGTATGATAATTGTAGTCATGCTTTGGTCCGGTCGGATGAAGTGACAGGTAACTTTCCTTATGGTAGGTTTCCTGAAAGAGAATATAAGTTCCGATCCCTGCCTCTTTGAGCAGTCGGTAATGATCGACAGTTGTTGCTGCAATATTGATATTGACCCGGCGGATCGCCCCATTTCTGTGGTGGATACTGTAGATGGTACGGATACATTCTAAATAGTAGTCCATGGTATTACGGACAGGGTCTTCGCCTGCTTCCAGGGCAAGACGTTTATGTCCCATATCCTGGAGGGCAATGACCTCTTTCCGTATTTCTTCCTGCGATAACTGTTTCCTTGCGATATGCTTATTTTTGGCATGATAAGGGCAGTAAGTACATCCATTGATACAGTAATTTGACAGGTAAAGAGGTGCAAACATCACAATCCGGTTTCCATAGAAATCTTTTTTAATCTGCTCTGCAAGCCGGAAGATCTCTTCATTTTTTTCCGGGATCGGACAGGCAAGAAGCACAGAGGCTTCCCGGTGTGACAATCCTTTTCTTTTTTTGGCTTTTTCAATGATAGAATCGATCAGGGTACTATTTTCTTTATTTTGATCTGCATAGGCAAGTGTATCAAGAATCTCTTCATGATTAATGAAATCATCTGCACTGGATGAAGTGATATCGTACATAAAATCCTCCTTAAGTATACTGAGTTAAATTGATCGGTTTCGTGAGTCTCCTCTGGACACAACAACCTGATATCCGATGGATGCCATTCTCTGTTCAAGGCAGTCCCTGCACTGAGCAGATTCTTCACCGGTACAGATCTTGTTGTCGTATAGGAGATAATTCTTTCTTACTTCTGTTGGGGAAAGATTCGGCATTACAACATTTGCTCCTGCCCGGATTCCCAGTTCCCGCCCCCGGGGCGAAATCGTTCCAAGAGCCGTAGTTGCGGGCAGCAGCACTTTCGGAATCATCAGCCGGATCAGTCCCAAAAGAAAGAGCGTCAGCTCCAAAGTTCCAGGTGACTCATGAGCAAATCGGGTATCGTGATGAGGAATGAAAGGTCCGATCCCGACCATCTGTGGATTGAGTTCCTTCAGAAAGAGAAGATCATCAGCGAGATTTTCTGCGGTCTGAAATGGCGAGCCAACCATAAAGCCTGTCCCGATCTGATAACCGATTTCCTTCAGATCCCAAAGGCATTTCCGTCTGTGAACTGCAGAAAGCGAATCAGGATGAAGCCTGCGGTAATGGACAGGGTCATATGTCTCATGACGGAGCAGATAACGGTCAGCACCCGCATCGAACAGAGTCTGATAGCTTTCCCGTGAACGTTCACCGATGGACAGTGTGATAGCACAATCAGGAAAATGCGAGTGAATCGCTGCAACAATCTCTGCCATCCGCTTTGTTGTAAACCAGTTATCCTCACCGCCCTGAAGTACAAAGGTGCGGAATCCCAGTTCATAACCGTTGTGGCAGCAGGCAAGAATCTCAGACGGAGACAGGCGGTACCGCAGAATATTTGGATTGCTTTTTCTGATACCGCAGTAATAGCAATCGTTGTGGCAGTAGTTGGTAAATTCAATCAGTCCGCGGATATAAATATCATGACCATATTCGCGGATACGGACTGCTTCAGACTTTTCAAAAAGATATCGTTCCAGTGCATCAGAACGGTGTTCGATCAGAAAGATCCATTCATCGCGTGAAAGAAACTGATCCATTTCTAATTGATCGATCAAGTGAAATTCTTTCTTCATAGCCCCCTCCTCATAGAAGAAATATTGAGAAAATTATATCATTTTGTTGAAAATTTGTAAATGAAAGTGTCGAAAGGAAAAGAGTTAAAAAATTATGAAAATGCTATGTGAAGTTGTCAGAAAAAGAGAATTTGTGCTAGAATAGCAATGAACAGCGTACAAAAAAGAGGAGAGATCTTATGGCTGATATCAGAAAAAGAATTGTATTCCACGGACGGGTTCAGGGAGTGGGGTTCCGCTATACAGCGAAATATCTTGCCCAGTCGCTGGGACTGACCGGATGGGTGCGAAATGAATGGAACGGAACCGTGACACTTGAAATCCAGGGGCGGGAAATGCTGATCAATAAACTGCTTGCAGGATTGAATCATAATCAGTTTATTACCATAGACTGGATGGATACAAAAGAAATTCCTGTGGAGCAGGAGAACAGTTTTTGGGTGAAATAAGAGAAAAAGCAGGAGGAATATGACATGAAATTAGGTTTTATCGGAACAGGAAATATGGCAGGAGCGATCATGGGAGGCATCATTAAAAAAGGAATCATTCCTGCAGAAGAGATCATTGGATCAGATATTATGGAAATGGGAAGAAACCATGTGAAAGAACTGTATGGAATCCAGGTGACAGCGGATAATAAAGAAGTGGCAGAGAAGGCAGAAGTATTGGTGCTTTCTGTGAAACCACAGTTTTATGCAGAGACAATTCAGGAAATCCGGGAATCCGTAAGAGAGGATCAGCTGGTCATTACGATCGCACCGGGAAAGACACTGGCATGGCTGGAAGAGCAGTTTGGTAAACCGGTCAGGATCGTGCGTACCATGCCGAATACTCCGGCGTTGGTCGGCGAGGGAATGACAGCAGCCTGCCCGAATCAGTATGTGACAGAGGAGGACAAAGCATATGCACTTAAATTACTGGGGGCTTTTGGAAAAGTAGAGGTCGTACCGGAGCATATGATCGATGCGGTTGTGGCTGTGAGCGGAAGTTCTCCGGCCTATGTCTTTATGCTGATCGAAGCGATGGCAGACGGAGCAGTTGCAGAGGGAATGCCACGGGCAAAGGCATATGAGTTTGCTGCACAGGCGGTTTACGGAAGTGCAAAAATGGTCCTGGAAACGAAAAAGCATCCCGGAGAACTGAAAGATATGGTCTGCTCTCCGGCTGGAACGACGATTGAAGCGGTCCGTGTACTGGAACAAAGCGGTTTCCGGAGTGCAGTGATCGAAGCAGAAAAGGCATGTGCAGAGGTTTCAAGAAGTTTGTAGAAAAGGTAAGGGAAGACAGAACATGATGTATGATATTGGAATTATCGGTGGGGGAACTGCAGGACTTACTGCAGCGATTTATGGACAGCGTGCAGGAAAAAGAACATTGGTAATAGAGGAAAGTACTTTTGGCGGTCAGATCACAATGTCACCAAAGGTGGAAAATTATCCGGGTATCGCCAGTGTCAGCGGCAGTGAGTTTTCCATGAATCTGCTGGATCAGGCGATGAAGCTTGGAACAGAGCCGGTGAGAGAACGTGTGACAGGGATTTTAGAAGAAGGCGGAATCAAGATCATTGTGACGACAGAGAAAGAATATCCTTGTAAGAGTATTATTCTGGCAACAGGAGTGACACACCGGCATCTGGGAGTTCCCGGAGAAGAACGTCTGACAGGTGCAGGAGTTTCTTATTGTGCGACCTGTGACGGAATGTTCTTCCGGGGAAAGGAAGTTGCGGTTGTCGGAGGCGGAAGTACCGCCCTTCAGGATGCCGAGTTTTTATCAGAATATTGCAGTAAGGTTTATCTGATACACCGGAGAGATTCATTCCGGGGCGAGAAACGAATCGTTGAGGGACTTAAGAAAAAGGAAAATGTTACTTTTATTCTGGACTCGGTTGTGAAAGAAATCTGTGGAGAAGATCAGGTGGAAGGACTGGAACTTCAGAACTTGAAGACAGGAGAAAAGAAGGAATTGCCGGTATCAGGAGTATTTGTTGCTGTGGGACAGATCCCGAAGAATGACAGGTTTGAAAATGTCGTGAAACTGGATGCAGACGGATTTATTCTTGCAGCAGAAGACTGTATGACATCAGGAGTGGGAATCTTTGCAGCCGGAGACTGCCGGACAAAGGAGGTCCGACAGCTTACGACGGCAGCGGCAGATGGAGCAGTGGCTGCACTTGCGGCATGCAAATATCTTGCGGAATAAAATAATTATGAATTTAGTCAGTAAACATTTTAGATCCCATCCATTGTACCATATGATCTACCATTTTGGTATCAGGATCGATCAGGACACAGGCATTCTGCTGCTTATAGGAGATCATGATCGCATAAGTCTTTTCTGAGGAGCGGCCGGAGGAAAAATCATAGGTCTTTTCCGGCCGGTAAGAATCCAGTCGGTGTGAATCTTTTGGAGCAAGGATCTCAGCGGTCTGAATGTCTAAAGTCATCTTTGGCTTTCTTCTTGATTTATTGTAGATTGCGTCAATCTGAAGATCATGATTTAAAATGGTATATTCATACTCTACACTTAACTGCGGAGAAATGAAATAATAAGCAATCAATGCGATCAATGTACCTGCAATGAAAGAGAAAACTCCAAAGAACATTGTCCCGAAAACTGCAATCAGAACTGCAAGGAGAAAAGCACCGCCGAGCAGGATATAATAAAGAGGTTTCGTTCTGCGGGATACAAGCTGTTCGTATAAAGCGTCATTCATATTTATGATTTCCTTTCTGAATGGAGATAATTCATTACCATAGTTGCGATTTTGAACGTCATTGCATCTTCAAAGCACCTCAGATCAAGACCGGTCCGCTTCTGGATCTGCTCCAGACGATAGATCAGGGTATTCCGGTGCATATGAAGCTGACGGGCAGTTTCTGCAATGTTCAGATTATTCTGAAGAAAGCGGTTTACCGCAAGAGTAGTCTCTTCGTCAAAGCCATCGGGAACTTTCTCACCAAAAATCTCCGAAAGAAAGCTTTCGCATAAAGATACTGGAAGCTGATAGACCAGGCGTCCGATTCCAAGCTCATTATACGGAAATACGTTCTGTTCAGAGTAAAAAAGCTCACCGACCTTCAATGCCAGAGTACTTTCACGAAAAGCACCGGGCAGTGCAGCAAGATTTTCAATCACGCCGCTGTAGGAAATCTGAACGTGGGCAAGAGCTTCGGTATTGAGCGTATCTACGATGATATGGGCGGTTTTTCGGATCTCATCTTCAGAAGAGGCTGACCTGACCGGGTGAAGGATAGAAAGTGTATCCTTGCTGACCGGAACAAGATAGGTCTTTGCTCTGAGGGGAAAAAGATTTCTCAGGATCTCGATGAGCGTATCAGTGAGTTCTTTTGTCTTCAGCAGATAGATCACCCGCTTTTCTTCAACCGGGATATGAAGACGTCCGGCACGTTCGTAAATATCATAAGCCGGAATACCATTCTTCATCAGGCCTAAAAGAAAATCATTTTTATTATATTTTTCACGATAAGCAGTGCAAAGACAGCGGATCTGCTCCAGGGCAGCAGCGGTCTCTTCCGGGGTATCAGCGGTGATCTGCATTGTCAGTCCGGTGAGACGCTTTAATTCGCTGAGTGCTTTTGTAAGTTCAGGGGTCTGTTCCATGAATTTTCTCCAAAATAAATTAAATGATGTCGGGAGTAAAAAATCTGTGGTATGCAGAGCTTTTTACAGAATAATAAAAGGGTTGCACTTAATAAGTACAACCCCCTCATTTTATACTATTAGTTTGTAATAGTCAACTCAGTCTCTTTGTCGAATACGTGGATCTTCTCCATATCAAGAGCGAATACAGCTTTATCACCTGTTCTGAGTGTTGTACGTGGGTTAACACGTGCTGTCATCTGAGTTCCCTCGATATCGAAGTACAGGAATACTTCAGCTCCGAGAAGCTCGTATACTTTGATCGTAGACTCGATCACGCTGTCAGCAGAGTTGTTGATGAATGCCTGAGAATCATGAACATCTTCAGGACGGATTCCAAGAACAACTGTCTTTCCATCATAACCGCCATCGATCAGTGCTTTCTTTTTGGAAGCAGGAACTTTCAGTACATGCTTTCCAACTGTAAGAGTAACATCTTCTCCATTTACTGCACACTTGGCATCCATGAAGTTCATCTGCGGAGATCCGATGAATCCGGCAACGAACAGGTTGCAAGGTGTATTGTAAAGTGCCTGAGGAGTATCTACCTGCTGAACAATTCCGTCTTTCATAACAACGATTCTTGTTCCGAGTGTCATAGCCTCTGTCTGGTCATGAGTAACGTAGATGATCGTTGCACCAAGATTCTCATGAAGTCTGGAAATCTCGATACGCATCTGAACTCTCAGCTTTGCATCCAGGTTGGAAAGAGGCTCGTCCATAAGGAATACCTTAGGATGACGAACGATAGCACGACCCATGGCAACACGCTGTCTCTGTCCACCGGAAAGAGCCTTCGGCTTACGGTCAAGAAGCTTCTCAAGATCAAGGATTCTTGCTGCTTCTCTGACTTTTTTGTCGATCTCAGCCTTCGGAACTTTACGAAGTTTCAGTCCGAATGCCATATTATCATATACTGTCATGTGAGGATACAGAGCGTAGTTCTGGAATACCATTGCGATATCACGGTCTTTTGCCTCAACATTGTTCATTACTTTTCCATCGATCTTGAATGTTCCTTCTGAAATATCTTCCAGTCCGGCGATCATACGAAGAGTTGTAGATTTACCACATCCTGAAGGTCCTACAAAGATGATAAACTCTTTGTCTGCGATCTCAAGGTTGAAATCTTTTACTGCGTGGAATCCGTTAGGATAAATTTTCTGGATACCCTTAAGGGATAAACTTGCCATTTTGAGTGCCTCCTTAAATCAATAAAATACTAAATAACTTATAGAGTCAGTATAAACCTGATTTTTTTTCAGGGCAATGTAACGAGTGACTAAAAAAGGAAAGTAAAATTGTACAATTCAACCATACAAGAGTTGAAAAAAAGAAAGAACCGTTATATAATCATACCGATGAAGAAGGGGAGCTGGCTGAAGCCGGCTGAGAGGAAACTGACTGGTTTCGACCCGTAACCTGATTTGGATAATGCCAACGTAGGGAAATAGCGAAAAGCAGCAGAGATTCCCCTATGGGAGTCTCTTTTTTCTATCTCCTGATTCATGAACTTAATACGAGTAGGAGGAACTGATAAAATGCAGAAGAACAGGACAACGCATAGTACAACAGCAAAACTGGCGGTTGCAGGTCTGCTGACAGCGGCAGCTGTTGTGGGCAGTCTGCTCAGCGTGCCGGTAGCAGGAAGTAAGTGTGCACCGGTACAGCATATGGTAAATGTATTTGCTGCAGTAATACTTGGACCATGGTGGGGAGTGGGGATCGCATTTTGTGCGAGCTTTCTGAGAAATCTCATGGGAATTGGAAGTCTGCTTGCTTTTCCGGGCAGTATGGTAGGGGCATTGTGCTGTGGAATGGTTTATCATTTTACAAAGCGACTGGATGTAACATGTATCGCAGAAGCACTTGGGACAGGAGTGCTGGGAGGACTTGCAGCTTATCCGGTGGCAAAGCTTCTGATGGGGCTTGAGCCGGGAGGCTTTACGGTTTATATGATTCCATTTTTTATTTCCACGCTTGCAGGAAGCATTTTAGCGTATATCATCCTTCGGGTCTTTGAAAAAAGCCATGTCCTGGAGCAGATGAGGGAGAATTGATCAATGGAAAAGAATGTAAAAGTACACTGCCTTACCAATCCGGTTACGATGCAAAGTGTGGCGAATGTACTTCTGGCTGCAGGCGGAAGTGCAGTCATGGCACAGGACGAACAGGAAGTGGAAGAGATCACGGCGATCTGCCAGACCACTTTACTGAATACCGGTGTGCCGGACGAAAGAAAGATCAGATCCTGCATTCTTGCAGGAAAATATGCGAACAGACTGGGGCATCCGGTAGTGCTGGATCCGGTCGGTGCAGGGGCGGGCAAATTCCGGAGAAAGAAGATCGGACAGCTTCTGCGAGCAGTCGTTCCTTCTATTATCAGATGCAATCAGGAAGAAGCGTCTGCATTATTGCGTGCAGAGGATGAAAAGGAATTCCTGGTTTCGGGAACTGAAAGGCAGAAATCAGAAGGAACGGAAGAAAGATGGCAGCAGGATGATGATACAGTATTTTCAGGAATCCAGAGTGGCGGAGTAGAAAGTGCACTGGAACTGGAGCTGGAAAAAGCCCGGAAACTGGCAGCCAGACTGGCAAAAAAATATTATTGTACGGTTTGTATGACCGGGGAGCAGGATGTGATCTCTGATGGAGAACGAGTGAAAGTCATTTCAGGAGGGGATGGACGAATCTGCCGGATCACCGGAAGCGGCTGTATGCTTTCTGCGTTATGTGCATTAAAATGCGGAGACGGAACAGATCCTTTTGAGGCAGCGGCCAAGGCGGCTGAAATATGGCGGTACTGTGCAGAAAAAGCCGGGGAGACTGTAGATGAAAAAGAGGAAGGAATAGGAAGTTTTCAGATAAGGCTGCTGGATGCTCTGTCATTGAAGATGGAAATGGAGCGGGGCAGGAGAATGGAAGTACAGAGCAGGATGAGACAGAATAAAAAAAGATATATTTTACCGGAGCAGCTCAGGCTTTATGCCGTGACAGACAGAAAATGGCTTGCAGAAGGCGAGACACTGGAGACAGTAGTGGAGACACTGGTGCGTTCAGGTGTGACGTGCGTACAGCTCCGGGAGAAATACGTTTCAGATGAAGAAATTATTTCAGAAGGAAAGAAATTAAATGAGGTCTGTAGAAAGCACCATGTGCCATTGATCGTAAATGACCGGCCGGATCTTGCCAAAAAGATCGGTGCGGCCGGAGTTCATGTGGGTCTGTCTGATATGGGAATTGAAAAGGCGAGAGAACTGCTGGGAGAAGATTTTATTATCGGGGGCAGTGCCCATAACGTAGCAGAAGCTCTGCAGGCACAAAAGGCAGGTGCAGACTACATTGGATGCGGTGCAGTCTTTGGAAGTCAGACCAAGTCGGATGTGACGACTCTTGCGAAAGAGGAACTGTGTGCAATCTGCGAGGCAGTGGAGATCCCGGTTGTAGCCATCGGAGGAATCACCGCAGAAAATGTAAAAGAACTGACGGGAACAGGCATTGACGGAGTGGCGGTAGTGAGCGGATTATTTGCAGCAAAAGACAAGCCGGAGATGGCACGACGCTTTTTGAAAGCATTTGAAATGAAAAAGGTGCTTACCATCGCAGGAAGCGACTGCAGTGGAGGAGCCGGGATCCAGGCAGATCTTAAGACCATGGCAGCCAATGGTGTGTATGGAATGAGTGCGGTCATGGCACTGACAGCACAGAATACCACCGGAGTACAGGGGATCATGGAAGTGACACCGGAGTTTGCCGGGCAGCAGATAGACAGTATTTTTACAGATATTCGCCCGGATGCTGTGAAGATCGGAATGCTTTCTTCCGGGGAGATCATTCATGTTGTGGCAGAAAAGCTGAAAGAATATCAGGCAGAGCATATCGTTCTTGATCCGGTGATGGTATCAACCAGTGGTCATCGGCTGATAAAGAAAGATGCGGAAGAATCTCTGAAGAAAGAACTATTTCCGCTGGCAGAGCTGCTCACACCGAATATCCCGGAGGCAGAGGTACTTAGCGGAAGGAAGATTGAAAATGCACAGGATATGGAGTCAGCGGCGGAAAAGATCGTACAGGAGTATGGCTGTGCAGTTTTATTAAAAGGTGGTCATCGGATCAACGATGCAAATGATTTCCTCTGTACGGGGGAGAAAAAAGTCTGGATCTGTGGCGAGCGGGTGGAAAATCCAAATACCCATGGAACAGGATGTACTCTTTCCAGTGCGATCGCCTCGAATCTTGCAAAAGGTGCAGGAATGGAAGAGGCGGTGCAGAAGGCAAAAGAATATCTGACGGAGGCATTAAAAGAACAACTGGATCTAGGAGCAGGTTCGGGTCCGATGGATCATACACTGGGAAAAGTAATTTTTGAATCAATGTTTCTAAAGAAAACCGGGACAGAAAAATAGAAGCAGATGATAACAGGGACCAGAAGAGCAGAATATATTAAGAGAGAAAATAGGAGAAAAGAAAAAATGGCAGAATATACGACGCAGATGGATGCGGCAAGGAAAGGGATCATCACGGAGCAGATGAAGATCGTGGCAGAAAAGGAATTTATGCCGGCAGAAAAATTAAGAGAGCTGGTGGCTGAGGGGAAAGTAGCAATCTGTGCGAACAAATTACATAAGTCACTGGATCCGGAAGGAGTAGGAAGTATGCTCCGTACCAAGATCAATGTCAATCTTGGGGTATCAAGAGACTGTAAAGATTATGATATCGAGATGCAGAAGGTTATGAGTGCGGTCAATCTCGGTGCTGAGGCGATCATGGACCTTTCCAGTCACGGGAATACGCAGCCGTTCCGTCAGAAGCTGACAAGCGAGTGTCCGGCAATGATTGGAACTGTTCCGGTTTATGACAGTGTGATTCATTATCAGAGAGATCTGTCAGAGCTGACGGCAAAAGATTTTGTAGATGTCGTACGTCTGCACGCACAGGACGGAGTAGACTTTGTGACACTGCATTGCGGAATTACAAGGAAGACGATCGATCAGATCAAGAAGCATAAAAGAAAGATGAATATCGTCAGTCGTGGTGGCAGTCTTGTCTTTGCGTGGATGAGCATGACAGGAGAAGAAAATCCATTTTATGAATATTATGATGAAATTCTTGATATTTGTGAAGAATATGATGTGACAATCTCACTGGGAGATGCGTGCAGACCGGGATGCCTGGCAGATGCGACCGATGTATGTCAGATCGAGGAGCTTGTCCGTCTGGGAGAACTGACAAAGCGTGCCTGGGATCATAATGTGCAGGTTATGGTAGAAGGACCGGGACATGTGCCGTTGGATCAGGTAGCAGCCAATATGAAAGTTCAGCAGACCATCTGTATGGGAGCACCGTTCTATGTACTTGGACCATTGGTTACGGATATTGCACCGGGGTACGATCACATTACGGCAGCAATCGGTGGTGCTGTGGCAGCAATGAACGGAGCGGCATTCCTTTGTTACGTTACACCGGCAGAGCATCTTGCCCTTCCAAATGTTGAGGATGTAAAGCAGGGAATTATCGCATCGAAGATTGCAGCTCATGCAGCAGATATAGCCAAGGGAATCCCACACGCAAGAGATATTGACGATAAGATGGCCGATGCACGCCGGGTACTGGACTGGGATGCACAGTTTGAATGTGCATTAGATCCTGAAACTGCAAAAGCAATCCGGGATGACCGTCTGCCGGAAGATGACCACAGCGATACATGCAGTATGTGCGGTAAATTCTGTGCAGTCCGCAGTATGAATAAGGCACTGGCAGGAGAACATATTGACATTCTGTAAGAACAAACATATTGGTATTTTGTAAAAACAATAATATTGATATTCTGTAAGAATGGGCGGGTTGACCTTTATGGGGCAATCCGCTACAATATTTCAGAAGACAGGATTTATAAATATCAGAAGAAAAGAGGAAATTATTATGGCAAATCCAGTAGTTACATTTGAAATGGAAAATGGCGATATTATGAAAGCAGAACTGTATCCGGAGATTGCACCGAATACAGTGAATAATTTTGTATCTCTCGTAAAAAAAGGTTTTTATGACGGACTGATCTTTCATCGTGTGATCAGCGGATTTATGATTCAGGGTGGATGCCCGGACGGAACGGGAATGGGCGGCCCGGGATATTCGATCAAAGGTGAGTTTGCACAGAATGGTGTGACGAATGATCTCGCACATGATGCCGGAGTCCTTTCCATGGCACGTGCAATGCATCCGGATTCAGCAGGAAGCCAGTTCTTCATCATGCATAAGAAAGCACCGCATCTGGATGGAGCTTATGCCGCATTTGGTAAGATTACAGAGGGAATGGATGTTGTGAACAAGATTGCCGAGACAGCAACAGATTACAGTGACCGTCCGCTGGAGAAGCAGGTTATGAAAAAAGTGACCGTGGAGACATTCGGAGAAGAGTATCCTGAGCCGGAGATGGTATAATCTCAGTTTACAGATAATTTATTATTTTTAGAAAATTATTAGCACTCTGTTTGAAAGAGTGCTAATTTTCTATTGACTTTTAAATTTTGCTGTACTAGAATGTCCATTAGGTAATAAATATGCTATGTAAAAGCATGCAGAAAGAATACAAAAGGATCACAGAATTGTGAATAAATAAAAAAGGAGTGCAGTAAAATGGCAGTTAAGAAAGGTACTTTATCAATCGACAGCGAAAATATTTTCCCGATTATCAAGAAATGGGTTTATTCGGATCATGATATTTTTGTCCGTGAACTGGTGTCCAACGGATGTGATGCGATCACCAAGCTGAAAAAGCTGGATATGATGGGCGAGTATGAACTCCCGGAAGGTTATAAGCCAAAGATTGAAGTCATTGTCAATCCGGAAGAGAAGACGATGAAATTTATTGATAACGGACTTGGAATGACGGCGGAAGAAGTAGAAGAGTATATTACGCAGATCGCATTTTCAGGTGCAACACAGTTCCTTGAGAAGTATAAGGATAAGACGACAGAGGATGATATGATCGGTCATTTCGGACTTGGATTCTACTCCGCATTTATGGTGGCAGATGAAGTCCAGATCGATACACTTTCCTATAAAAAAGGTGCAAAACCGGTTCACTGGGCAAGCGAAGGCGGTACAGAGTATGAGATGCAGGAAGGCAGCAGAACGACCGTTGGAAGTGAGATCACACTGTATCTGAATGAAGACAGCCTGGAATTTGCAAATGAATACCGTGCAAGAGAAGTGCTTGAGAGATACTGTTCTTTCATGCCGGTAGAGATCTTCCTTTCCAGGGCAAATGCAGAGCCGGAGTATGATACCATTGATGAGGCTGATGTCCTTGATACAGATACTGTAGTAGAACATATTACGGAAGAGCCAAAGGAAGGCGAAGAGGGCGAGCCGAAGCAGAAGGCAAAGATCGTAAGACGTCCGGTATCCATCAGCGATATCCATCCGCTGTGGACAAAGAACCCAAGCGAGTGTACGAAGGAAGAATATATTGAGTTCTACCGCAAGGTATTTATGGACTACAAGGAGCCACTGTTCTGGATCCACCTGAACATGGATTATCCGTTTAACTTAAAGGGAATCCTTTATTTCCCGAAGATCAATACCGAGTATGAATCTATTGAAGGAAAGATCAAGCTGTATAATAACCAGGTATTTATTGCGGATAATATCAAAGAAGTGATCCCGGAGTTCCTGATGGTACTGAAAGGAGTCATTGACTGCCCGGATCTGCCGCTGAATGTATCAAGAAGTGCATTGCAGAATGATGGATTCGTAAATAAAGTTGCAGACTATATTTCCAAGAAAGTAGCAGATAAGCTTAATGGTATGTTCAAGACAGACCGTGAAAATTATGAAAAATACTGGGACGATATCAGTCCGTTCATTAAGTTTGGATGCCTGAAAGATGAAAAATTTGGTGAGAAGATGAAAGATTCCATGCTTTATAAGAATCTTGAGCATAAGTATCTGACACTGGAAGATATCATCAAAGAGGCCAAAGGCGAGGCTGAGGTGGAAGAAGCTGCAAAAGAAGAGCCAGAATCTACGGATGCAGATGCTGACAAAGAGCCGGAGAAAACAAGGATTTTCTATGTAACCGATGAGGTACAGCAGAGCCAGTATATCAATATGTTCAAGGCACAGGGTCAGGATGCGATCATCCTGACGCACAATATTGATTCCGCATTTATCACTTACCTGGAGCAGAAGCATCAGGAAGTCCAGTTCTTAAGAATTGATGCAGATGTGCATGATTCACTGAAAGATGAAGTGGCAGAAGACGAGAAGGAAGCATTCCAGAAGACAGCAGAAAGTCTGGTGGAGATTTTCAGAAAAGAGCTTGGCAATGATAAGCTGGAAGTAAAAGTTGAGAAACTCAAAGATGACAAAGTCGCATCAATGGCAGTTCTGTCAGAAGAGAACAGAAGAATGCAGGAAATGATGAAGATGTATGGCATGAGCGGAATGGATCCGTCTATGTTCGGAAGTCAGGCAACACTGGTACTGAATGCAAATCATCCACTGGTACAGTTCCTTGCAGAGAATAAGCTGAGCAAGAATGTACCGGTCATCTGTAAGCAGTTGTATGATCTTGCAATGCTAGCACATAAGCCGTTAAGTCCGGAAGAAATGACAGCATTTGTTCAGAGAAGTAATGAGATTATGATGTTACTGACGAAATAGTATGTATTTAAATTTTGTAGTTGTTGGGGTGATACGCTTAGAAGGCATATAAATTCTTAGTGCTTTCCGCTGCCCATCTCGGTAAGAAGTTACACTGTCTCCACAGCGTATTCACTCAACAATGCAAATTTAAGAATAATAAAAAGAGCCGGAAGGTTATCGACCAGGATAAACGACCTGCAAAACGCAGGATATAATATCTTAGTCGATAACCTTCCGGCTCTTTATTTCTTATTGAAATTTCGTGTTTGTTGGGAGAAAATGTCCCAGTGCGAGGAACGATTTCTGACTTGAAAAGCCAAATATCCGCACTTGCTGCTGCGTGAGCAGTGCATTGACAGGGAGCGTTCCGAAGACACTTTGCCCAACTTGTTAAGGAACGTAAATGCGAGTGCCTTTGCACGAGCATTTCCACGTTTCTGTTACAAGTTGTCAACGGGCTGAGGTAAAGCGGGTCCTGCACTGCGATGCAACAGCAAGTGCGGATATGGACGCTCTTCTGTCAAAAAAACTTCCTGCTGCCGGGATAGATGTTCCCCAACAACTACAAATTTATCTCACTTTCTTTGTTGCAGTATACAACTTTGGTCCCACGATCACTGCAATAATAATTTTGACAGCATCACCGGGAAGATATGGGATAACACCCATGAAAAGACCTTCTTTAAAGGTGAGGCTCATCAGTTTTGCAAGCCAGACTGTTCCGAAAATATAGCATATTGCCATTCCGATAAGCATCCCGATAATTGTAGGAAGGAGTTTGCGGTCGAAATATTTCATCGCAAAGCCCTGGATCAGTGCAAGAAAAATAAAGCCGATCAGATAACCGCCTGTTGGTCCTGCAAGAACACTGAGACCTGCACGGAAGGAAGAAAATACCGGAAGTCCGACTGCACCGAGAAGCAGATAGATTAAAAAGCTGATCGTGGCATCCTTCATTCCCAGAATAAAAACTGAAATAAAGATCACCAGATTTGTGAGAGAAATCGGTACCGGGCTGAAAGGAAGCGGGATTGACAGCGGTGCAAGAATGCAAGTGATCGCAGTCATCAGTCCGATCAGGGTAATCTGGCGGGTTCTTGAATTTTGAGTATGGGTGGTTGTCTGTCCATTTGGTTGTTGATTAGTCATGGGTGACTCCTTTCAATATTTTAATTAAATTCTCATATGTCCTACGAAAGTATAAAGCACAAAAAAATATTTGTCAACCAATTGTGCGATATAGGTTAACAATTAAAAACTGAGAAGTTGACAGAAAAAGTGGGGTATTAGAAATAAATACATTGAATGATACAAATTTATCGTTCAGATGGTATAAAGAAAAAGTGGAAAATATTAAAAAATTGTGAAAATGTTACAGATATACTAAATTGTAACTTCCATTTTAAAAACCAGATTGTTAAAATAAAGACATAAAAACCGGACAGGATAGTCTGCCGGAAGAATCTGTTGAAAAAAGGAGAATGATTACAATGGCTAACAGAATTATGTTAAATGAGACATCTTATCATGGAGCAGGTGCGGTTCAGGAAATCGCAAATGAAGCAAAGGCAAGAGCATTCAAAAAAGCGTTTGTATGTTCTGATCCGGATCTGATCAAATTCGGGGTGACAGGAAAAGTAACGGATGTCCTTGATAATTCAGGACTTGCTTATGAAATTTATTCTGATATTAAAGCAAATCCGACCATCGAGAATGTACAGCATGGTGTTCAGGCATTTAAAGATGCAGAAGCAGATTATATTATTGCAATCGGCGGAGGCTCATCTATGGATACAGCCAAGGCAATTGGCATCATCATTGCAAATCCGGAATTTGAAGATGTAAGAAGCCTGGAAGGTGTTGCACCGACAAAGAACCCTTGCGTTCCGATCATTGCAGTTCCAACAACAGCCGGTACAGCAGCAGAAGTAACGATCAACTACGTTATCACAGACGTAGAGAAAAAGAGAAAATTTGTGTGTGTAGATTCACATGATATGCCGATCATCGCAGTAGTTGACCCGGAGATGATGTCCTCTATGCCAAAAGGACTGACAGCATCTACAGGAATGGATGCCCTGACCCATGCAATTGAAGGATATACCACAAAGGCAGCCTGGGAAATGACAGACATGTTCCATCTGAAAGCCATTGAGATCATTTCAAGGTCTTTAAGAAGTGCTGTTGCCAATGAAAAAGAAGGCCGTGAAGGAATGGCTCTTGGACAGTATATCGCAGGAATGGGATTCTCAAATGTAGGTCTTGGAATCGCACATTCCATGGCTCATACATTAGGAGCAGTTTATGATACACCACATGGTGTTGCATGTGCCATGATGCTTCCGATCGTTATGGAATACAATGCTGACTGCACAGGTGACAAATACCGTGAGATCGCAAGAGCGATGGGAGTAAAAGGCGTTGATGAAATGTCTGTAGAAGAGTACAGAAAAGCCGCAGTAGATGCAGTTCAGAAGTTGTCTGTAGATGTTGGAATCCCGACAAAGCTTGAAGCATTAAAAGAAGAAGATCTGCAGTTCCTTGCAGAGTCAGCTCACGCTGATGCATGTGCACCGGGTAACCCGAAAGATGCGAGCGTTGAAGATCTGAAAGATCTGTTCAGAAAGCTGATGTAATTCAAGAAAACTTCAGGATATATAGAAAAATAGAGGTTATCAACGGTTCAGTACAAAAGGAACTGATTTCGTAGGTTATTTCGTAAGTAATTGAAAATATATCTTGACATCACCGTGTTAAAGTAGTAAAATGGCACCAAATTTAAGAAAAATAAACCGTTGAAGCGGAGATCAAAGTAGTCGTGCACATACAGAGAGTCCGGGAGGCTGAGAGCCGGATTGAAACGCAGTCTGCCAAATGGACCGCTGAGGGTACAGTCAAAGGAATTTATAAAAGAGGTCTGTAAGATTTCAGATCGGATATTGATTTAGAATTCTGAGTATTCTGTAACGTGGAGGCATACGTCAGTTGCCGGAGATATGATTGTATCTCGCAAAGTGCATGGGGAATTCCATGAATCAAGGTGGCACCGCGGAAATAAATTAGATTTACCGTCCTTGACAGAGTAGAAATATTCTGTCAGGGACTTTTTTATTTTGTTCCTGCCGGAATGAAAATTTCGACATAAAAGGAGGACTACAGATGAATGAGACACTGAAAATGATTCAAAATTATGCTGTATCAGGAAAATATAAAAGAGTTCCGGTCAGCAGAGAACTCTATGCTGATGCATTTACACCGATCAGCGTCATGAGAACCCTTCGGGCGGCCAGCAGACACTGTTATCTGCTGGAAAGTGCGGAGGACAGACAACAGTGGGGAAGGTATTCCTTCCTGGGCTATGCACCGACAATGGAAATTACGTGTATGGATGGAAAAGTAGTCATCCTTGAAGGAAATGAAGAGGACGAGAAGATAAGAAAAGAAGTCCAGACGGAGCATCCGGGGAAAATTCTCCGGGAGATTTTAAAAGATTATAAAAGCCCGGTAGTTCCGGGATTACCACCATTTACAGGAGGTCTGGTCGGATATTTTTCATATGATTATATCAAATATGGAGAACCATCACTGAAACCGGTTCTGAATGGAGCGTCAGAAAATGATTTCCGTGATGCAGATCTGATGTTATTTGACCGGGTTATCGTCTTTGATAACTACAGACAGAAGCTGATCCTGATCACCGGAGTCCGGTTGGATGGAAATCTGGAAGAAAATTACGAAAATGCACAAAGAGAACTGGAAGAAATGGAGCGACTGATCCGCAGTGATTCAAAGGCAGTATTTAAACCATTGAAACTGGAAGAAGAATTTCAGCCGGGAGCAGAAAAAGCAGAGTATTGCAGAATGGTGGAAAAAGCAAAAGAATATATCCGGGAAGGTGATATTTTCCAGGTGGTCCTTTCTAATCCACTTACGGCAAAGGCAAAAGGAAGTCTTTTTGATACTTACCGGGTACTGCGGACATCAAATCCGTCGCCTTATATGTTCTACTTCTCAAGTGATGATATTGAAGTGGCGGGGGCATCTCCGGAAACGCTTGCAAAGCTTGAAAATGGAACAGTCTGCACCTTCCCGCTGGCAGGAACAAGACCCCGTGGAAAGACGGATGAGGAAGATCAGAGACTGGAACGAGAGCTGCTGGCAGACGAAAAAGAACTGGCAGAACATAATATGCTTGTAGACCTGGGAAGAAATGATGTCGGAAAGATCAGCCGGCCGGGAAGTGTTCAAGTAGATAAATATATGGAGATCCAGAGATTTTCCCATGTTATGCATATCGGTTCTACTGTAACCGGAACGATCAGCGAGGAAAAAGATGCTCTTGATGTAGTGGATGCGATTCTTCCTGCCGGAACTCTTTCAGGAGCCCCAAAAATCCGGGCGTGCGAGATCATTGCAGAGCTGGAAAAGGAAAAAAGAGGAATTTATGGAGGAGCAGTCGGATATCTTGATTTTGCCGGAAATGTAGATACCTGTATTTCCATCCGTCTGGCATATAAGAAAAATGGAAGTGTCCGGGTACAGTCCGGTGCAGGAATCGTAGCAGACAGTATTCCGGAAAATGAATTTCAGGAATGTCTGAACAAGGCGGGAGCAGTATTGCAGGCGATTAAGATAGCAGAAGGAGGTCTGGAATGATACTTTTAATTGATAATTATGACAGTTTTGTATATAACCTGTATCAGTTTATTGCAGAAATCGAACCGGATGTGAAAGTTGTGCGAAATGATGAGATCAATTCAGAAGAAATCCTGAAAATGAACCCGGATAAGATCGTGATTTCTCCAGGTCCGGGAAAGCCGTCTGAGGCGGGAGAATGTATCAATGTGATTCGGGAATTAAAGGGAAAAATTCCGATCCTCGGAGTGTGCCTGGGACATCAGGCAATTGCAGAAGCATTTGGAGCAGCCGTAGGATATGCGAAGCATCTGATGCATGGAAAAATATCACTCCTTGAAGATGTGGATACGGACAGCCTGTTATTCCGGGGTCTTGAAAAGCCGGTACAGGTGGCACGTTATCACTCTCTTGCAGTGGAAGAAAATACACTTCCGCAAGAACTTAGGGTAACTGCGAGAAGCAAAGACGGAGAAGTAATGGCGATGGAACATGAAAAATATCCAATCTATGGTGTACAGTTTCATCCGGAGTCAGTTATGACACCGGAAGGATTTAGGATGATAAAAAATTTTATAGAAAAGCAGTAAATGATGCAGAAACAGGAGGAGCAGAACATGATTAAAGAAGCAATTATCAAACTTGCCAAAAAAGAAAATCTGACTTATGCAGAGGCAGAGCAGGTCATGAATGAGATCATGGAAGGAAAAGCAACAGATGTACAGAAATCCGCATATTTGACAGCTCTTTCCATGAAAGGCGAAACCATTGATGAGATCACAGCATCAGCATCCGGTATGCGGGCACACTGCATCAAACTGCTTCATGATATGGATGTACTTGAAATTGTAGGAACAGGTGGAGACGGGTCCAATTCCTTTAACATTTCAACGACCTCTTCCATGGTTATTGCGGCAGCAGGGATCCCGGTAGCAAAGCATGGAAATCGTGCAGCATCTTCAAAGTCCGGTGCAGCAGATGTACTTGAAGCATTGGGCATTAAAATTGATGTTCCACCGGAGAAAAGCACAGAATTACTGGAAAAGATACAGATTTGTTTCTTATTTGCACAGAATTATCATATTGCAATGAAATATGTCGGACCAATCCGTAAAGAACTGGGAATCCGTACCGTTTTCAATATTCTCGGACCACTCTCCAATCCGGCCGGGGCAAATATGGAACTGATGGGTGTATACGATCAGAGTCTTGTTGAACCACTGGCACAGGTAATGGCGAATCTGGGAGTTGTCCGTGGAATGGTCGTTTACGGACAGGATAAGCTGGATGAGATTTCCATGTGTGCGGCAACATCCGTGTGTGAGATCAAAGATGGAAAATTCATTTCATACGAGATCACACCGGAACAATTCGGATATGAACGCTGTGAAAAAGGTGCGTTGACCGGGGGAACACCGGAAGAAAATGCAAAGATCACGCTGGAGATTCTGTCAGGGGCAGACAAAGGATCAAAGCGTCAGGCAGTGTGCCTGAATGCCGGAGCAGCGATCTACATCGCAGGCAAAGCAGATACGATTGAAGCCGGAGTAAGAAAAGCAGAGCAGATCATTGATGAAGGTCTTGCTTTGAAGAAACTGGAACAATTCAGAGAAGAAAGCCAGAAATAATCAATGTAAGAAAAGAAAAAAAGACAGTAAGAACAACAAATACAGGAAGGAAACACCAGCTATGAATATTCTTGAGACGATCACGGAAAGAACAAAAGAACGGATCAGAGAAGAAAAAAAGCAAATTCCCATAAATGAAATAAGAAAAAAGGCAGAAGAAAAAGCCAGTTCCGATACAACAAAATTTGCATTTGAACGAGCACTTCGTGCAGAGGGACTTTCTTTTATCTGCGAGGCAAAAAAGGCATCTCCTTCTAAAGGACTGATTGCACCGGACTTTCCATATGTGCAGATAGCACAGGATTATGAAGCTGGCGGTGCGGCAGCAATTTCATGTCTGACAGAACCATTCTGGTTTCAGGGAAGTGACCGTTATCTGGAAGAAATCATACAGACAGTATCCATTCCGGTACTCCGAAAAGATTTTACCTGTGATGAATATATGATCTATCAGGCAAAAGCGATGGGAGCTGCCGCAGTGCTTCTGATCTGCTCCTGCCTGGATAAAGGGCAGTTAAAAGCATATCATCAACTGGCGGAAGAACTTGGAATTTCTGCATTAGTGGAAACTCACAGTGAAGATGAAATTTTGACGGCAGACAGGATCGGAGCAAAAATCATAGGGGTCAATAATCGGAATCTGAAAGACTTCACGGTAGATATCAACAACAGTATCCGGTTGCGGGAACTGGTAGATCCAAAGACCGTTTTTGTGTCAGAAAGTGGAATTAAAGGGGTAGAAGATATGAAAGCCCTTTATAAAAACGGAACAGATGCAGTGCTGATCGGGGAGCTGCTGATGCGGGCAGATGACCGGAAAAAGAAGCTCACAGAATTGCGGATGGAAACCCGGAAAGGATGTTGAAGATGTCAGAAGAAAATAAAGATCCCAGAATCCAAAAAGCCCGGATTTTGAAATTGCAGATTCAGAAATCGCAGCCCTCAGGATCAAAAATTCCAAAAACAAAAATTAAAATCTGCGGGCTGAGCAGAATGGAAGATATTGAGGCGGTCAACGAGGCATGCCCGGATTATTGTGGATTTATTATTAATTACCCGCCGAGCAAAAGAAATATTTCTGTGGACCAGCTTGCAGAACTGAAGAAAATACTAAGAAAAGAGATTAAAGCAGTCGGAGTTTTTGTAGATGCACCTGCCGGAACGGTTGCGAAGCTGCTAAATGAAGATCTGATCGATCTTGCTCAGCTTCATGGAAATGAAGATGAAACTTATATAGCAAATCTGAAAAAAATGACAGAAAAACCGTTGATCAAAGCGGTGAAGGTCAGTACGGAAGAAGAGGTAAAAAAAGCTTTTGATACGGTCGCAGATGAAGTACTGCTAGATCATGGAAAAGGAACAGGAACAACATTTGACTGGAGCATTTTAAAAGCAGTGCCGGATCATCAGTATTTCCTGGCAGGAGGACTCGGAACAGAAAATATAAAAGAAGCGATCCGGATGTATCATCCCGCAGTGATCGATCTGAGCAGTTCTGTAGAAACCAATGGGAAAAAAGACCGGGAAAAAATACTGGCAGCGGTAAAAGCAGTGCGGGATACCGGGAAAATAATATAGAAAAAAAGAAAATAAAAAAGAAGGAGTCAAAAAATGACAAAAGGAAGATATGGGATTCATGGCGGACAGTACATTCCTGAAACGCTGATGAATGCAGTGATCGAGCTTGAAGAAGCTTATAACCATTATAAAAATGACAAAGAATTTAACGATGAGCTGAATACCCTTTTAAATGAATATGCTGGAAGACCATCCCGGCTGTATTATGCAAAAAGAATGACAGAAGATCTGGGCGGTGCAAAGATTTATCTGAAAAGAGAAGACCTGAATCATACCGGAGCCCATAAGATCAATAATGTACTTGGTCAGGTCCTGCTTGCCAAGAAAATGGGAAAGACCAGGGTTATTGCAGAAACCGGTGCAGGTCAGCATGGAGTGGCAACCGCAACGGCAGCAGCACTGATGGATATGGAATGTGAAATCTTTATGGGAAAAGAAGATACAGAACGTCAGGCATTGAATGTTTACAGAATGAGACTTTTAGGTGCAAAAGTACATGCAGTCACAACCGGAACAGCAACTTTGAAGGATGCCGTATCGGAGACCATGAGAGAGTGGACGAAGAGAATAGAAGATACCCATTATGTACTCGGTTCTTGCATGGGACCACATCCATTCCCACAGATCGTGCGGGATTTTCAGGCTGTGATCTCAAAAGAGATCAAGGAACAGTTGATGGAAAAAGAAGGAAAACTCCCGGATGCAGTGCTTGCCTGCGTGGGAGGAGGATCCAATGCAATCGGTGCATTTTACAATTTTATCGAAGATGAGAGTGTGCGACTGATCGGTTGTGAGGCAGCAGGAAGAGGAATTCATACTGCAGAGACAGCCGCAACGATCGCTACAGGAAAATTAGGGATTTTCCACGGAATGAAATCCTATTTCTGTCAGGATGAATATGGACAGATCGCACCGGTCTATTCTATTTCAGCAGGTCTTGATTATCCGGGAATCGGACCGGAACACGCAGATCTGTATGATAAAGGCAGAGCGGAATATGTAGCGATCACAGATGATGAGGCAGTTGATGCGTTTGAATATCTTTCAAGAACAGAAGGAATCATTCCTGCCATTGAGAGTGCCCATGCAGTGGCATATGCAAGGAAACTGGCACCGACAATGAAAAAAGATCAGATCATTGTTATCAATATTTCCGGTCGTGGAGATAAGGACTGTGCAGCAATTGCACGTTACAGAGGGGAGGATATCCATGAGTAAGATTCAGAAGGCATTTGAAGGGAAAAAAGCATTTATACCATTTATCATATGCGGTGATCCAGATTTAGAGACAACGGAGCAGCTTGTCTATGCGATGGAACGGGCAGGTGCATCACTGATCGAACTGGGAATCCCATTTTCAGATCCGACAGCAGAAGGCCCGGTGATCCAGGGAGCAAATTTGAGAGCACTTTCCGGTGGTGTTACGACAGACAAGATTTTTGACCTAGTCGTAAAAATACGAAAAAATACAGCGATTCCACTGGTATTTATGACCTATGCAAATGTAGTTTTTTCATATGGAACAGAGTGGTTCATTAAGAGAGCAGCGGAAATCGGGATGGACGGTCTGATCCTGCCGGATGTTCCGTTTGAAGAAAAAGAAGAATTTGACAGTGTATGCAGAAAATATGGGTTAGATCTGATCTCATTGATCGCACCGACTTCGCACGACCGTATCCGTATGATTGTAAAAGAAGCTTCCGGTTTCATTTATTGTGTATCATCGTTAGGAGTTACAGGAACAAGAAATGCCATTACAACCGATATCGGAGCAATGGTCAGTCTTGTTAAAGAGGTGACAGATGTTCCGTGTGCCGTCGGATTCGGAATTTCCACCCCGGAGCAGGCTGCTAAAATGTGCGAAAGTGCAGATGGGGCAATTGTAGGCAGTGCGATTGTAAAAATCTGTGCGGAGTATGGAAAAGACTGCGTGGAGAAAGTAGAAGAATACGTGAGAAGTATGGTGGAAGCGATACAAATTTCCAATTAATCCCAAATAGAAGATTGCGAAATAGTCAAAATTCAGAAAGAAAAATCCCCTGCTCTGTGGAAGAAAAACTCCACAGAGGGGGAATTTTTTTGATAAATGGTGGAAAAGTCCTCAAAAAAAGAATGGTCTTGTGGAAAATCCCGCCACGTATCAGGAAGCAGTTTCGCTTAAGATGCCATCTGCTTCTGCTTCATTTCCACTGCGCCGGATACTGGCAAAGAGAGAACCGGAAATATTGTGCCAGACGCTGAAAATAGCTCCGGGGAGTGTGGCAAATGGATTGGCAGCAAAATTGGCAGTAGCGAGCGTAATCGCAAGACCACTGTTCTGCATACCGACTTCGATCGCAATGGCAGTGGCTTTTGAATACTCAACCTGAAAGAGCCTGGAAGCCAGAAGTCCCAGTCCCATGCCTGCAAGGTTGTGAAGTATCACGATCCCGAGTACTACGAAACCGGAAGTCAGGATCTTTTCTGCATTGACAGCGACAATACCGCTGATGATCATGACGATGGACACAACAGAGATCAGCGGCAGGATACCGGAAATCTTTTCAATCTGTTCTCCGATCATCCAGCGAAGCAGGATGCCAAGCAGTACCGGGATCAGAACAACCTTTACGACGGAAAGCATCATGCCGAAGAAAGATACTTCCACCCATGCACCTGCAAGAAGATACACCAGAAGCGGTGTCATCAGAGGTGCGGCAAGTGTGGAGGCAATGGTCATTCCGACGGAGAGTGCAACGTCGCCACCGGCGATATATGTAATGACATTGCTTGCAGTTCCACCGGGGCAGCAGCCGACCAGGATCACTCCCAGTGCGATATCAGCCGGAAGATGAAAGGCGGTTGCAAGAAGCCAGGCAATGACCGGCATGAGCGTGTATTGTGCGATAAATCCAATGATCACTTCTTTGGGTTTTGTAAATACAACTTTAAAGTCACCCATATGAATGGTCAGCCCCATTCCGAACATGGCAACCCCCAAAAATACAGAAGTATAATTGGTAGTCCAGGCAAATCCGTCGTGCCAGAAAAAGGCGAGAACGGAGAAGCAGATAATGATCAGTCCGATGTATTTTGTGAGCAGAGATGCGATCCTGCTGAGAGTCTGCATAAATTTTCCCATAACTTACACCTCATAGCTGAAGTTATCGATCAGCCGGGTCTTTCCGATATAGACAGCCATTGCCACAAGAACATTCCGGTCTACACGCTCTGCCGGCTGCATCGTCAGTGCATCGACCATGGAAATGTAGTCGATCTTTGCAAGTGGTTCTGCCTCGATCACAGCACGCATAGCTGTTAATACGTCTTCTGCATCCATGCCTGTCTGTATGATCTGCTGTCCGGTCTTTACTGCTTTGGAAAGGCAGAGGGCAGCAATTCTTTCCTGCTCATTTAAATAAGTATTTCTGGAAGATTTCGCAAGTCCGTCCTCTTCCCGGATGATCGGGCATCCGATGATCTCGATATCGAAGTTCAGATCCAGGACCATTTTGCGGATGATCGCAAGCTGCTGGGCATCCTTCTGACCAAAATATGCACGGTCCGGTGTCACGATGTTGAAAAGCTTAGATACAACGGTGCATACACCTTTGAAATGGATCGGTCTTGTCTTTCCGCAAAGAGTTTCGGAAAGCAGATCGATACTGACAAATGCATGCGGATCATGATACATTTCTTCCGGTGACGGACAGAAAATGAGATCCGCACCAATTTTTTCGCAAAGCCGGCTGTCACGTTCAAAATCTCTAGGATATGCTTCGAAATCTTCAGTTGGTCCAAACTGGGTCGGATTTACAAAGTCGGATACAACGACGATATCGTTTTCCTCCCGGCACCGCTGGATCAGGCTTGCATGCCCTTCGTGCAGAAAGCCCATAGTCGGGACAAGCCCGATCGACTTCCCCTCTTTCTTCCAGTTTTTAATAAGTTTTTTCGTTTCTTTGATAGTTGTTGTTACCTGCATGGTTTTTCTCCTCTTTTTAAGATTCGGAGATAGGCTCTTTTCTGAAGTCACTGTTGTCCCGGATTTATTTAT
This sequence comes from uncultured Mediterraneibacter sp., assembly GCF_934330165.1. Taxonomy (GTDB): domain Bacteria; phylum Bacillota; class Clostridia; order Lachnospirales; family Lachnospiraceae; genus Mediterraneibacter. Next base: position 165,421 of record NZ_CAKRGI010000002.1, read on the forward strand.
ATGTCCATGTCTTTGAGCAGTCCATGGCGTTCATAGTTTGTCATGCGGTGGATCTGGTTTTTTTCATCTACGAATACGACTGCGGGTTTATGTGATCGGGCTTCCTCTGGTTCATACTGTCCGTAAGCCATGATGATGATCTTATCACCTGTACTGACGCAGCGTGCAGCAGCACCGTTCAGGCAGATCATGCCACTTCCGCGTTCTCCGCAGATCGTATAAGTTTCAAAGCGGCTGCCATTATTGACGTCGACGATCTGGACCTTTTCATATTCCAGAATACCGGCTGCCTCAAGCAGTTCTTCATCCACTGTAATACTTCCGACATAGTCCAGTTCGGCCTGAACGACGGTTGCCCGGTGGATCTTTCCTTTTAACATTTCAATTGTCATTTTTTGTCCTTTCCTTCTGGAAAGACTTCAGTTGCCAATTATGAAAAAATCTTTAACAGAATAGAATGTCAGACTTTTTCGAAGGTTCTGAGTCTTATTTCCTAAAAATATAAGCTCTTGCACTTTTGCAGAGATTCTCTGGTTTCAGATGAGATTTCAGTGATTCAGTCAGAGTATAGTTCTGTATCGACAGATACTATCTCCGCAGATGATTATAAAAAAGGTGTGGGTGAAAGTCAATGAGGGATGGGAATGTTTGCCTATTTATGCACACTATGATAAAATGAAGTCAATTCGGGGAACCTAATTCCAGAGAAAGAACCAGACTTAGGATGAGGTGACCGGATGGAGAGAATATACTGGGATCAGTTTCTGCAAAGCGGAAAGATCCATGACTATCTTAGTTATAAAAATTGTATGGCAGATAAGCAGTCTTCAGAATGGGAAGAGGACAGCAGAAAGAAGGAGCAGCGTGAACCAGATCGTACTGACAGGGATGGTGCTTTCAACGACTCCGGTGGGGGAATATGACCGCCGGGTCGTTTTGCTTACAAAAGAACAGGGAAAAGTATCGGCATTTGCCAAAGGCTCGAGAAGACCGAACAGTCCGCTTGTCGGAGTAGTGAACCCGTTTACATTCGGTGAATTTACCATGTATGAGGGAAGAAGTTCTTATACGATCCAGTCGGCAAAGGTGATCAATTATTTTTCGGAACTCCGGGAGGATGTGCTGGGAGCGTATTATGGTTTTTATTTTCTTGAGATCGCGAATTATTATGCGAGAGAATTTAACGACGAACTCGAGATGCTGAAGCTTTTGTATCAGACGATGCGTGCACTGACGAACCCGCATATTCCGAATGCCCTGATCCGGTGTATTTATGAGCTGAAGATTCTGACGATCAACGGACAGGGACCACAGGTTTTTCAGTGCGTCAACTGTGCAGATAAGACAAAAGCGACTGTCTTCAGTGCAAAAAAAGGCGGACTGGTCTGCGAAGCGTGTATGGCTGATGTGAAGGACGGCATCAGATTAGCTCCTTCCACTATATATAGCATGCAATATATAGAGAGCAGTAAGGTAGAACATCTGTATACGTTTAATGTGAAGCCGGATATTTTACAGCAGCTTTCAAAAGTGACGGAACGGCTGATGGAACTTTATGTGGAAAAAAAGTTTAAGTCTCTGGAAATTCTGGAAACGTTACTGTAAGCAGCAGAGTCATATGGGAAAGAGTCTTTTTATTGAATGCAATAATTTACCATGGTATACTTGGGTTATTGGAAAAAGCCGGCAGAAACTGATTTTTCAGAGGAGTCAGATAAAGAGGCCGGCATGATGAGGAAAGGGATATTCAGAAGATGATAGAAAATATATTTATGAAAGAACAGAAAGAGATCACTTTTGAAGAGTATCTGCAGTATGCTGAGAACAGCCGGGGAAATTTGGGCGGGGAACTTCCGGTGATCGTATATCGTCTGTTGGAATATTCATTGAAGGATGAACTGGTAAAAAGATATGGAAAAGAAGAGCAGATAGAGGTCTTCAGGAGTGCAGGACGGAAAGCAGGAGAATATTTTGCAAAGAACCTTCTGAACCTGGATCTGCCATTGGATCAGTTCGTTGGAGAATTGCAACAGAAGATGCAGGATATGAAGATCGGAGTTTTGCGGATTGAGGAAGTGGATGAAGAGAGTGGACGGATCATCCTTACAGTGGCGGAAGATGCTGACTGTTCCGGGCTGCCGGTTCTTGGGGAAACAGTATGTAATTATGATGAGGGATTTATTGCAGGCATCTTATCGTTATATTCGGGAAAACCTTATACCGCAGTGGAAGTTGACTGCTGGGCGACGGGAGACCGGGTGTGCAGATTTCATGCAAAAGTTGAGGGGCAGGAGGACTAGGAGTGTAGCGAATGGAAGAGAGGAATTGTGAGATATTATTCGAGTATCTCAGGAGTATTCTGTATGATCCCAGGGTACAGGAACCGGATATCGCTTCTCTGGACGAACCATACCGGAAGCTGGGAATGGGACTGCAGTATCTGAATGCAGCTGTACAGGAGATGAAAAGTTATTCAGCTGCATTGTCCAAAGGAAATCTTTCGGTGGCTGTACCCGGAAGAGAAAATTTTCTGTGTGAGAATCTGAAAAATATCCATGCGAACCTGAACCATCTGACCTGGCAGGCAAAGCAGGTCGCAAAAGGAGATTATTCACAGAATGTATCTTATCTGGGAGAGTTTTCCGAGGCATTTAATACAATGACGAAGCAGCTGTATGAGCGTGAAATGGTTCTGAAGCAGGAAGCAGAGCATGAAAAAGAACATGCACAGGTCATGGAAAGTTATAACGAGCTTCTGGTGGAGTTGATTGAACGAAGTGAGGAAGATGTGCTGGTGACGAGTGCGGAAGGGGAAAAAATCTTATACTGTAATGAGATAAAAGCAACAGAAAGACATGAGATCTATAAGGTCTGTCTGGCTCAGGGAAAAATGAATGCAGAAAGACGCCGCAGACGGGACGAGTCCTATGACTGGGTATGGGAAGCGGAAGATTCGAAGAAAAGGTACTACAAGATCATTACGGTATATATGGAATGGCAGGGAGAAAAGGCATTTGCACATATTATACGGGAAGTAACGGCAGAAAAGAAGCGCGAAGAGGAACTGGAACTTGAGGTTTACCGGGATATGCTTACCGGGATAGGAAACCGGCGTATGTTCAGAGAACATGCAGCGAAGCTGTTGGATTCCGGAGAGCATCTGGTATTCTGCTATTGTGACCTGGATCATCTGAAATATGTAAATGATGAGTATGGGCATTCAGAAGGCGACTGGTATCTGAAATATTTTGTTGCAACGGTAAAGCATGATATCAGAAAAAATGATATTTTTGTACGGCTGGGCGGAGATGAATTTTGTATTATTTTACAGAAGTGTTCTAAAAGAAAAGCACAGGAAAAGTTTGCAGTGATACTGCAGAGTTTTGCAGAGCAGGAGATACGGCCGTATCCGAAAAGTTTCAGTTATGGGATTGTAGAAGTGGAAAAAGGTCATGGTGAGATCCCGTTAGAGAAAATTATTGAAAAGGCGGATGCTGTCATGTATGAACAGAAACGCTGCCATAAAGAAGCCTATATGAAAGAATTACAGAATAGCTTGAAAAATATTCTGTAAACCGCTACAATAGAAAGCATTGATGAGGTGGGGCATTCCACCGGGTATCAAATGATGGAAAATGATAAAGAAAGAATGCGAGGGACATAAAATGGTTGAAAAGACAATGGACAAGATCGTAGCACTTGCGAAATCAAGAGGATTTGTATATCCGGGTTCAGAGATTTACGGTGGACTTGCGAATACATGGGATTACGGGAATCTTGGGGTTGAGCTTAAGAATAATGTGAAAAAAGCGTGGTGGAAGAAGTTCATTCAGGAGAACCCGTATAATGTAGGTGTGGACTGTGCCATCCTTATGAATCCACAGACATGGATCGCATCCGGACATCTGGGAGGTTTCAGTGACCCGCTGATGGACTGCAAGCAGTGTCATGAGCGTTTCCGTGCGGATAAGATCATTGAAGATTTCTGTGCAGAAAAAGGAATTGAGATCGAAGGTTCTGTCGATGCATGGTCTCAGGAAGAGATGAGTTCATTTATTGAAGAGCATCAGATTCCATGTCCGACCTGTGGAAAGCATGATTTTACCGATATCCGTCAGTTCAATCTGATGTTCAAGACATTCCAGGGTGTGACAGAGGATGCAAAGAATACGGTTTACCTTCGTCCTGAGACGGCACAGGGAATTTTCGTAAACTTTAAAAATGTACAGCGTACATCCAGAAAGAAGCTTCCATTTGGTATCGGACAGATCGGAAAGTCTTTCCGTAATGAGATCACACCGGGTAACTTTACTTTCCGTACAAGAGAATTTGAGCAGATGGAGCTGGAGTTTTTCTGCAAGCCGGATACAGATCTTGAGTGGTTTGACTACTGGAAGAATTTCTGCCTGAACTGGCTGTCATCTCTCGGTCTGAAAGAGGATGAGGTACGTTATCGTGATCATGATAAGGAAGAACTTTCTTTCTACAGTAAGGCAACTACAGACGTAGAGTTCCTTTTCCCATTTGGATGGGGCGAGCTGTGGGGGATTGCAGACCGTACAGATTATGACCTGACCCAGCACCAGAATGTATCAGGACAGGATCTTACATACTTTGATGATGAGACAAAAGAAAAATACATTCCATATGTCATCGAGCCGTCACTGGGAGCAGACCGTATGGTGCTTGCATTCCTGTGCAGTGCTTATGATGAAGAGAACATCGGAACAGAAGAGAAGCCGGATATGCGTACGGTACTGCATTTCCATCCGGCACTTGCTCCGGTTAAGATCGGGGTCCTGCCACTTTCCAAAAAGTTGAATGAAGGAGCAGAAAAGGTATATACTGAGTTATGTAAGTATTATAACTGTGAGTTCGATGATCGTGGAAATATCGGTAAGCGTTACCGGCGTCAGGATGAGATCGGTACTCCGTTCTGTGTAACGTATGACTTTGATTCTGAAGAAGACGGAGCAGTTACAGTACGTGACCGCGATACGATGGAGCAGGAAAGAGTGAAGATCGAAGATCTGAAAGCATATTTTGAAAAGAAATTTGAGTGGTAAAATATTTATTTTTCTCCGGTAAGGAAATGGAAAGAGCCTTTCGGAGAAGATGCTGAAAAGCCGGATCAGATCTCGTATGAGAGATGACCGGCTTTTCAGTTAGAGAAAGTATCTTTTAAGGAGGAAATTTCAATGGAAAGAAAGAATGCATGGAGTCAGTACAGTGCAGCGGAGATCCGTCGTCTTGAGGCAGTTAATGAAGAGTATAAAGCCTGCCTGGATGCAGGAAAGACGGAGCGGGAGTGTGTACGTCTTACGATGGAAAGAATTGAGAAAGAAGGATATAAGAACCTGAAAGAGATCATCCGGAACGGTGAAAAAGTACAGGCAGGGGATAAGGTATATGCAGTATGCATGGATAAGACCATCGCTATGTTCCATATGGGAACCAGGCCACTGGAAGAGGGAATGAATATTCTCGGAGCTCATATTGATTCCCCACGTATTGATGTAAAGCAGAATCCGCTTTATGAAAATGACGAATTTGCCTATCTCGATACCCATTATTATGGTGGGATCAAGAAGTATCAGTGGGTGACACTTCCACTGGCACTGCACGGAGTGATCGCAAAAAAGGACGGAACGGTTGTCAACGTCAGCATCGGAGAAAAGGAAGACGACCCGGTTTTTGTTATTACGGATCTGCTGATCCATCTGGCAGCAAAGCAGATGGAAAAGAAAGCCTCCACAGTGGTTGAGGGAGAAAAGCTGGATCTTCTGATCGGAAGTCGTCCGATCGAGCAGGATGAGAGTCTGGCAGAGAAAGAAAAAGAAGCTGTCAAAGCAAATGTAATGAACCTGCTGAAAGAGTATTATGAAATGGATGAGGAAGATTTCCTTTCTGCAGAACTGGAGATCGTTCCGGCAGGAAAAGCACGTGACTGTGGACTGGACCGCAGCATGGTGCTTGCATATGGACAGGATGACCGAGTGTGTGCATTTACTTCCCTTTTTGCAATGCTGGATGTAGAAGCCGTGGAGCATACGGCCTGCTGCATTTTAGTAGATAAAGAAGAGATCGGAAGTGTTGGTGCAACCGGTATGCATTCCCGTTTCTTTGAAAATACAGTCGCAGAGCTGGTGGCACTGGCGGAAGGTGAGTCAGAACTGAAGGTCAGAAGAACCCTGATGAATTCCAGAATGCTCTCTTCCGATGTCAGTGCTGCATATGATCCGATGTATGCGGAAGTATTTGAAAAGCGTAGTGCGGCATTTTTCGGAAAAGGTCTGGTATTTAATAAATTTACAGGATCCCGTGGAAAGAGCGGATCAAATGATGCAAATGCAGAGTATCTTGCAAAGATCAGAAATGCAATGGATGTGCAGAACGTAGCATATCAGTTTGCAGAACTGGGAAAAGTAGATGCAGGCGGTGGCGGAACGATCGCCTATATCATGGCAAATTATGGGATGGAAGTCATTGACAGCGGTGTTGCAGTACTGAGCATGCATGCCCCATGGGAAGTGACGAGCAAAGCCGATGTATATGAGGCGTACAAAGGATACAAGGCATTTATCGAAGAAATGTAAAGTGAAAATTTCAAGAGGCAGAAAGAAAAGTGAAACGATATAAAAGAAGAACAGTGCCGGAGGGATTATGGAACTACAGACATGGATCGTACTGCTCATAGAACTGATCGGAACCGTGGCATTTTCGGTTTCGGGGGCGATGGTCGGAATGCGCAGGCAGATGGATATTTTCGGAGTGATCGTGCTTGGAGTTGTAACAGCAGTCGGCGGCGGAATGATGCGGGATGTATTTCTCGGACAGATACCAGGTGCCTTTACCAGGCCGGTTTATGTAGAGACGGCAGTGGTATCAGCCGTCATCCCGTTCGTATTGCTGTATGCGAATAAAAGACTGCTCCACAGCAGATATCAGATGCTGTATACAAAAATCATTTTTCTGATGGATTCACTGGGACTGGGGATCTTCACAGCGATGGGTGTTTCAACGGGCGTGGCAGCAGGGTATGAAGACAATATGTTCTTCCTCTGCTTTCTGGGAACACTGACCGGTGTTGGCGGTGGCCTGCTTAGGGATATGATGGCCGGAGTTCCACCCTATATTTTCGTAAAGCATGTCTATGCCTGTGCATCCATTACAGGTGCAGTCTGCAGTGTACTGGTTTACCACCGGTATGGTCAGATCCCGTCTCTGATCGCAGGGACGGCAGTGACGCTGCTGATCCGGCTCGCAGCCGCCCATTACCGCTGGAATCTTCCATGTGTGAGGCTGGAGAAGGAAGATACGACCGGTACAGATGCATCAGGTACAGATACATCAGAAACAGACAGGAAAATAAAGGACAGATAAGAAGTAAAAGATATAATATTCGACATGGTGTGCAGTAATCGTTTTTGATCAGGCTGAATAAGGCATAAATGAACAAAAAAGTGTTGTAAAGATTGTACATAATTACGAACAAAACGCTTGACTCATACGTGTAAAACTATTAAAATATTATATGCGAATTAATGTAAATTTATTTGTAAAAAATTATTTTAGGAGGTCATTGAACATGGCAAAATGGGTTTATATGTTCACTGAAGGTAACGCCGACATGAGAAACCTTCTCGGTGGAAAAGGTGCGAACCTTGCAGAGATGACAAACCTGGGACTCCCGGTACCACAGGGATTCACAGTAACAACTGAGGCTTGTACACAGTACTATGAGGATGGCAGACAGATCAACGATGAGATTATGGGTCAGATCATGGAAGCTATCGATAAAATGGAAGGTATTACAGGAAAGAAATTCGGAGACAAGCAGAATCCGCTTCTCGTTTCCGTTCGTTCCGGAGCAAGAGCTTCCATGCCGGGTATGATGGATACGATCCTGAACCTTGGACTGAATGAAGAAGTTGTTGAGACACTGGCAGAAGCTTCAGGCAACCCGCGTTGGGCATGGGACTGCTACAGAAGATTTATCCAGATGTTCTCTGATGTAGTTATGGAAGTTGGTAAGAAGTATTTTGAAGAGCTTATCGACAAGATGAAAGAAGAGAAAGGTGTTAAGCAGGACGTTGATCTTGACGCTGATGACCTGAAGAAGCTGGCTGAGCAGTTCAAGGCAGAGTACAAGTCCAAGATCGGTTCAGACTTCCCTTCAGATCCGAAAGAGCAGTTAATGGAAGCTGTTAAGGCTGTATTCCGTTCATGGGACAACCCGAGAGCTAACGTTTACCGTCGTGACAATGATATCCCGTATTCATGGGGAACAGCAGTTAACGTACAGATGATGGCATTTGGTAACATGGGAGATGACTGTGGTACAGGTGTTGCCTTCAC
>NZ_CAKRGI010000003.1 GCF_934330165.1 uncultured Mediterraneibacter sp.
CAATGCAATTCATTGTGGGAATCCGGATCAACAATGCTCAGATGTTACTTGAAACAACAACTTATTCCATCAATGAAATTTCTAAGATTGTCGGATATGATAACCAGCTTTATTTCAGTCGGCTTTTTCACAAGCTAAAAGGGTATTCACCCAGAGAGTACCGAAAAATAAGGAACAAGTTCTGATATCCATAATGTCATAAAATTCATTTTTTTAGAGAGTGCCACCAAATCATCAAAGTAATGATTATGTGACACCCTCTTCTTTTATTATTCTTATCTTAATGGTACCTTTTCCGGTATTCTTTACAACCTGTTCCGAAGTTCTCCCGGTCTTGATGGTTCTTTTATCCCGTTCAATGGTCTTGATTTTTTTGACAGCAAGTTCTCGCCCCTGTTCCTGTGCCTTTTCTTCACCTGAAGGCGGTACTGGTCGCATTTGTTCTTTCGGCTGGTAAACAGTTTCTTCGCCTGCCGAAGAAACAGAAGCTTTCCCTTTCTTCCGTTCAATAAGCTTTTCTGCCTGTCTGCGTACCTGATGCCCTGTTTCGTGAAAGATGCGGTCAGCATACTCGCTGGCCACATCTTCTGCATAACCTACCGGATTATTCTCTCTATCACTAGATTTCTCCGTCGATTGCATGATATTTTCTTTTGTTCTGACATAGGACTGCTTGACATGGTCTGTCACTGTAACTGTCTTATTCCCAGATTCAATGTTGTTGTGGTCTTAGCTGTTCCTCCCTTCTGATTTGCAAGGGCGATTACTTTACACTTGGTCATGTGGATTCCTCCTTCCTCGAAAAATTTAATAGCCAATCTGTTTTACGAAACTGGCTATGTATAAAAATGAGCATGAAAAAAGCCGACTGACTTTCAATTTGAATCAATCGGCTATGTAATATATTCTATTTTACATTTTTCAAGATATTCAATTTCTCGAAAATCTTTTTCTTCACGAAAACGTTCCGGAATATTTCCAAATATTTTCTTATAAATTTCAGCAGACCCTTCTGTATATTCTTCGACTTTATGTGTTAATTTCTTTTTTACTTGCTCTTGAAATGTTTCTGATTGTCGTGGAAGCCATTCATTCATAATTTGAAATGCATTATATTTCTCCAGTCTATTAAAACATACTCCCATTGTTTCTATGATTTCTTTTATCCGCATTTTCTCTTTTGAGGAAATAATAATATACCTCTTTTTTACACATTCACTAATTCTATATTCATTATATTCTACTGGAATAAGCTTACTTTTATACCAATATTCATGTGTAAGTGCAGCATCATCAACCAAACCATTTAAATATAACTGTTCCAATGAAATTAACTGTTCATCATTTTCATCAACGACTATCTTATAAACTTTAACATCTAGCGTATCTTCTTGAAAATACTTATATATCTCCAATGCACGCAAACATTGAATAATACTTGGTGCCAAACATATTCTATTTGTTTTAACTTCTTCCCCTATAAAAGTATCTCCTGGTATTCGTGGAATCAGTATTTCCTGTGTTGGCTTATTAAATAATGTTACATGATATAAAATCAATTCTATTCCCCTTTTTACTACTAAATGGTTCTTTATACAAATAATCGAAAATCTGTGTCCTCATTATAATCTCTCTTTCTTAATATTTCAATTTACTATTTTCCACGATAACTTACGAAAAGTTGGGTAATCTTACGCTATCATACATCAAAAGTTGGGTAAATATTGGGTAATTACACTACTCCCCAACTTTTACCCAATTCCATGCATAAATAGCGATAATTTACGATAAGTCAAAATTTATTCCCCAACATGCAAAAAAACCTTGAATCATCCCATTTTCATAGGAAATTCAAGGTTTTTCGTTGATTTACATGATAATCATACGGTTCAAATTCTTATGCGAACTGTAAAATTATGCGTTCATCTGTTTTGCGACTTCTGGATTACATTCCAGCCTGAGCTGCAACTTCTGCTGCGAAATCGTCAACCTTTTTCTCAAGACCTTCTCCTGTCTCGAAACGAACGAACTTCGTTACTGTTACATTTGCACCGTTCTCTTTTGCTACCTTATCAACATACTTAGCTACTGTAAGGTCGCTGTCCTGAACATATACCTGATCAAGCAGGCAGATTTCTTTCAGCTCTTTGTTCAGACGTCCGATGATCATCTTCTCGATGATATTATCCGGCTTCTCCGGGTTCTCTTTCTTAGCCTGTGCAAGAAGGATCTCTTTCTCATGATCAAGATAATCCTGAGCCACTTCCTGACGGGAAACATATTTCGGAGACATAGCTGCAACCTGCATAGCTACGTTCTTCAGTGCAGCTTTGATCTCATCATTAACAACATCTGTATCAGCTACTACAAGAACACCAATACGTCCGCCACCGTGAATATAAGGTACAACTACACCATTCTCTGCTGTTACTTTCTCAAATCTTCTGATATTAAGGTTCTCACCAATAACTGCGATCTTCTCTACGAGAGCATCTTTTACAGTCTTTGTTGTATCAGCTTCCCATGCCTCAGCCATGAATGCATCCATATCTGCTGCATCAGAATCTACAACCTGATTTACTACTGCTTCTACAAATCCCTGGAACTCATCGTTCTTAGCAACGAAGTCTGTCTCAGAGTTTACTTCTACGATTGCTGCTACTTTATCATCTTTAACTACAGTCTTAACGATACCTTCTGCTGCAATTCTTCCAGCTTTCTTCTCAGCTTTAGCCTGTCCGTTCTTTCTCAGGAATTCAACGGCTGCATCCATATCTCCATTTGTCTCGGAGAGTGCTTTTTTGCAGTCCATCATTCCTGCACCTGTCATTTCTCTTAACTCTTTTACCATTCCTGCTGTGATTGCCATGATAATTTTCCTCCATTATTCATAGTTATCTGTTGCTTGTCTCTATAAAACTTTTATACAGAAAATCTCCTACCTGCAGATTTTCCCGCATACTAAAGTATATACAAAATGCCTCAACCTGTTGATCAGGCTGAAGCATTCTCGTTGCTGGTCACAGAATACTGTAAACAGCAACGCATTTCTTTTCATATCAAGAACTGATATTACTCTTCTACAGCCTCTTCAGCTTCTGCTGCTTCTACATCAGCATCTTCGTAATAACCATCTTCTGCTGCTCCCTGATTTGCCTCGATCACAGCGTCTGCCATCTTGGAAACGATCAGTTTTACAGCTCTGATTGCATCATCATTTCCCGGGATTACATAATCCAGTTCTTCCGGATCACAGTTTGTATCACAGATACCGATCAGTGGGATTCCGAGTGTATGTGCTTCCTGTACACAGATTCTTTCCTTTTTCGGATCTACGATGAAGATAGCATCTGGCAGCTTCTTCATATCTTTAATTCCGCCGAGGTTCTTCTCCAGCTTATCCCATTCTTTTTTCAGCTCGATAACTTCTTTTTTCGGAAGTACATCGAATGTTCCGTCTTCAGCCATAGCCTCGATGTCTTTCAGACGTTTGATACGGCTCTGGATTGTCTTAAAGTTTGTAAGCATTCCTCCAAGCCATCTCTCATTTACATAATACATTCCGCAACGCTCAGCCTCAGCCTTGATTGCATCCTGTGCCTGCTTCTTTGTTCCTACGAAAAGGATTGTTCCGCCATCTGCTGCAATATCAGATACTGCCTTGTATGCATCGTCTACCATTCCTACAGACTTCTGCAGGTCGATGATATAGATACCATTTCTTTCTGTGTAGATATACGGAGCCATCTTAGGATTCCATCTTCTTGTCTGATGTCCAAAATGAACACCGGCTTCCAATAACTGCTTCATTGAAATAACGCTCATGTTACTTTCCTCCATTTGGTTTTTTTCTTCCGTATGCTTTCAGCTCCTCTGAAACCGGGTAAATCCTGCGATTCTCCTTAGGCACCTTCAAAGGAATCCGCATACGTGCTTTTTCGCAACGCTCGTAGTATAGCATAAAACTTCTCGCATTGCAAGGATTTTTTTCTTACATTGATATCCACCCAAACACATTTGCGATGGAACTGATCAAAATCACAAGAATGCAGAGCGGTGCAAGATATTTCAGGAAAAAGTGATACAATTTTTTCCGCTTAAATGCTGAAGACAGCTCGATCTCTTTGTCCATTTTCTCAAATCCAACCACCCTCACGATCAAAAGACAGGTCGCCAGTGCTGCAATCGGCATCATCACCGAATTGGTAAGGAAATCAAAGAAATCCAGGAACTGCATTCCCAGGATTCTGACTGAATCCCAGACTCCATATCCCATTGATGAGGCTGTTCCGATCACCAGCATAACTCCTGCCATCAGCAGACAACATTTCCAACGTTTCCAGTGAAGTTCATCTTCCAGTGTGGATACGCTTGTCTCCAGCAGGGAAATCGCACTGGTAAGTGCCGCAAATAAGAACATCAGGAAAAAGACGATCCCAACAACAGTTCCTACTCCCATACTTGAAAATACTTTTGGCAATGTAATAAATGTCAATGACGGGCCTGCCTGCAGTGTCTCCATATCTCCGCCTGAGAAAGCAAACACCGACGGAATAATCATAAGTCCTGCAAGAAGTGCCACACCTGTATCAAAAACCTCCACCTGGGTTGTACTTTTCTCAATGTCCACTTCTTTTCCAATATAAGAGCCATAAGTATACAGGATTCCCATGGCGATGGAAAGAGAATAGAACATCTGACCCATGGCCGCCACAACCGTCATCATGGAGAAATGTTCCAGATTCGGGATCAGAAAATACTTGATTCCTTCCACCGCTCCCGGTCTTGTAACCGAATAAACTGCAACCACAACTGCCAGCACGATCATCATGGGCATCATCACCCTGGAGACTCTCTCAACTCCATTTTTCACCCCTGCCAGAATAACTGCAAATACAAGCACCGCAAATACAAAGAACCAGAATTCCACTTTCCCGGAAGAAGTGATAAACTCTGTAAAATATCCGTCCTTTGCCAGTGTCTCCGAATTTCCACGCAGATATTCAAAAAGGTATTTCAGCACCCAGCCACCGATCACACTATAATATGGAACGATCAGCATTGGGATCACTGCGTTGATCCATCCACCGAATTTTAAAGATTTCTTTTTTCCGAAAGTGCCAAAAGCACCAACCGGACTTTTCTTTGTCATCCGCCCCAGTGTCGTTTCCGACATGATCATGACATATCCGAACGTCAGCATCAGGATCAGATAAACCAGCAAAAACATACCGCCACCATACTTTGCTGCGAGATAAGGGAAACGCCAGATATTTCCAAGGCCGACTGCTGAGCCTGCCACTGCCAGAACATATCCTATACGCCCTGAAAATTTTCCTCTTACATCCGGCTTCTCCTCTTTACCCTTCTTTTTTGAGACTTTCTCCATGGGAAGTTCCTCCATACTTATCAATATAGTCAGAACACTAGCCTATCATTAAACCTGCCAAGATTCAAGCCTCATACTCAAATTTCTGCCTTTTTCCGACTTTTATTTTACATAAATTTTTCATTTTCCACCCATTCTTCTTTACATCCTTTTTCTATACTGATCTCAGATAGAAAAAAAAGATTTCTCATAGATAGAAAAGAGGGAACTGTCATGTACAAAAAATTATGGAAAAAACTGAATCAGAATCATACTGTAGCACATACATCTGCTATTTACCTTACTGTTATGACTCTTGGATGGATGCTTGCCGGACTCCTTGTCGGCGGACTGGCTGATCTGATCCTACCTTTTAATATGGAAAGCAAACTTACACTTTTCATCTGCTTTGGCGGTTACAGTGGCCTGATCTTTGGATTATTTGGCGGAATCTTTTATCTGTACCAGTTAAATCTGAAGAAACGGAACTGACCGTGACTTTCCTCTGCATATACCAGAGCATTTTTAATCGTTCCCTCTGCATATGCAGTAATATTCTTATTTACTCCTGCCGCATATGCAGACACTCCTGTCCCGTCTCCTCTTTGGGATCCAGATACTTTTCCAGTGCCTTTAAATAGGTAGTTCCAAGTCTGCTTATGCGGTTTTTCTGATGCACGATATATCCGATCTTCATTTCATTCTCATCTGCCAGCGGTACTGCAATGATATCTTTCCCATTTAAATTTTCATCAATGACACCACTGCATACAGTATAGCCATTCAGTCCGATCAAAAGATTGAAAAGTGTTGCCCTGTCTCTGACTCTGATATTTTTCTTTCGCTCTGAAACCGAAAAAACTTCCTCGGAAAAATAAAAGGAATTATGTTCCCCCTGTTCAAAGGACAAATATGGATAATCTTCCAGTTCTTCATTGGTAATGACTTCCCTGTCTGCCAGCGGATGCCGTCTGCTGATAAAGACATGCGGTCTCGCCACAAAGAGAAGATGAAATTCCAGTCCATTGGATTTCAGGATCTTGCGAAGTACCGTCTCATTAAAATCATTTAAAAAGAGAAGACCTATTTCACTTCTCATTCTCGCCACATCTTCAATGATCTCATAAGTCTGCGTTTCCCTGATGCTGAAATCATACTCATCCTGACCATACCTTTTGATCAGATCTACAAATGCATTTACCGCAAAAGAATAATGCTGCGTCGACACGCAGAACTTTTTCTTTTCCCCGTGTCCTCCTTTATATTTGTCCTCCAGTACTGCTGCCTGTTCCAGAACCTGTCTGGCATACCCCAGAAAGATTTCCCCCTCTGCCGAGAGGCTGATGCCCTTATTTGTCCGGTTAAAAATAACCACATTCATCTCTTTTTCCAGCTCATGGATGGCATTTGTCAGACTCGGCTGGGAAATATATAATTTTTTTGCTGCTTCAGTGATCTTCCCTGTCTCTGCTACCATGCAGACATATTTTAATTGTTGCAATGTCATAGTTCCACCTGCTTTTTCTGTATACCCGTCCTTTCTTCTGGTATACCTGCCTCTTTTTCTGATGATTGTAATTTTTTGTCGTTAATGCTATACTTGCATCTGTTAAAAATTTTATCGTATGTTGGATATGATTTCAAGGAGGATTTATGAAACGCAAAGCTTTCAAAGCCGCTTTTCCTTATACTCTCCCTATTTTAGCCGGGTTCAGTTTTCTCGGAATGGCTTATGGAATCTACATGAATGCATCTGGGTTTTCTTTTGTCTACCCTCTTTGCATGAGTTTTCTGATCTACGGTGGCTCTTTGGAGTTTGTCGCTGTCGAGATGCTGCTAAGTCCATTTGCCCCGGTACAGGTACTGATCATGGCATTACTGATCCAGGCACGCCATCTCTTCTACGGGATTTCCATGCTGGACAAATTTAAGGGAATGGGGTGGAAAAAATATTATCTGATCTTCGGAATGTGCGACGAGACATTTTCTGTCAATTATACGGCTGACATTCCGGAAGACGTTGACCGGGGATGGTTCATGTTCTTTGTGACACTTTTAGACCAGCTTTACTGGGGTATTTCAGCAACTCTGGGAGCTTTGCTCGGTTCTTTACTCAAATTTGATACCAATGGGATCAGCTTTGTAATGACAGCAATGTTCATCGTGATCTTTCTGGAGCAATGGTTCAAGGAAAAGGATCATACAACTTCTGTCATCGGACTTGCCGTTGCTGCTCTGTGCCTGAGCCTTTTCGGTGCAGATGCCTTTATGATCCCGACCATGCTCCTGATCCTGATCTTTCTTGCTATATTAAGAAAGAAGCTTGAAAAAAAGGAGGCTGATAACCTATGACTCTTACCCAGCAGATCATTACCATCGGACTCTGTATCCTCGGAACAATGACGACCCGTTTCCTTCCTTTTATCATTTTCAGTGAAAATCGAAAGACACCGGAATTTATACAATATATTGGAAAATATCTTCCTTCTGCCGTCTTTGGAATGCTCATCATCTACTGCCTGCGGAATGTAGATATTCTTCATGGAACGCACGGACTTCCTGAAGCGGTTTCCATTCTGATAACAACACTTTTACATATATGGAAACGGAATATGTTCCTGTCCATCGCTGCCGGAACGCTATGCTATATGCTGTTACTGCATTTCTTCTGATTTTATTTTTGACTTTTAAGGAGGTATCTATGAAAAAATTAAACTGGTTTGCAAGACCTGAAAAATTCAGGAACAGACTGATCATGGTCATACTTGGAGTTCTCATTCAGGGATTCGGGCTTTCCTGGCTGATCGAGATCCATTTCGGTACAGATCCATGTTCGGCATTTACGCAGGGAGTAATCTCCCATATCGGACTGACATTTGGAACAGCCCAGCTGCTGATCAATCTGATCCTTTTTATCATCATTTTCCTGTCCGATACAAGCCTGATCGGTTTTGGAACGATCGCAAATATGATCTTTATCGGATATATCTCCGATACCTGCAGATGGATCTACAGCAGAATCTTTCCGGCACATTTCTTTGAATCCATGCCGGTTCGCATCTGTATCCTGCTGCCTGCACTGATTGTATTTATTTTCGGAGCCGCCATGTATATGACTGCCGCCCTTGGCACATCACCATACGATGCGATTTCATTTATTCTTGCAAAGAAAGTACCGCACATTCCATTTAAATACGTCCGTATCGCATGGGATACATCTTTTCTTCTTCTGGGATGGATCGCCGGTGGAAATGTCGGTCCGGTCACATTTGCGATTGCATTTTTCCTTGGTCCGGTCATTAGCTGGGAGCAGAAAAAGCTGGCTGTATTCATCTCCTAATACGGATTGAAAGATCCAGCGTGTCTATTTTGCGGACGCCTGACAGCAAAAAAAGAATCCTTTAAAGCAGTGTCTTCACTCATGACCCCGCTCTGAAGGATTCTTTTTCATTCTTTTCTTCTTTTTTATGCAGATACTTTTTCTCTGTTCCCGGCACTTTTTATGCACTGATCGCATTTCCGGTATACAACTGATAATACCTGCCTTTTTCTTCGATCAGCTGTTCATGCGTTCCACGCTCTATGATTCTTCCCTGTTCCAGAACCATGATACAATCTGAGTTTCTGACAGTAGAAAGACGATGTGCGATCACAAACGTTGTCCTTCCTTTCATCAGACGATCCATACTTTCCTGAATAATCCGCTCTGTTCTCGTATCGATCGAGCTTGTCGCTTCATCCAGAATCAGAACCGGTGGATCTGCCACTGCCGCCCTTGCTATCGCAAGAAGCTGACGCTGTCCCTGACTTAAATTTGCACCGTCTCCGGTCAGTACGGTATCATATCCATCCGGAAGCCTGCGGATAAATCCGTCTGCATTGGCAAGCTTTGCTGCCGCCACGATTTCTTCATCTGTTGCATCCAGCTTTCCGAACCGGATATTTTCCCGGACTGTTCCGGTAAAAAGATGCGTATCCTGCAGAACGATCCCCAGGGAACGCCGCAGATCTGCCTTTTTGATCTTATTAATATTGATGCCATCATAGCGGATCTTACCATCCTGGATATCATAGAACCGGTTGATCAGATTCGTAATGGTTGTCTTTCCGGCTCCGGTCGATCCGACGAATGCGATCTTCTGTCCCGGCTCAGCATATAACCTGACATCATGCAGAACGATCTTATCATCATTATATCCAAAGTCAACTCCGTCAAAGACAACATTTCCTTTCAGTTCAATATAATCCACTGAGCCATCTGCCTGATGCACGTGCTTCCATGCCCAGCGTCCGGTTCTTTCTTTACACTCTGTCAGCTTTCCATCCTCTTCTTTCGCACGTACCAAAGTGACATAACCTTCATCTACTTCCTGCTTTTCATCCAGCAGGCGGAAAATTCTTTCTGCCCCCGCCATTGCCATGACGATTGCATTTAGCTGCATGCTGACCTGATTGATCGGCATACTGAAGCTTTTATTGAAAGTCAGAAAACTTGCCAGACCACCTAATGTAAAGCCACCGACTCCGTTCAATGCAAGACCTCCACCGACGATCGCACATAAGACATAACTGATATTTCCAAGCTGGGCATTGATCGGTCCTAAAAAATTGGAAAAAGTATTGGCACGATCCGCACTGACAAATAAGTCATCATTCAACTTTTTAAAATCGGCTTTATTTTCTTCCTCATGGCAAAAAACTTTAACGACTTTCTGACCATTCATCATTTCCTCGATAAATCCATTGACTTTTCCCAGATTCACCTGTTGTTCCAGAAAGTATCTTCCGCTTCGTCCTGCTGACGCCTTCGTGCATAAAACCATAACTGCCACCATAACCATCGTAACCACCGTCAGTGGGATATTCAGGATCAGCATACTGATAAAGACACTGATGATCGTAATCCCGCTGTTGATGATCTGCGGAATACTCTGACTGATCATCTGCCGCAGCGTATCGATATCATTCGTATAAACTGACATGATATCTCCATGAGCATGGGTATCAAAATATTTGATCGGCAGCGTTTCCATATGTTCGAATAATTCATTTCTCAGATTCCGCAAAGTTCCCTGCGTCACATTGACCATGATCCGGTTATACAGATAGGTTGCCACCACACCCACTGCATAAAAGACCGCCACCCTGCCGATTGCCTGGGCTAAAGGTCCAAAATCCGGTGAATCCGTCAGAAGGAACGGAGTAATATAATCATCGATCAGATTTTTGGTAAACATCGTACCCTGTACATTTGCGATAACTCCTGTCAGGATCAGGACAAAAACCAGAATACACTGCCACAGGTAATCTTTGAATACATATTTCATCAGCCGTACAAAAAGTTTTCCCGGGTTTTCCACTTTTCCCTTTGCTCCACGGGGAGTTTTCCTCATTGTTCCTGCCATTTTATTCACCTGCCTTTTCATCAAAATCACCGCCGCCCTGCGTCTGAGACTCATAAACTTCCCGGTAGATCTCGTTTGTATCCAGCAATTTTTCATGCGTTCCAAATCCATTGATCCTGCCCTCATCCATCACAATGATACGGTCTGCATCCTGCACACTGGAGACACGCTGGGCGATGATCAGCTTGGTTGTATCAGGGATCTCTTCTCTGAATGCTCTGCGGATTTTCGCATCTGTAGCTGTATCTACCGCACTGGTACTGTCATCCAGGATCAGGATCTTCGGCTTTTTCAGAATTGCCCTGGCAATACAGAGTCTCTGCTTCTGTCCACCGGATACATTATTTCCACCCTGTTCGATGTACGTCTCATATTTCTTTGGAAATCGTTCAATAAATTCATCTGCACAAGCCAGTTTACACGCTTCTATGCACTCTTCATCTGTAGCATTTTTATTTCCCCACCGCAGATTTTCCAGAATCGTGCCGGAGAAAAGAACATTCTTCTGAAGTACAACTGCTACCTGGTTTCTCAGAGATTCCATGTCATATTCTCTGACATTTCTGCCACCGACAAGAACTTCTCCCTTGGTCACATCATACAGACGGCTGACCAGATTGACCAGACTGGTCTTTGCACTTCCTGTTCCCCCGATGATCCCGATCGTCTCCCCTGAACGGATCTTCAGATCTATATCGGTCAGAACCGGCTCTTTGCTGTCCTTTTTATAAGCAAATTCTACATTTTTAAATTCGATTCTTCCATCTTTTACTTCAAAGACAGGATCTGCCGGATTATGAAGGTCGCTCTCTTCATTCAGTACTTCTGCAATTCTCTGCATACTGGCTGTACTCATAGAGATCATGACAAATACCATGGATAACATCATCAGACTCATCAAAATATTCATACAATATGCCAGCAGACTCATCAGTTCCCCGGTCGTCAGCGTACTGTTTACGATCATTTTTGCTCCCAGCCAGCTGATCAGGATAATACAGGTATAAACCGTTGTCATCATCAGCGGTGCATTAAAAATAACATTTCGTTCTGCCTTTACAAAAATTCTGTAAATATTTTCACTTGCTTTCTGAAACTTACTTGTCTCCTGCTCTTCTCTTACATAAGCCTTCACGACACGGATTGCAGAGACATTCTCCTGTACCGATGCATTCAGGTCATCGTATTTCGGAAAAGCCTGCTGAAAATACGCCGTTGCATGACGGATAATGAAGAAAAGGATCGTACCTAATATAATGACTGCAACAAGATAGATGCTTGCAAGTCTTGCATTGATTGCAAATGCCATCACCATGGCACAGATCATACTGGCAGGGGCACGCGTGAACATACGCAGTGTCATCATGTACGCATTCTGTACATTCGTCACATCGGTTGTCATACGGGTCACCAGTCCTGCCGTACTGAAATGATCGATATTGGCAAAAGAAAAACTCTGGATATGGTTGAACATTGCCTCACGCAGATTTTTTGCAAATCCTGCGGAAGCCTTTGCTCCAAATCTTCCACCTGCCAGTCCTGCAAATAATCCGACTGCGGCGGCAACGACCATAATACCTCCTACTTTGTAAATATGCTGCATATTTCCTGCATTGACCCCTTCATCAATGATCGATGCCATCAGGAACGGGATCAGCGTCTCCATCAGAACTTCCACGATCATAAATACAGGAGTCACTATGGAAGCCCTCTTATATTCTTTTACTTCTTTTAATAATGTCTTTAGCATGGACATCCTCCTTCCCTGCTTTCTCCACTTCTGGAGTTCAGATTTTTTTCAATATTCTTTCTCAGTGTCCGGGTCGTCCGCAGAAAAATCTCCAGATCTTCCTCACTGATCCCCTCAACCATCTGATGATTCAGTTCCATGATCAGCTGCTCGATCCCTTCATGACTTTCAAGCCCCTTCTGAGTCAGCACAACCTTTTTCAGTCTTGCATCATCAGGCACAGTTTCTCTTCTGATCAGTCCTTTCTTTTCCATCAGCTGTAAAATATTGGTCACGGTAGATTTTCCAATGGAACAGTGCTTCTCTATATCCTTCTGATAGATATCCCTGTCCTGATTCTCAATCAGATATCTTATGATCCAGCCATGCATCAACGTCAGTTCATCAATTCCATTTTCCCGGACTTTTGCTTCCAGATTCCTGGAAAATACATGGTCAAGCCGACGCACTTCAAATCCATATCGACGTACATCTTCCACTTTCTTGCCTCCTTTCCACAGTGCTTCTGCAGAAATTTTCACTTATTTCTGATAGATTCTTCACATCCTATAATCGTTCGATACAAAAACTGTTCGCCATGGAACAGTTTTATATCGAACATATTCTACGCTTTAAATTTTTGAATGTCAAGAAAAAAGAACTGCCCTTTTTCTGACAGTTCTTTTCCAGTATAAATTTCCTCTTTCCTGCTCTCAAAATCCGGATCTGTTGTATCCTGTCCGGTCTGTTCAGATCAATGCCAGACTTTTTAAAAGATACAGCCACCCGGTCAGGGTAAATGCACTGAACAGAGTTGTCAGCATGACGACACTGGAAGAAAGCACTCCCTCATGTCCCATATTTTTCGCCATTACAAAACTGCTCACAGTCGTCGCCGATCCAAGCATGACCAGGATTGCGATCAGTTCTTCCCTTCGGAATCCAAGATACGCTGCAAGCGGGAGGAAAATCGCGACAAATCCGATCAGCTTGATAAATGTTGCTGTGACAGCCGGCTTGATCTTTCCCATTGCTTTCTTAAAATCGAAAGTTGCTCCCATCGCCATCAGTCCCATCGGTGTTGCAACAGCCCCGATACTGGACACTGCTTTATTGAGTATCAGCGGCATCGGAATCTTCAGTGCAGACCAGATCAGCCCTGCAACAATCCCGATAATGATCGGATTTGTCACGACCCCCTTTAATGTTTTCTTCCACACTTCCTTATCCAGTGCTTTTCTCTCCGGCTGGAAGAATGACAATACAACCACTGCCATCACATTATAAAGTGGAACACTTCCAATGATCATCAACGGAGCCATTCCTGCATTTCCATAAATATTCTGAATAAATGCAATTCCCAGCAGTGCCGCACTGCTCCGGTAAGATGACTGGATAAACTCTCCCTGAATCGTCCTGTCTTTCCATAAAAATGAAATACCTGACACAATCGCAATGCTGATAAATGTAACAATAAAGCAGAAGATCACAAACCGGATATTCCATACTTCCTCAAAATCAACCGTTGCAAGGTCACTGAAAAGCAGCACCGGAAGCGGAACAAGAAAAACAAACTTATTCATCTTTTCCGCAAAATCTACATCCATCCACCCAATTTTCCGAAAAACCATTCCCAGTACCATCATGAGAAAAATAGGAACAGTCGCATTCAGACTAAAAATCAAATTTTCCATTTTATCACTCCGTTCTTAATGCCGTTACCGGATCACTCTTTGCTGCTTTTCTGGAAGGGATCAGGCCTCCAAGTAACGTAAGCCCGATACTTAAAAGGATCAAAACCACTGCCGGGACAAATGGAAGTGCTGCACTGACCGCTGTTGTATCTGCCAGGTGATGGATCACCGCATTACACGGGATCAGCAGCAGAAGCGTCAGACCAATTCCGATCAGTCCCGCACCAAAACCGATGATAAATGTCTCAGCATTAAAGACCTGCGATACATTTCCTTTGGACGCACCGATGGCACGGAGGATACCGATTTCTTTTTTTCGCTCCAGTACACTGATATACGTGATGACACCGATCATGATCGAAGAAACGACCAGTGAGATTGCCACAAATGCAATCAGAACGTAACTGATGATATCCACAATATCTGTCACAGAAGACATCAGCGTTCCAACTACGTCCGTATACGTGATGACCTGCTCTTCTTTTCCGTCAGCCTCCATCCGACTGTTATAATCATCCAGGATCTTGACAACCTGTTCTTTACTCTGAAAATCTTTTGGATAAATATTAATGCCGGATGGTTCAGAAAAATCAGCATAGCCAAGTTTCTGTAAATTTCCATCATAAGATGCACTCTGCTTTGATCCAAGAGATAAGAACAGCTCCGTTAAGTCTTCCTCACTTACATTCATCTGAAATGCATCCGCAAAAGCATCCGCATCAATACTGATCGCATTTCCCATCACATTCTGCAGATTCGTACCAAGCTGTGACATTGCCTGCTGCATGGAGCTTTCCATTGCTTTCGTGATCTGTCCCATCATCTGCTGCACCTGCGTTTCTACTGCCTGTGCCACAGATTCTGACATTGCCCCCATTGCCTGCTCCATATAAGAAGCCATGGCTTTGGAGAGCTGCTGCTCCAGCGAATCCATATCGACTGCTACAACCAGTCCTTCGGAAAACCTTTTCTGACCATCCTCTGTATTCAGATATTCAAGGATATGATCTCCCATCTTTGTCGGATCCGGCAGTCCGTTTACTTTTACATAATCAAGATAACCGTTAAGCAGCTCATGTGTCAGTTTTTCAAGCTGTGCATCGCTGATCTCAAAATCCCGGTCCGACGGATAGATTTTTTCCATCCAGTCGGCAATAATCTTCTGTGCTTCTGCTGTCTGCAGATATTCTGTCAGATACTCATCCGATTTTGTGGGATCTGTATAACCATTTTTAACGAGAAACTCCTGATAACCTGACATCAGATTCCGGATCAGTTCCTGTATCTGTTCTGCACTGACCGTGACTTCTCCATTGGCTTTTAAAATCTCTTTCAGATTATCCGAAAGGATCTTTCTTGCAGTATCCGAACGCAGATAATTTCTGAAGTCTTCCTGCAAATTGGAATAATCTGCCTCCGGATGCGTCTTTGCATACTCCTGATATCCTTCCAGCATACTGGCAGATAACTTCTGCATTCCATCCGATGAAACCTCGACTTTTATCCCTTTTAACAGCTTTTGCAGATCCATTGCAGGCAGTCCGTCCAGATTCAGATCCAGGCTGCCACTGTCCATCATTCCTGACAGATCCAGTGCATTTCCACCGGATGTAAAGACTCCTGAAAAATCCGATGCTGTTCCAAGTCCTGCAAGTGCAGACTCATCCATCTTAAACGCCTTCTGCAATGCTGCTTCATCTACAGTAAAAAGCGAATCTTCTGAAAAACTGCTCTCTCCGTCCTCCTCTCCGAACTTCTTATTTGTAAATACATTAACTCCCGCATCTGCAAGCTGCTGCTTTACGATCTCACTGTCTGCCGCCTGCTCTGCCACATACCTGGTCAGTGATGCCGGATAACAGATGCCCGGATTCAGGGAAGAGGCTGCTGCTCCTTCCCTGGGCTGTACTACACCGACGATCCGAAGCGTCTCACCATTTTCTACCAGTTTCTTCATATAAGAAGCATTATCTGTTTTATCCTTCCAGACCTTATACTGACTGTCATATTCATAAAAATCAGAACTGTTCACCAGTTTAAACGTCGTTCCCACGATCTGATCGTAACTGTAATCCTGAAAATCGGATGGTACATCAATCGTCTCTTCATTCATAAACTGCCGGATCATCTCATCCAGCTCCAGCGGATCTCTCAGTCCCAGCGTATATGCCACAAAATCACTGATACTTCCATTAGAGGAAAGCACCAGGACACACTCATTATATTTTTCCGGCCATTTTCCTGCTTTCACATCATACTGACTTTCGTAGAGACTTCTGGTTTCAGGCATCTCAAAAAATACATCCGTACTCATCATAGATGACATGATACTGTTGGAACTGCTCGATGATCCAAGTCCCAGAGAAGAAAAAGACTGATCCGGATGTACCTGTCGGACACCATCCTTCTCCTCTTTAAAGATCTGAGGCGTTACACTATAGGAATATTCCACGGCATTCGTATACTTTTCAATTCCGCTTTTTCCCTCATCAAGATATTCTTTTAAAGATTTCAGGTCATTGGAATCCATCGTCGAAAACATATTGGTTACCAGTTGCATGACTTTGACTTTTCCATCCTCATTGTCTGCCGTATCCTTTTCATCATCGGCTGCCATCTCAGATGCATTTCCGACCATCATGGAAGTGATGTCAAATCCGGTACTCTGAATCTGTAAAGGATACTCTGACAGAGTCTCTTCTTCCACATTCTGAATGTATTCATTGACTCCATTGGACAGGGAAAGGATCAGGGCAATCCCGATGATTCCGATGGAACCCGCAAAAGCGGTCAGAAGCGTCCTTGCTTTTTTGGTCTTCAGATTGTTAAAACTCAGTGCCAGTGCCGTCAGAAATGACATCGACGACTTTCCCATATTTTTATGCTGTGGTGGTTCTGCCTGCGTTTCATCCACTTCATATGGATCCGTATCGGAACGGATCTTCCCGTCACGCAGGGTCACGATCCTGGTAGCATACTGTTCTGCCAGTTCCGGGTTGTGCGTGACCATCACAACCAGACGGTCTTTTGCCACCTCCTGAAGCAGATCCATGACCTGCACACTGGTATCGCTGTCCAACGCTCCGGTCGGCTCATCTGCCAGTAAAATGTCAGGATCATTGACCAATGCCCTTGCGATCGCCACTCTCTGCATCTGACCGCCCGACATCTGACTTGGTCTTTTATGGAGCTGCTTTCCAAGCCCCACCTTTTCCAGGGCTTCTGTCGCACGTCTTCTTCGTTCACTCTTTCCGATCCCCGAGATTGTCAGTGCCAGTTCTACATTTGCCAGCACACTCTGATGTGGGATCAGATTATAACTCTGAAAAACGAATCCGATGGTATGGTTTCTGTAGGAATCCCAGTCTCTGTCTTTATATTTTTTGGTTGAAATCCCGTTAATAATCAGATCTCCACTGTCATACCGGTCCAGCCCACCAATGATATTAAGCAGGGTTGTCTTACCAGAACCACTGGGACCCAGAATGGCAACAAATTCATTATCCCTTAAATTCAGGCTCACATCATCCAGGGCTTTCTGCACCAGTCCCCCTGTTCTGTATTCTTTGCAGATATTCTTTATCTGTAACATAGGCATCTGCTCCTTTTATTTGCATTATCTTTTATTTGCATTGTCTTTTATCATACTATATTTTAATTTTTTGGTCAAAAGATCTTTTTTCTTATCCGACACCCATATCCGGCTCCCGGTTTTTTCCCTTCTGACAAATAGTTTTTCAATGCTCCATGGCATACCGGCAGGACAGTGTACCGACTGCCCGGTGCAGCCGTTCCACTTCTTCTGCCAGTTCTCTTTTTATCTGCTCATCTGCCTCCATAAATCCGGCTGTTCCGATTCCGTTGCTTTTTCCTTTTCCATAAAAGCATCTGACACTGTCCAAAAGTTGTTCTGCCTTCTTTTCATATTCCGGTACTTTCTTCATCTGACGCAGTTTCCTTACATCATGAATGGCTTCTTCCAGCATCCTGAACCTCGGTGAAACCCGCACATCCGGCTCTTTTTCCCGCCTTTCTCCGGGATACACCAGGAACATATCCCCTGCTTCAAAATAGCAATGGGCATTTTCCTCCAGAGGATCTTTACACCAGGCATCATATGCCCATTTCAGGAATCCGTCCGCACCACATGACTCGATATACCAGATTGTCCATGCAGCCTCACCCGGATCACTCATAGAAAAGATGCCCGGATAATCATGGATCATACTGTAAATGCTTGTCAGCTTTCCTTCCTGTCTCCGCCTGCAGACGATTTCCCTGAACAACTCCCGCGGGATCTCCCCATTTGCCAGTGCGGACAGATGCGGTGTCACCGTAAATAGTCTGTCCCACATTTCTTTATTATAATGCACCACCGCACCGCCCACTTTCAGGGAATTTCCATGTCTGTCCGGGAAAGTTGCGATCAGGTTCAGAGCTGCCTCCATCTCTTCTTTCGGGCGTTCATCCATCGCCAGTATAATCCGATCAAACCATCCTTTTTCTTCCAAATGTTGTACAAAACTCTGTAAAAATGCACTCCACGCCTCAATCCAGAACTCACTTCCGGGTTCTGCCTGCTTCTCTATTTCTTTTCCATCTTCCCTGTATCGCAGCACATTCCCCCATGGAACAACAGAATAACACTCTATATAGGACACCTTTACTTCTTTCAGCAAAAACCCTGTCCACCGGTCAAACTCTCCGTATTCAAACTGCCATTTTCCATTTTCTCTTTTCCATCTGACCATGGACGGATAGTCACACCATGTCTGATGATACCATGGCTCTTCCACGATCGAAGCTGTTCCGATTTTTCCGCCAGCCTCCATATAAGGCCGCATCTGCCGTTTCATGATCTGAAGATGCTCCCTGCCAAAAGGTTCAACCTGATAATATGCCGTACTGGCATAAGGATACTGCCACAGATTCAGATAATACTCATTGTCCTGGTCCAGCTTAAGATCCAGCACCCGGATCTTTAACTTCAGGCTCTGCTCCCCGTCCTTTTCTGTCCTCACCCGGATTTTTGTACTGTAAAGCCCCGGTTTTGCATCCCGAGTCGTTGACACCGTGATCCAGATTGGCTGGATTATTCTTCCGTTCTTCTCCAACAGCTTTTCACGCTCCATCTGTGAACCATAGATCACATCCGCACTATAGCTTTTGTCTCCCTTCGGTGCTTCCGGCAGACGGTACGGCCTCGGCTCCGGGATCCAGTTACTTCCCGTATACGTGCTGATCCATTTTTGAAATTCTGCTCTTACTTCTATCCCTTCAGACAAATTTCCTTTTTCATCCGTCACCGGCTCTGCGATCAGTTCCAGAGCTTCTGCCTTTTCATCCAGGATCACTTCCGCCGCTGCATTTCCACGGTCTCCCTGCCATAAAAGCAGCCTTTCCTCCTGCCGATGCTGCTCCGGTATTCTGTCCCACTCGGCTCTCCGTTCTTTTTTTATAAATGTATACTGACTGATCCCCATGGTTCTCTCCTGTTATCTACTATTTTTCATCTGCTAACGCCCATTACAGCAGGACCGGCACCTTTGGTGTCTGAAGCTGTTAACGCTCATTATAACATAAGAAGAAAAAAGATACCCATAGATTTCTCTACGGATATCTTTTTCAGAGAAGATTCCTGTTATATTTTTCAGAGAATCTCTTACTGTATATTCAGATTTGTATACCCCATCAGGCTTTCATCAATTTCTCTTGCAACTTCGCGGCCCTCACGGATCGCCCACACGACAAGTGACTGTCCCCGGTGCATATCTCCTGCTGTAAACACATTTTTTACATTGGTCGCATATCTGCCCGGCTCTGTCTTTACATTCGTGCGTTCATTCACTTCCACACCAAATGCTTTTGTCACATAATCCTGGCTTCCAAGGAATCCTGCTGCGATCAGAACCAGATCCACTGCTACTGTATATTCACTTCCCGGAATTTCTTCCATTCTCATGCGTCCGGTTTTTTCGTCT
Organism: uncultured Mediterraneibacter sp.; assembly: GCF_934330165.1. Taxonomy (GTDB): domain Bacteria; phylum Bacillota; class Clostridia; order Lachnospirales; family Lachnospiraceae; genus Mediterraneibacter. The sequence continues at coordinate 20,178 of NZ_CAKRGI010000003.1, forward strand.
TTTTTACCCTCAAGTTTCACAAGAACAGCCTTACACAGCTTTCCTTTCTTATCCTTGATAAATTCTTTGACCGTTGTGGTATACACACGCGGATCTGCACCAAAAACTGCAATCGCCTCCTGCTGTCCATAATCGGTCTTGCAGACTCTCGGCCACTCCGGCCATGGATTGGATACAGCTCTCTGATCCGGTGCCTTGGGCATCATTTCCAGCTGAACCACACTTTTTGCTCCATGACGGATAGAAGTTCCGACACAGTCATTTCCTGTATCTCCACCACCGATGACCATGACATTCTTTCCTTTTGCAGAAATATACATGCCATCCTTCAACTGCATATCATTTGCCCATAAGGCTTTTGTCGTTGATTTCAGAAAATCTACCGCAAAATAAATTCCTTCTGCATCCCGTCCCGGTACTTTGATATCTCTTGGATTGGATGCACCACACGCAAGTACAACCCGGTCATAATTTTTCAGGATCTCCGACGGCTTGATCTCTTTTCCTACATCACATCCGGTCTGGAACTCAATTCCTTCCTCTTTCATGATCTCGATCTTGCGGTCAATGATCTGCTTTTCCAGCTTCATGTTCGGGATACCATACCGCAGCAGACCACCCGGCTTGTCTTCCCGCTCAAATACCGTCACCTGATGTCCTCTCTGATTCAGAAGATCTGCGGCAGCAAGTCCGGACGGACCGGACCCGATCACTGCAACTTTCTTTCCGGTTCTTACTTTCGGTGGATTTGCTTTGGCATAACCCATCTCATAAGCATTTTCAATGATGGCATATTCATTGCTCTTTGATGCCACTGCCTCCTGGTTCAGTCCACAGGTACAGGCATTCTCACACAGTGCCGGACATACACGGGATGTAAACTCCGGAAAATTATTTGTCTTCTTCAGACGCAGATATGCTTCTTTCCAGTTTCCGTTATAGATCAGATCATTCCATTCCGGTACTAAATTGTGGAGCGGACATCCGCTTGCCATCCCTGCCAGTAATTTTCCTGACTGACAGAACGGAACTCCGCACGCCATACAGCGTGCTCCCTGAAGTTCCTGTTCTTCCTTTGATAACGGCGTATGAAACTCGTTAAAATGCTGAATTCTTTCAAGTGGTGTCTCCGCTATTTTATCCTGTCTTTTATAATCCATAAATCCTGTCGGTTTTCCCATCTTCCTACGCCTCCTATCTTCCGTTCTTAATCAGGTTAAATGCCTCGATCTTTGCTTTTTCTCTGCTCAGACCTTTTTCTTCCATCTGAATGATCGTTGACATCATTTTCTCATAGTCTTCCGGTATGATCTTCTTGAATTTCGGAAGATACTCTTTAAAGTTATCAAGGATCTTCTTTCCGACCTCTGAATTTGTATATGCCACATGCTCCTGGATCATGCCTTTGAGTTCTTGCACATCATACTTATCTGTCACACGCTCGATGTTGACCATCGCTTTGTTGACTTTCTGATAAAGTCTGCTGTCAAGGTCAAGAACATAAGCAATACCGCCGCTCATTCCGGCTGCAAAGTTCTTTCCAACCTGTCCCAGTACAACGACACATCCTCCGGTCATGTACTCGCAGCCATGATCACCGACACCTTCTACAACTGCTCTGACTCCTGAATTTCTTACTGCAAATCTTTCTCCTGCCACACCACCGACAAATGCTTTACCGCTGGTAGCTCCATATAAAGCAACGTTACCGATGATGATATTTTCATCTGATTTGAACTTCACACCTTTTGGCTGGCATACGACCAGTTTACCACCGGAAAGACCTTTTCCGAAATAATCGTTGCTGTCTCCGGTCAGTTCGAGAGTCAGTCCCTTCGGAATAAATGCACCAAAGCTCTGACCGCCCGCTCCTTTACACTGGATCACGAAGCTGTCTTCTTCCAGTCCTTCAGGATATCTTCTCGTGATCTCGGATCCGAAGATTGTTCCGAATGCACGGTCTGTATTCGTAACATCGACTTCAAGTCCTCTCTTTTCTCCCCGTTCGAGTGCCGGAAGAAGCTGCTTTACAAGAACTTTTTCATCCAGGGTCTTACCAAGTTCAAAATCGTAAACTTTCTTTGGATTGAAGATCATGCCTTTCTTTTCTTTTGCATATGGGTTATACAGCACACTGCTCAGATCCAGCATAGCTGCACGACGGGAAGTCGGTACATCTTTCACTTTCAGAAGATCCGTACGTCCTACAAGTTCGTCTACTGTGCGGACACCCAGCTTTGCCATATATTCTCTCAGTTCTTCTGCAATAAACCGCATAAAGTTGACTACATACTCCGGTTTTCCTGTAAATCTCTTTCTCAGTTCCGGGTTCTGAGTAGCAACTCCGACCGGACACGTATCCAGGTTGCAGACTCTCATCATCACACAGCCCATTGTTACAAGCGGAGCTGTAGCAAATCCGAATTCTTCTGCTCCAAGCATCGCTGCGATCGCCACATCACGACCGCTCATCAGCTTGCCATCCGTCTCAATGCGGACACGTTCACGCAGCCCATTTTGGATCAGTGTCTGATGCGTCTCGGCAAGTCCGAGTTCCCATGGAAGTCCCGCATTCTGAATGGAACTTCTTGGAGCAGCTCCTGTTCCTCCGTCATAACCGGAGATCAGGATGACTCCTGCACCGGCTTTCGCAACACCGGCTGCCACGGTACCGACTCCTGCCTCTGATACAAGCTTCACTGAAATCCTTGCATTTTTATTTGCATTCTTACAGTCATAGATCAGCTGTGCCAGATCCTCAATGGAGTAAATATCATGGTGCGGCGGTGGTGAAATCAGACTGACTCCCGGTGTTGAATGACGGGTCTTTGCGATCCACGGATATACCTTTCCTCCCGGAAGGTGTCCTCCTTCTCCCGGTTTTGCTCCCTGTGCCATCTTGATCTGAATCTCCTGTGCACTGACAAGATATCTCGATGTCACTCCAAAACGTCCTGAAGCTACCTGCTTAATGGCAGAGCATCTATTTGTATCCAGTCGCTCGATATCCTCTCCACCTTCACCGGAGTTGGATTTTCCATGAAGCATATTCATGGCGATCGCCATGGTCTCATGAGCTTCTTTGGAAATCGATCCATAGGACATGGCTCCCGTCTTAAATCTTGTTACGATGGAATCTACACTTTCCACCTCTTCGATCGGCACACTCTTCTTCGGATAATTAAATTCAAGCTGACCTCTCAGGTTGATCTTTTCACCCTCTTCATCTACCATCTGCGTATACTGCTTAAACAGATCATAACTTCCGGTTCTTGTAGACTGCTGAAGCATATGGATCGTCTGCGGATTGTAAAGATGTTCTTCTCCACCGCTCTTATATTTATGCTTTCCGACGCTGTCCAGTGTCATATCTACAGCAAGTCCCAGTGGATCAAATGCCTCTGTATGGAACGCAGTATAGTCTTCTGCGATTTCTTCTATTCCAATTCCTCCGACACGGCTGACTGTATCGGTAAAATAACGGTTGATAAAGTCACTCTTCAGCCCGATCGCCTCAAAGATCTTCGCTCCCTGATAAGACTGGATCGTTGAGATTCCCATCTTGGATGCGATCTTGATAATCCCATGGATCACCGCAGAGTTATAATCATCCACCGCCGCATAATAATCTTTGTGAAGCAGATTTGCCTCGATCAGCTGGCGGATGGACTCATGTGCCAGATACGGGTTGATCGCACATGCTCCATAGCCCAGCAGGGTTGCAAAATGATGTACCTCTCTTGGTTCCCCACTTTCCAGGATCATGGCAACTGAAGTTCTCTTCTTTGTGCGGACCAGATGCTGCTGCAATCCCGATACAGCCAGAAGTGACGGAATCGCTACATGATACTCATCCACATCCCGGTCTGTCAGGATCAGGATATTCGCTCCTTCACGGATGACTCTGTCCACTTCGATGAACAGATATTCAATGGCTTTTTCAAGGCTCGTATTCTTATAATAAGTGATCGGGATCTCTGCAACTTTGAATCCATCCACATTCATGTTCTTGATCTTCAGAAGGTCGGTATTGGTCAGGATCGGGTTATTTACCCTGAGCATTTTACAATTTTCTTCCTTCTGCTCCAGCAGGTTACCGTCTTTTCCAATGTAGATTGTCGTGGATGTAACGATCTCCTCACGGATCGCATCGATCGGTGGGTTCGTAACCTGAGCAAATAACTGCTTGAAATATCCAAACAACGGCTGACGCTTTTTAGAAAGAACTGACAGTGGTGCATCAATTCCCATGGCTGCGATTCCTTCTCCACCGTTCTTTGCCATCGTCAGAATGGATGTCTTCACATCTTCATAAGAATATCCGAATGCTTTCTGAAGCTGTGTACATTCTTCTGCCGTATATTTCGGAACATCTTTATTCGGGATTTTCAGATCCTTCAGAGCGATCAGATTGCTGTCCAGCCACTCACCATACGGATGCTCATTTGCATATTTTTCTTTCAGTTCCTCATCATCGATCACCCGGCCTGCCACAGTATCAACCAGAAGCATCTTGCCCGGATGAAGTCTTTCTTTCACAACAATCTTTGACGGATCAATATCCAGTACTCCGACCTCAGAAGAAAGGATCAGGTTATCATCCTCTGTGATATAGTAACGGGAAGGACGAAGACCGTTTCTGTCAAGTACCGCTCCCATCACATCTCCATCAGAGAAGAGGATGGATGCCGGTCCGTCCCACGGCTCCATCATGGTTGCATAATACTGATAGAAATCTTTCTTATTCTGAGACATTTCATGGTTATTGACCCATGGTTCAGGAATTGCGATCATAACTGCCAGCGGAAGCTCCATTCCACTCATGACCATAAATTCCAGTGCATTGTCAAGCATCGCTGAGTCAGAACCGGAGGTATTGATCGCCGGAAGGACTTTATGAAGCTCGCCTTTCAGTCTACCTGCCTCCATCGTTTCTTCTCTGGCACGCATCTTATCGGCATTACCACGGATCGTATTGATCTCTCCGTTATGCACGATGAAACGGTTCGGATGGGCTCTCTGCCAGCTTGGTGCTGTATTCGTACTGAAACGGGAATGCACCATGGCAATGGCTGATACATACTCCTCATCCTGCAGATCTGCAAAGAAAAGGCGGAGCTGTCCCACAAGGAACATCCCTTTATAAACGATCGTTCTGCTGGAAAGTGAAACGACATACGTGTCATCACTGCTCTGTTCAAAGATCCTTCTTACCACATACAGCCGACGGTCAAATTCCAGTCCCTTTGCATACCTGGATGGACGCTCGATAAACGCCTGCATGATACACGGCATACAGTCAACCGCACTTTTTCCAAGGATATCCGGGTGGATCGGAACTTCTCTCCAACCTAAAAATTTCAGTCCTTCTTTTTTTACGATCACCTCAAAGATCTTCTTCGCCTGGTTTCTTTTCAGCTCGTCCTGCGGAAGGAAGAACATTCCCACGCCATAATCTCTCGCTCCTTTGAGATCGATCCCGAGTGGCTGACAGACTTTCTTAAAAAAAGTATGTGGGATCTGCGTCAGGATTCCGACACCATCTCCTGTCTTGCCCTCTGCATCCTTTCCGGCTCTGTGCTCCAGATTTTCCACGATATGCAGTGCACCCGCTACTGTACTGTGGCTTTTCTGACCTTTAATATTAACGATTGCTCCAATACCGCAGTTATCATGTTCAAAAGTTTCACGATACAGACCCTGCTGTGGGATTTCATTTTCTTTCCTCATAGTCGCTGTCCTTTCTTTTGCATATTTAAAACTTTTTTAAAATATAACTCTTTTTCCCTATTCTGTAAACAGGAATTTTTTGTAAATTGTCTGATAATTCGACTTTTTATTATTTTATTATTAATTATCTGATTATTTAAAATTTTTATTAATTTAGCAACCATTCCTGATATCTTTGATATTTCCTTTGATTACTGGATTTTTTCTTATAAACACAAAAAAATACGCAACAGGTCACACGCCCCATTGCGTACAATTTAAAATTGTATTTTTATAAATACAATCTTCTATTCGACTTTAAATCCCGGGTTTTCTTATCTTTTCCACCGCACTGTGGTTCTCCCGGAACTCCCTATAATCCGCTTAGAATATTTCTGTTATGGTTCATCGTTTTCCCTTGAAGGCTTCTTCTCCATTACCGGATCACCTGTCTTCTGTATCATAACAAAAAGGACTGAACAGAAGAAGGTACTTAGAATGATCGCCAGTCCCATCCTCATCAGATCTCCTGCCAGCCATCTGAACAGACCGACCTCGGTAAAAAGGATCGACCCTGTATTCAGGCAGATATGCAAACCTGCCGCCGCCTTCACTGAGCCATACTTTTCATAGACATAGCACAGCAGGATTCCAAGCAGAAATGCATAAACGGTCTGGATCATCGTCAGATGCGTCACCGAAAAGAAAACCGATGACCACAGTGCCGCATAATAAAAGCCCTTTGTCTCCCTGTATCTGCGATACAGAACACCTCGGAACATCATCTCTTCTGCGACCGGGATAATGATCCCCACAACCACTACCTGAACAAGAACCGGTGCGGCATAGGTACTCTGTACACTCTGCTGATAGCTGTTGCTGTTCGTCGCAAGCTGTGCCACAACAGACAGACAGGTTACTCCGATACTTCCTGCTGCTCCCATCAGGATCAGCCAGAGATAGTTTCCGGCAGATACTTTTTGCCGCTGCGGTATCCCTGCCTGCTTCTCTTTCTTTCTGTCCAGACGGAATAAAGATACCGTAAGAATCATTGTAAAAAGTGCTGTCACACCGTTAATCTCTGTAGCATATTTCAACACCAGCTCCAGTCCCGGCTGCATCGTCTCCAGATAATATTTATTTACCACATCTGTATCATTCATTTCTGAAGCATGACTCATAACCAGACTCAGATACTTTGCTGCATAAGGAAGCATGACCAGCATTGAAACGATAATCTTTGCAGCCAGCTGGATCACCCAGTATCCCAGCAGCGGTCCTGCCAGATGCCAGAATGGATTTTGCTTTTTTTTCTGATTCATCTACAGTTCCTCCGCTTTCTTCAGAATCCAGTTCTGCAGTTCCTCTTCCGTTCCTCTGACTGTTCCCTGCACCATCTCCGGTCTTCCTCCACCACGTCCTTCAAATGCGGCATTCAGCTCTTTCGCCATATTTCTCACATCCACATCCCGGCTTCCGATCACATACCGGTATCCTGCAGCATCATTTCCACTGAACAAAGCACAAAGCTTCCGCTTTTTTTCAAGAACTGCATTCATCAGTATCCTAAGAGAGTCTCCCTGGATTCCTTCCGGGAAAATACAGACGATCTGCTCCGACTCCGGAATCTGATCTGCTTTACACCGGATCAGTTCCTGCTCTTTTTCTGCCAGTTCTGCCTTCTTTTCTGCCAGTTCTCTCTGCAGATGTGCCACGGCATCGGTCAGTTCATTTTCTTTTGCACACAGCATCGCTGAAATTTCTTTTGCCTGCTTCTGCTTTAAAGCATAATCAGCCATCGCCCTGCCTCCGCAAAGCATCGTTACACGCACACCACCTTTATACCGCTGCATGCTAACTAGCTTGATCAATCCGATTTCTCCGGTAAAATCCACATGCGGTGCACAGCAGGCACAGGCATCATATCCAGGAACGATAACCACTCTCACCTGTCCGGTGATCTCGATCTTGCTCCGGTAAGTCATCTCTTTTTCCTCTTCTTTGGAAGGATAAAGAATCTGTATTTTCAGATTTTCCCAAACTGCCTGATTTGCACGAAACTCTATTTCCTGCAGATCTTCCACCGGGATCTCTCCATTAAAATCCATCGTGCAGTCTTCATTTCCCAGATGAAAACCAACATTTTCATACCCATAGCGTTCATGCACGATTCCGGAGACGATATGCTCACCTGTATGCTGCTGCATCTTCATAAACCGCAGTTCCCAGTCAAGCTGTCCTGTCACCTTTTCTCCGACCGGCAGTTCCCGATCCACTCTGTGCAGGATCTGTCCATCCTGCTCCTGCACATCCAGTACCTTTGCATCCCCCAGATATCCGGTATCTGCATATTGACCGCCCCCTTCCGGGAAAAAAGCGGTCTGATCCAGTACGATTTCATAATATTTTTCCTTTTTCTGACAAGAGAGGACCGTCGCTTCAAATGACTTCTGATGACTATTATTATAAAATAATTTTTCTGTCTGCGAGCTTTCCATCAATCCATTTTCCGTCATGAAGTCTTACATCCTTTCCGGTGCGGTGAATCCAAGCAGATCGATACAGGTCTCCAGAACTTTTTTCGCCAGATTCAAAAGTGCGATATAGCCGCTCTTCTTTGCCTCATCCTCTTCAGACAAGATCTTTGTCTCATGATAGAACTTATTAAATTCATTGGCAAGATCATAAATATAAGCACAAAGCTTATGCGGTGCTGTCTCAGCATATACGGCATCGATCACTTCATTAAATTTCAGGACCTGCAGCATCAGTGCCTTTTCTGCCGCATTTTCTGCTGCAAGGATCTTCGCTCCCTCTGCATTTCCGCCATTCTCTGCATATTTCTTGAGGATTGACTTAATACGCACGATCGTATAAAGGATATACGGTCCTGTATTTCCCTCAAAAGATGTAAAGCGGTCTACATCAAAGATATAATCCTTAGATGCCTGATTGGAAAGATCCCCATACTTAATAGCAGCAAGACCGACTTCCGCCGCTGTCTTTCTTGCATCTGCCTCCTCTACTGTACGGTTGTCCATAATCTTCTTATACATCTCTTCGTCAATCTCACGGATCAGGTTCTCAAGACGCATCACACCGCCGTCTCTGGTCTTGAACGGCTTGCCGTCCTTTCCATTCATCGTACCAAATCCGAGGAATTTCAGCCCGGTCTCTGGTCTTACAATTCCTGTCTTCTTTGCACAGCGGAATACCTGGATAAAATGAAGTTCCTGACGTTTGTCCACAACATAGATCACTTCATCCGGCTGATATAACTCTTCACGTTCTACCAGCGTCGCAAGATCTGTCGTGTCATACAATGCCGCACCGTCTGACTTCAGGATCATACACGGAGGTACTTCCTTATTATCTGTCTCTTCTGCCACATCCACAACCAAAGCTCCCTGGTCATAATGTGCAAAACCTTTCTCTTTAAGCATCTCTACCATGCCCGGAATGTATTTCTGTGCATCTGCCTCACCTTTCCACAGATCAAACTCCACATTCAAACGCTCATAATTCTTCTTTAAATCTGTCACAGACACATTCATAATATGCTTCCAGATCGCACGATAACCCTTATAACCATTCTGCAGCAGATAAGTCGCATGCAATGCTTCTTCTCTGTAATCCTCATGCTTTTTGGCATAGGCACTGGCAGTCGGATAGATTTCTTCCAGTTCACTGATCGTAAATGGAGCTTCTTCCGGGTATTCTCCTTCAAAAGACTCATCAAAATATGGCAGATCCGGCTGACGCTTTTTCAGCTCTGTAATGATCAGACCCATCTGATATCCCCAGTCACCTAAATGAATATCCCCGGTCACTTTATTTCCTTTATAGCGGATGATCCGCTTGATGCTCTCTCCGATAATCGCTGAACGAAGATGACCTACATGAAGCGGCTTCGCCACGTTCGGTCCGCCATAATCGATCATGACAGTCTTTGGTTCTGCTTCTTTCTCCACACCTAACTTCTCATCTGCCGCCATCTCATTCAGATATTCTGCTACGAACTCCGGCTTCAACTTCAGATTGATAAACCCCGGCTTCACTGCCTCTGCCTGTGCAAAGCACTGACTCTCAGCCAGATTTTCCACAACTTCCTCTGCAATCATGATCGGGGCTTTTTTATACTTCTTTGCTCCTGCCATAGCACCATTACACTGGTACTCGCACAGATCCGGGCGGTTAGAAAGAGTCACCCTTGCAAGCTCTTCACCGTAACCGGCCTTTGCAAATGCCTCTTTCATCTCTATTGTAATTAACTCCAGTAATGTTCTCACTTTCCACACTCCTTTTGAATCTCTCGTATCTAAGATCTGTCTCTGGATCTTCAGTCTTTTCAGACTCGAACAACAGTAATCTTTATTTTATCATGAATATTCCCGAACGGCAAGTCACCAGCTATTTTTTACTTGTATAGATGTGTAGGTGTTTTTACTGATATTCCTGCTATTTATCTTTCATTTTTCAACCGGCAGCAAATATTTTACCCAAAAGTAAAACCGAAGATTTTCTTGCTCCTTCTTTCGGATTCCTTTATAATGAAGTAATACTTTCAGAAAGGATGGATTTATCTATGAAATTAGGTTCTCACGTAAGCATGAGTGGAAAGGAGATGCTCCTTGGTTCTGCGAAAGAAGCGGTCTCCTATGGAGCTGATACATTTATGTTCTATACCGGTGCTCCGCAGAATACCCGCCGTAAAGACATCAGCGAACTTCAGATCGATCCTGCCTGGGAATACATGAAAGCCCATGGCATCCGGGAGATCGTTGTCCATGCTCCTTACATCATCAATCTCGGAAACACCGTCAAACCAGAAACTTTCTCCCTTGCTGTTGAATTTCTCGCCAAAGAGCTTGAACGTACCATTGCCTGTAAAAGCCACACCCTGATCCTTCATCCCGGCTCCCATGTAGGCGAAGGGATTGCGACCGGAACTGCACAGATCATTAAAGGGCTGAACGAAGTCCTCTCTTCTGACACAGACTGCTGCATTGCACTGGAGACCATGGCTGGAAAAGGCTCGGAAATTGGTCGTACATTTGAAGAACTGGCAGCCATCTACGATGGCGTAACACATAACGACAAACTGCGGATCTGCTTTGATACCTGTCACACCAGTGACAGCGGATATGATATCATCCATCATTTTGATGCTGTCATGGATTCTTTTGATCGTATCCTCGGAAAAGAACAGATTGCTGTCTTCCATATCAATGACAGCAAGAATCTCCCCGGTGCAGCAAAAGACCGGCATGAAAATCTCGGATTCGGACAGATTGGATTTAATGCCCTGAACTATATTGTTCATCATCCCGACTTTGAAAATGTTCCCAAGATCCTCGAAACTCCCTACATTCCTTCTGCAACAAAAGCGAAAAAATCTTATGCTCCTTATAAATATGAGATACAGATGCTAAGAGAGCAGGTTTTTAATCCACATATGAAAGAACAGATCCTTGCCGATGCAGAAAAATAGCAGAAAGTCTCCGGATACTGGTCACCGTCTTTATGAACAGTAAAATTTTTTCTGCTCATGATGAAATCCATCAAGCAAGATTCACCCTTTACTTTTCTTTTATTTTATGGTAGGATGAATAAGGTTGTTGATGAATTTCATCATACAATCGGAATGCGTCTGTAGCTCAGTGGATAGAGCGATGCCCTCCGGAGGCATGTGCGGCGGTTCGACTCCGCTCAGACGCTTTTTTTGTACCCTTTTTTCCTTTTTCGAGTTAAGGTCAGAAGCATCAGAAGCAATACCACGCTTTCTGCTGATACGACCATCATCCATTTTTTCATTTGCGATGCATCCCCGGTTTTTACTGCCTGGGGTTCTGATTTTTTCTTCTCTTTTTCCACAGTAATCTTCTCTTTTTGATTCGTTATCCTCATTTTTCTGACAAATTCTTTCTGTCCGTCATCTTCTGCATCCTTAGTCAGTTCCACGATCCATTCTTTTTCTGCCCGGATATATCCTTCCGGTGCCTGGATTTCTCTGACCCGGTATGTTCCTTGACAGAGCAGTCCGCTTTCTGCCTTTCCTTTTTCATCCGTCTTCAATACTGCGGCTGTCTCTCCGGCTTTTATCTGAATGGTTCCGTCCCCGGTTACGACATCTTTTTCTGCTACAATTTCAAACTCTGCACCTTCCAGTACATCTCCTGTATCGGCATCTGTCTTTATTATTTCCAGTTTTCCCATCAAAGGTTCATCATAAAATTCTACCGTAACCGGTTCTGCCCAGTTATGTCCTTCCCGAATCTCAAATGCCACATCTTCTCCCAGCAGATAACCATAAGGTGCTTCTATCTCCCTGAAATAATAAGTGCCGGGCTTGAGTTTCTCCGGCAGAAGAAACATTCCGTCTTCACCGGTCTCAAAATAAGTATGCTCTGTCTCTTCCGGATAATAACTTTTCATGGTGATCACTTTTTTCTCATCGTCCAGCAGCTCAAATCTTGCTCCTTTTACCCGGATGTTCTGCCCCGTTACTGCATCTTTTTTTACCAGTCTGACCGGAGACACGATCTGCTTATCCTCCAGCAGATAATAGAATGTCTGTCCTTCTTCGGAGATCGTCACTTCAAAATTCTGTACCGGTTTCATTCCCTGCGGAGGATTTATTTCATGGACAGTATAGGTATCATAGACAAGATTTCCCCTTGCATTTTCCCCTGATCGCTTTGTCGTCGCATAACCTTTTTCATCTGTCACGATCTTAAAAACTTCTCCGGTACTTTTTGCTGTCAGGGAAAACTCAATCCCTTCCAGCGGAGTCTTATGTTCTGTTTCAGGATCCATGTCCTCTCTGAACTTGATCAGTTCGATATCCCCCCGGATCACCTGTTCTGCGACTTCCACCGGTTTATACGTGCAGACAGCCTCGGCTGTTCCCTCCGGGAGAATCTTCCTCACAACTACCTCATCTTCTGTCAGATATCCATCCGGTGCTTTGGTTTCCCTGATCGTCACTGTCCCAAGTGGAAATGCTGCTTCCCCATCTGACATTTCAAAAAATGCATCGCCACTGACCTTATGCTCCGGGTCAAAAGTGATCTTTCCTGAAGCATCTGTCCGCATGAGCCAGATTCTTTCCGCTTTCATTCCCTTTTTCGCAGGATCTTCCTCATATAATCCTTTATAATATCGGATTTCAAATTCCGCTCCTTCCAGTGTCGCATTACCTGAAGCTTCACATTCCCCTGTATCAGCATCCTTTTTTTGCAGAATAAGACTGACTGGATTTTTCTGCGGTATATCACTGACTTCTATCATCGCCGTCTGACCAGATAAAACACTGACCGGATAAACTGTATCATCCAGTACATAACCTGTCGGACAACTTTTCTCTTTTATATAGTATTGTCCCGGACTGATTGTCAGTTCTTGCGTCATTCCATTTTCATCGGTCGTAAGCGTTCCTGTCAGATTTTTACATCCGGCATCAGTATAGACTCCGTAAACCGCTCCGTTTAAATGATATGCCGGATTCTGCTCTGTCACCTGCGGCTCTTTTGAACTCTTCTTCAGTTTTGCTTTTCCTTGCGGAACATAAGTCCAGCCACCCATGACCTGCTTTCCGTTTCCTCCGTTGATGACGTATGCACAAAATCCCTGATCCGGTACAGCCAATGCCCTGATCTCCTCCAGTTTCTTTTGAAATGCTTTTTTCAGATCTTCGTAGTATTCCTGCCTTTTCAGATTCGTTCCATAAAAAGCGGCATCAAAGTCAAACGCATTATAGACCCACGACAAGAACATATGGCTGTAGCAATATCTCTCATCAAAACCTGCCACTGCCGCCCCCTGCTTTACATCCCCGATCTGCCAGTACCCTTCACTTCCGTACCATTGATACAGTGCCGCTTCACCGGGAGCAGCAACAGAATAATATAATGCCCTTGCAAGATCAGAAGCATTTTCCAGTTTTACTGCTGTATAATTTCCGCTCTGCGGAGTACCTCTTGCCGGTTCTAAACACCATGCACTGTTCCCTTCCGCCTCAAAATAATTGGTAGAATAGCCTGAATAATAGATAACTCTGCCACATTCTACATAAACCGTCTTCGCTTCTTCCACCGACTGAACAGCCACATCCTCTTCCACTGACCGGTCTGCTACATCCTCTTCAGGAAAATAAGTTTTCCTGATTCTGTCTCTTTTATCTTCGATCTGTTCCTTCACCTCATCTTTTTCTGAAGTTTCCGCTTTTGCCGAAATGCCTTTCTCTCCCAGTGCCGTAAACAGAATCACCAGAATTATCACCGCTGAGAGAAGACTTCCATGAAATTTCTCCTTTTTTCTCACTTCGTCTCCTCCTTTACCTGATACGCTTTTCCGCCCATGCTGATGGTCTTATTTTTTCTGCTGTACCGGTATACATGGCTTCCCAGGATTTCTTCTTCCGGCACCTGTGTCTCATTGATTTCGCAGACCATTTTTTCCATCTCCGTCACACCGATTCCTGCTGAAGCCGGAACCAGGATCACCTCATGAATGCTGCTTGGAAGTATATAAAAATCTTCCTCCAAAATATCCCCCATCATTCTTAACACATAAGGATAGATCATGCAGACTGCTCCGTTGCTTCTTGCACGGTTCGACAGGACATACATTTTATCTGCTCTGTTCTCTTCATTTTCCAGGAGATTCTGCTCTCTTCGTGCCTCTTTTCCGGCAGCCCCCAACAGTTCACTCATGGCATACTGCATTGTAAAGCACTCTGCCATAAGCAGCCGTCTTGTATTCTTACCCGCCTCATTCCAGAGTATTTCTTCTGTCGTCTTCCACTGATCCATATGCCTGTCGCTGATCAGCATAGCCGTAGTCCCCTTTTCACTTGCATCCAGCAGAACATAATAGATCAATGACAGATCCAGCATTTCCCTGTGCGGAACGTCCTGAAGCATCTGTTCATTTTTTTCAGTATTGACAAGCCTGTATATGATTCTTTCTCTGACCTTTTGAAAATCAAAAATATTTTCATAATTCCAGGACTCATCTTTTTTAATTTTTTCATAAGTCTCCAGCAGCTCGTCCACGATCTCATTGATCGTCTTTCCTCCGAGATAACTTTCGTAAAATTCTTCTAAATAAATCGTCGGTGAAAGATTGATTCCCGGAGTTTCAAGGATCACACCTGTCCTCCTCGTATCGTTATTCTTCACTGCTGTATAAACTGTCGCTTTCAGACCTCCTTCTGTCCTTTGATTTATCATAGTTTCAACCGCATGTACAAATTCTATATAATTCACCTTTCTCCTTTCCGACTGCGGTCCTCTGATTTTGAATGAAATTTGGTACGATCCGTACCTGACTGATTCGATTTATGAATTGAAACAATATTATGTGCTACTTATTATATGTGACCGTCTACCTGACCGCAACATAAAAATTATTAAAACTTTCCAAACTAATTAAAAATATATAAAAAAAGAGCCGCAGACATGAACATCTCATGCATACGACTCTGACTGATTATGAATATCCGGATTATACTCTTGAAAGATACTCTCCAGTACGTGTATCGATCTTCAGAACATCCCCTGTCTCAACAAACAGCGGAACCATAACGGTAGCACCTGTCTCTACGATTGCAGGCTTTGTAGCACCCTGTGCTGTATCACCTTTGAATCCAGGCTCTGTCTCTGTAATCGCCAGTTCTACGAACAGTGGTGGCTCTACAGAAAATACATTTCCATTGTGGGAACAGATCTTAACTGTCTCGTTCTCTTTTACAAACTTCAGTGCGTCACCAACCACATCTGAGTTCAGTGCGATCTGATCATAGGTCTCCATATCCATGAAGTTATAGAGGTCTCCATCCTGATACAGATACTGCATATCTTTTCTCTCGATATGGGCATTCTCAAACTTCTCTGTAGGACGGAATGTCTTCTCAACAACTCCTCCACTGATGATATTTTTTAATTTTGTTCTTACGAAAGCAGCACCCTTTCCAGGCTTTACATGCTGGAACTCCATAATCTGATAAATATTTCCTTCAATCTCGATTGTAATACCGTTCTTAAAATCTCCTGCTGAAACCATGTATAATCCTCCTTCAATAACTTATCATTCAGGCATTCACTCATACCATTTTATACTAATTTTCTACTTTTTTCAATCCTTTTTTGCAGGTTACCCTGCCTTAAATGCATTTATCTGCACTCTTTTTCATAAAAATACAATACAATCTTCTCCAGATACCGTTTCAACACAATCTGGATCTCTTCTTTCGGATCTATAGGCTGCACGAGAATGTTATGAATCCCGGCTCTTTTCGCCCCCCATACATCCGTAAACAGCTGATCTCCGACAAATACTGTGCTGGTCAGATCTGTCCCCATCAGTTCCATTGCACGCTTATAATTGCCTGTGGCAGGCTTATGTGCATTAAAAATATAATGCGTCCCTACATCCTGATTAAACATCTCAACCCGCTTCTTCTGATTATTCGACAGAAGACAGGACTCAAACCCAATCTCTTTCAGACGTCCGAACAACTGCTTTGCCCGTTCATCTGCCGGAGCACCATGTGGAACCAGTGTATTGTCAATATCGAAAATCACACCTCTGTACCCTTTCTGATACAGCTTTTCAAATGGAATACTGTATGTTGATTCCATATATTCATCCGGGAAAAATCGATCAAACATTCTCTTCATCTAACTCCGTAAGCTTTGAGATAAGCTCTTCACTGATCTCAAGAATCGACTTATTATCTGTCTGGATCACAACATCCGCTGCCGCTTCATATTTCTCACGACGCTTCTCCATCATATCTGCAATAAACGAAATATTTTTATTTCCATTCAGGATCGGTCTGTCATTGCTGTCCTTGACACGTTCATAAATTGTCTCAGGACTGGCCGTAAGCAAAACGACTCTTCCGTTCTTCTTCATCTCAACTACATTCTGCTCACGCATGGCAACACCACCGCCACAGGAAATAATACAGTTCTCACCCTCCTGCAGTTCTTTGAGAAGATTTGTCTCAAGATTACGAAAATATTCTTCTCCGTAAGTAGCAAAAATATCCGGGATACTCATCTCTTCACGTTCTACGATCTCCTGATCCATCTCCACCAGTTTCATGTCGAACATAGTACTTAAGTAATCGGAAATGGTGGATTTTCCTGCTCCCATAAATCCGATCAGAACAATATTATAGGAGAAGAGCTTTCTTGCCTGAATTCTCTTACTGTTCCTTAAGATCCGTTTAAATACATCATGGATCTCATCCTGATATTTATTATCTTTCAGCTTCTCATTCAGTCTGCGTTCCTGCTTTGCTTCCTGAGCCGGCTGGAGAATCGGCATACCATAAGTTTCTTTATAAGCCATGATCTTTTCGATGATGGCATTTCTCTCCACGAGTGCATCAATGATCTTATCATCACACAACGCAAGCTGCTCGCGGTACATTTCCAGATCGTTCATCCTAAAACCTCCACACTTCTTTATGCTTCTTACAGATTTTCCGGTAAAATCTTTTTTCGTCGCACAATCCATTTCATTATAGCAATTCGAAAGTGGGATAGCAAGATTTTTCGATCATTTTTCAAGTGACTTCCTTATATTATTTTTAAACTGTTCCCATGCGGCTTCATCTTCCACAAAATATTTCGGACAAATTTTCCCGGTCACATCATAATGACGGATGACCTGATCCTCATTCAGATTATATTTTTTACACAGCCATGCTGTAAGCTGAACCATCGACTGATAAGTTTCTTTTGTAAACTTTCCTGTCTCATCCGGGTGACAGCACTCAATAGATACCGTATCCGCATTCCGTTCATTTGATGCATAAGCCATCTCCCACGTCGGCACACACTGGATGATCTCTCCATCCAGTCCGATTACAAAATTGCTGCTGGCCTCTGTCTCATGGCTGTCCTTCAAGCCATTAAAATAATCCCTGTTCTCCTGTGCCGTACTTCCTGGATTTGCTGTATAATGGATCACAATTCCATGAATCTCATCAATCGTTGTACCGGGTCTTGAATATGGATTTACATCCAGAAGCTGCACATCAATCACTGGCTCTGACGCATCCACGTTAACTGCTCCGTAATCTGATGACATACTGTCTGTTCCTCTGACTTTTCTGATACACGAACGAAGCAGAAGAACCACTGTCAACAAAAACAGGATCACTACTCCGATACGGATCAGGCGGTATTTTTTCACCACTCTTCTTTTTCTCCCCAAAGGTCTGCTCCCTCTGTTCTTTTTTCTTCCACCTGTATTTCCCGAACTCCTTCTTTTCCTGGTCCATTTTCCTCTGTCCGGTCTCGTTTTTTCAACTCTTCTGTTTCCCTGTGCCATATTCTGTACCTCATATATAAAAATCTTTTGTCTTCACACAACTCCTTTACATATTGTCCATTATAGCATAGCTTTTCTAAAGGATTCTGAATAAAATCTTAGGACTTTCTTTTAAAACAAAAACATATAAAAAATAACGTACCGTATCAGTAAACCTGACAGGGTACGTTATTTTTATTTATGTGGACAACAATCCAGTGACTGTGCCGGCACAAGATCTTATTTATTCATCTACGCTGTAGTTCGGAGCTTCCTTCGTAATGTGGATATCATGCGGATGACTCTCTTTCAGAGAAGCGGCTGAAATCTTTACAAACTGTCCGTTCTCTTTCAGTTCTTCAACCGTATTCGTTCCACAGTAACCCATACCGGCACGAAGACCACCCATTAACTGGAAGACAGTATCTTCTACTGATCCTTTATAAGCGACACGACCTTCTACACCTTCCGGTACAAGCTTCTTTGCATTCTCCTGGAAATAACGGTCTTTACTTCCGTTCTCCATCGCTGCGATCGATCCCATTCCACGGTAAACTTTATATTTTCTTCCCTGATAAAGTTCAAATGTTCCTGGACTCTCATCACATCCGGCAAAGATACTTCCCATCATACACACATTCGCACCGGCTGCGATTGCTTTTGTCATATCTCCTGAATACTTGATGCCTCCATCAGCAATGATCGGAATTCCGTACTCTTTTGCCGCAGCATAGCAGTCCATAACTGCTGTAACCTGCGGTACACCGATACCGGCAACGATACGGGTGGTACAGATCGATCCAGGTCCGATACCGACTTTCACAGCATCTACCCCTGCCTCGATCAATGCTTTTGCTGCTTCTCCTGTCGCAACATTTCCTGCAACAACCTGAAGATCCGGATATGCATCCTTTACCATTCTTACAGTACGAAGTACATTAGCGGAATGTCCATGTGCGGAATCCATAACAACAACATCGACATGAGATTTCACCAGCGCCTCTACACGATCCAGACAATTTGCCGTAATACCAACTGCTGCGCCACAGAGAAGTCTTCCCTGCTCATCCTTTGCGGAAAGTGGATATTTGATCTGCTTCTCAATATCTTTGATCGTGATAAGACCCTTTAAGTTGCCTTCATCATCTACGATCGGGAGCTTTTCTTTTCTTGCCTTTGCAAGGATCTTCTTTGCCTCTTCAAGAGTAATTCCCTCTTTGGCTGTGACCAGTCCCTCTGAAGTCATGGACTCTTTGATCTTTTTTGAAAAATCCGTCTCAAACTTGAGGTCACGGTTTGTAATGATTCCTACAAGCTTACGTCCCTCTGTGATCGGAACTCCTGAAATACGGAACTTCGCCATCAGATTATTTGCATCCTCCAGTGTATGCTCCGGAGAAAGGAAAAACGGATCAGTAATAACACCATTCTCAGAACGCTTTACCTTGTCTACCTCTTCTGCCTGCTGTTCGATTGACATATTCTTATGAATGATACCAATTCCACCCTGACGTGCCATTGCGATCGCCATGCGGTGTTCTGTAACTGTATCCATTCCGGCACTCATCATCGGGATGTTCAGTCTGATCTTCTTCGTCAGATATGTTGAAAGATCGACCTGATTCGGGATTACTTCCGAATATGCAGGTACAAGAAGAACATCATCAAATGTAATACCTTCTCCAATAATTTTTCCCATTATGCAAAATACCTCTCTTTCCTTATAAGATCAAAATATTAGTGATTGTTACCTGTTATAGTACCTAAATTCAGATCAGTTGTCAAGAACTTTAAAACTTCGACAAATAAAAAAATGCGGAAACGTCTACACATTTCCGCACCCCATTTCTTTTTCCAGTTCTCAACAGGATGATGAACACTGCTTACATCATACCCATACCGCCTGCACCGCCTGCCGGCATGGCAGGAGCATCTTCTTTGATCGTTGCTACAACTGACTCTGTTGTCAGCAGAGTAGATGCAACACTTGTCGCGTTCTGAAGAGCACTTCTTGTTACCTTTGCAGGATCAAGGATTCCCTGCTCAACCATATTGACATACTTCTCATTATAAGCATCAAATCCTGTTCCCGGCTCAGACTCTCTTACTTTATTTACAATGACTGCACCCTCAAGTCCCGCATTCTTTGCGATCTGATACAGTGGAGCTTCCAGAGCTTTCAGGATGATGTTCGCACCTGTCTTCTCATCGCCTTCAAGTTCATCAGCAAACTTCTTAACTTCTTTGGAAGCATGGATGTAAGCTGAACCGCCTCCACCGATAATTCCTTCTTCTACTGCTGCTCTTGTGGCATTCAGTGCATCTTCCATACGGAGCTTTGCTTCTTTCATCTCAGTCTCTGTTGCTGCACCTACACGGATCACTGCAACTCCACCTGCCAGTTTTGCAAGTCTTTCCTGCAGTTTCTCTTTATCAAATTCAGAAGTTGTCTCTTCAAGAGCTTTCTTAATCTGTGCAACACGGTCTTCAATTGCATTCTTATCTCCACAACCATCAACGATTACTGTATTCTCTTTCTGTACTTTTACAGATTTTGCACGACCAAGCTGATCCATTGTCGTCTCTTTCAGGTCAAATCCAAGCTCTTCTGAGATCACCTGTCCGCCTGTCAGGATGGCGATGTCCTGCAGCATCTCTTTTCTTCTGTCACCATAACCAGGAGCTTTTACAGCTACTACGTTGAATGTTCCACGCAGTTTGTTCACGATCAGGGTTGTAAGAGCCTCTCCCTCGATATCCTCAGCGATGATAAGAAGTCTTGCTCCTGACTGTACGACCTGTTCCAGAAGTGGAAGGATCTCCTGAATATTGGAAATCTTCTTATCTGTGATCAGAATATATGGGTCATCCAGAACTGCTTCCATCTTCTCCATATCGGTTGCCATATAAGCTGAAATATATCCGCGGTCAAACTGCATACCTTCTACAAGATCCAGTTCTGTCTGCATAGTCTTAGACTCCTCGATCGTAATCACACCATCGTTGGATACTTTTTCCATCGCATCTGCTACCATCTGACCAACTGCATCATCTCCTGAAGATACAGCTGCGACTCTTGCAATCTGCTCTTTTCCATTTACTTTGCTGCTCATCTCACGAATAGCTTCTACTGCTTTATCTGTTGCCTTCTTCATGCCCTTTCTTAAAACGATCGGGTTTGCTCCGGCTTCCAGATTCTTCATTCCCTCATGAACCATTGCCTGTGCCAGTACCGTAGCTGTTGTAGTACCATCGCCGGCAACATCATTGGTCTTGGATGCAACCTCTCTGATCAACTGTGCTCCCATATTCTCAAATCCATCTTCCAGCTCGATCTCTTTTGCGATCGTAACACCGTCATTGGTGATCAATGGTGCTCCGAAAGATTTATCAAGGACAACATTTCTTCCTTTTGGTCCTAACGTAACTTTTACTGTATCTGCCAACTGGTTTACACCTTTTTCAAGTGCTGCTCTGGCTTCTGAGCCATATTTAATTTCCTTTGCCATCTCACTGCATCTCCTTTTCATTCTTTTCAATCCATCTATGCTTCTCTGATCTGTCCCTGTTCTTCAGATCTGCCTGCCATTCCTTTCAGGCTTTCTCCGTCTCTGAACGTGCTTTACTCAACGATTGCAAGAATATCATTCTGCTTAACGATGATATATTCCTCGCCATCCAGCTCAACATCGGTTCCTGCATACTTGGAATAAATAACTTTATCTCCGACCTTTACCTGCATTACAACTTCTTTTCCATCAATATTACCGCCAGGTCCTACAGCGATAACTTCTGCCTCCTGCGGTTTTTCTTTCGCCTGTCCCGGTAATACGATACCGGACTTTGTAGTCTCTTCTGCTTCTAACTGCTTTAAAACGATCTTGTCACCTAATGGTACTAATTTCATTGTAATTCCTCCTTGATATTCAGCTTATTAGCACTCTTTTCGCTTGAGTGCTAACCCATGAATATAAAATAGCACTCCACTTCCCATTTGTCAACCTAGTTTAGATTTTTTTTAGATTCCTTCCTCAATCGTACGCACGAATGCAGCCTGCCGGGTTTGTACAACCCAAAAAGAGCCGCAGGTTCTTTTCCTGTAGCTCTTCTTTACGTTCTTTTATGCCTTTTATAAAGTTTCTTATATGTGCCTTGTCGCCCGGCGGTTCTCATAGATATTATAAAATCCATTCTCAATGCGGAACTTTAAAAGATTGATCCCCTCTGACCGGTATCTCTCTTTTACGACACCGGAACAGCACAGAAGTTCCGTCTTCGTGGAAATATAACACCGGTACTTTGCATCCAGCAGGATCGCTGTCAATTCATCCTCTTTCAATTCAAGATAAATGTATTCATCCTCGATATCATACTTATATACCCGGCAGGCTCTTGTCGTGTCGTCAAAAATTCCATCCGCAGATATAACTTTTTCCATTTGCAGGTCAACAGGATTTCCCTCATACATAGCTGTCTTTCCTTCCTAATACATCCGCTCTTTCTCAATCCGTTCCAGTTCTGTAAATACATAATCGTTCAGTACTTTAATGTAAGTTCCTTTCATACCTGAAGACCGGGACTCGATCACACCCGCACTTTCAAACTTACGCAGTGCATTCACGATCACGGAACGGGTAATTCCTACACGGTCAGCCACTTTGCTTGCAACCAGAATCCCCTCTGTTCCGTTCAGTTCTTTAAAAATATGGATGATCGCTTCAAGTTCTGAAAATGAAAGGGTACTGATCGCAGCCTGGACAACATGTTCTTTTCTCGTCTCTTCAGCACTTTCTTCATTCACTGAACGAAGCATCTCAAGTCCAACAACCGCAGTACCATACTCGCTAAGAATAATATCATCAATGGAATAGGTAGCATCCTGCTTATAAATAAATAATGTACCAAGTCTTTCTCCCGCAATATCGATCGGTGTAATGATCGCCTGACATCCCTCTACTGCATCAGCAGAAAATCCCAGAGTCTCAAGATTTACATTTTCCTTGGTAGACAGGACGCTTAAAAGACGCTCATTGAGCATACTGTCAATATGCGATCCGACTGCCTCGGTGATCAGTTCATGAATCTCTCTGACATGATCACACTTGCTGACTCCCAGAATCTTTCCTTTCTTACTGACAACCAGTACATTGGAATCAAGAATCTCCGTCAGGACGGCACAGATATCATTAAACACTACTTTGCTGGAATTATTATTATGCAAAAGTTTATTAATCTTTCTGGTCTTATCCAATAATTGTACGCTCATTGTCTCCTCCACAATTCTAAGTTGTATATACAAATACAAAAAATTTTGTAAGCAAGTCTATATTATCATACAATTCTGAAAACATCAATGTAATTTACGCATGATCCTGCTCTTTTTTCAGACTTGTTACATAACCACACTGCTCGTCTGCACATACAAGCTTATTTCCCTTTTCAACCATATATCCACCACACTGTGGACACTTTTCTTTCGACGGCTTCTGCCATGACATGAATTCACATTCTGGATTATTCTCACAACCGTAATATTTTCTTCCTTTTTTCGTCTTGCGGATCACAACATCTTTTCCGCATATCGGACATGGTACTCCGATTTTCTCCAGATATGGCTTCGTATTTCTGCATTCCGGGAATCCCGGGCAGGCAAGGAATTTTCCATGTGGCCCATACTTGATGACCATATTTCGTCCACATTCCTCACAGACTACATCAGTCACCTCATCCTCAATCGTCACACTCTCCAGCTCTTTTTCTGCTTTCTGCACAGCTTCGTCCAGATCCGGGTAGAAATTACGGATTACTTCTTTCCACGGTACTTTTCCCTCTTCAACCATATCCAGAAGTCCTTCCATATTTGCTGTGAAATGCACATCCACAATACTTGGGAAAGACTGTTTCATCATATTATTGACAACTTCCCCGATTTCAGTCATGTAGAGATTTTTTCCCTCTTTTGTCACATAGCGTCTTCCCAGAATCAGAGAGATCGTCGGAGCATAAGTACTAGGTCTTCCAATCCCCAGTTCTTCCAGTGTCTTTACAAGACTTGCCTCCGTATAATGTGCCGGCGGCTGAGTAAAATGCTGCTTTGGTTCAAACTCCTCTCTTGTCAGCACTGAATCCATACTCAGATTTCCAACAAGAACATTGCTCTCCTCTTTCTCTTCCTCTGCTTCTGTATACACGCAGCGGAATCCGTCAAAAGCTACTTTTGAAGTTGCAACGGTAAAGCAATAGCCTGCTGCCCCGATCTTAACCGCCGTTGTCTCATAACGTGCCGGCTGCATACGGCTTGCCGTAAAACGTTTCCATATCAGTTGATACAGACGAAACTGATCTCTCGTAAGAGACTCTTTTATTGCCGCCGGTGTCCTGGAAATGTCAGTCGGACGGATCGCTTCATGGGCATCCTGAATCTTCTTTCCATCATTTTTAACCTGATTTCCTGCAGCTACATATTCCGCTCCGTAAACCGAACCGATATATCCTCTCGCTGCAGCATCCGCCTCATCCGAAATACGTGTTGAATCCGTACGCAGATAGGTAATGATACCTACGGTTCCACTGCCCTTGATATCCACACCTTCGTATAACTGCTGTGCAATACGCATTGTCTTCTGCGTTCCAAAATTCAGAGCCTTTGCCGCTTCCTGCTGCAAGGTACTGGTCGTAAACGGTAACGGTGCCTTGCGGATCCGCTCACTCTTTTTAATATCCGTAATCTGAAACTCTGCATTTTCCAGAGTTTTCAGAATCCCGTCCATTTCCTTTTTAGAATGGATCGTCATTTTTTCTTTCTCAGTTCCGTAGAACTTTGCCGTCAGTGGACGTCTTTCTCCTTTTACCTTAAGCACTGCCTCCAGCGACCAGTATTCTTCAGGAATAAATGCATCGATCTCTGCTTCACGGTCTGCAATAATGCGAAGTGTCACCGACTGGACTCTTCCTGCACTCAGACCTCTTTTCACTTTCGCCCAGAGCAACGGACTGATCTTATATCCCACCATACGATCCAGTTCTCTCCTTGCCTGCTGGGCATCTACCAGATTCATATCAATATCTCTTGGATTTTTCAGTGATACTTTTACTGCATTTTTCGTAATCTCGTTAAATGTGATACGCCGCATCTTCTTTTCGTCCAGCTTCAATGCTGTAGCAAGATGCCACGAAATGGCTTCTCCCTCACGGTCAGGGTCGGTTGCAAGAAAGACTTTATCTGACTTTTTTGCTTCTTTTCTGAGGTTGGCAAGGATATCTCCTTTCCCACGGATTGTAATATATTTTGGTTCGTAGTCATTGTCTACGTCTATTCCAAGCTGACTTTTCGGAAGATCCCTTACATGTCCCTGGGAAGCCGTCACGGTATAATTACTTCCAAGGAATTTCTTAATTGTCTTTACCTTTGCAGGAGACTCCACGATTACAAGATAATGTGCCATAAATCTACTTCCTCCATCCGGCAGAACTATTCTTTCTTCTACCTTCTGATATAATAATTCTTTGAAACTTCTTTTATATATCCCTGTAACTCCAAAGATACCAGAACGCTCATCAGTTTCCTGATTTCCAGTCCTGTCTCCAGCACTAAATTTTCCACATTCTTTGGATACAGACCGACACAACTATACACCAATTCATCTTCACTTTCAAGCGTTTTTTTATTTTTATCAGGTTTTATCTCCGTCTTTCTGCACAAATTATCCGGCATAATTCCCCATTCATTCAGCAGGTTTTCAGCAGACAGGAGTACACCGGCTCCCTGCTGGATCAGCCGGTTACAGCCGGTACTGAGAGGACTGTCTACCGGTCCGGGCAGAGCATAAACCTCCTTCCCCTGTTCCAGTGCCAGATCGGCTGTGATAAGTGAACCGCTCCGCTCCTTTGCCTCCATGATAAGGATCACATCAGACAACCCACTAATGATCCGGTTTCTGAGCGGGAAATTGACAGCCAGCGGTGGCGTACCGGGTGGAAACTCAGACAAGATCCCACCTCCCTGTTCCAGAAGATCCATATACAGACCGATATGTTCTCTCGGGTAACAGATATCCACACCACAGCCCAGAACTGCAAACGTTTTCCCCCTTCCCATCAATGCCCCACGATGTCCCATACCATCAATTCCTCTTGCCAGTCCGCTGATGATATCAACTCCTGCCTGTGCCAGCTTTCTTCCATATTCTACTGCATATTTTTCTCCGTAAGCGGTGCAGTTCCTCGCTCCTACGATTGCTGCCTTCTCAGTATCTTTTCCTGGAAGCTTTCCTTTCACGAATAATGCAAACGGAAAATCCACAAGCTGAAGTAATTTGGGGGGATATTTTTCCGAAAAATACGGGATTATACGGATTCCTTTTTTCTTCATTTCCTCGTAGATTTTTTCCGGATCTTTCATCTTTTGTGCCTGCCTGATTTCCTGACAGTCCTTTTCTGTCAGAAAAGGGAATTTTTTTAATTGCGTTTCTTCTATATAATATGCATTTCTGCACGATTCCAGAGCTTCATGAAGCAAATATTTTTTTCTTGCACCAAGTCCCCGTATCCCGGCAAACCATACCTCATATTTTTCCTGTTCCATATCCATGCCTCTTTCTTTTGTTCTTTTTATGGTTCTTTCTGCTTTCTTTCTATTTTCTTTCTCGTTCCATTCTGCTTTCCACACAGGTTCTCTTCCCTTTTCTCCGCCTTTTATCTGCCCCAGTATTTTTTGTCAACCATACGATATCCTAAAGCTTCACCCAGATGTTCTTCGCTGATTTTTTCCCTGCCATCCAGATCTGCGATCGTTCTTGCCACCCGTAGAACCCGGTGATAGGATCTTGCCGTCAGACTGAACCGTTCAAATGCCTGACGCATCATAGCTTCTTCTTTTGGCCCCAATGTGCAGTATTTTTTCAGTAACTCCCCCTGAAGCTGCGTATTTTTTCTGATCTTCTTCCCTTCATATCGCTCTTTCTGAAGATTTCTCACCCTGCAGACCCGCATCCTGATCTTTGCTGATGATTCTCCTTTTTTCTGTTCTGTCAGATTCTCATAGTCAACTCTCCCTGCCTCCACACACAGATCGATCCTGTCTAAAAAGGGCTGGCTGATCTTTCCGAGATAAGCCTGGATCTGTGCAGGCGTACAAGTACATCGTTCCAGATCCGGATAGCACCCGCACGGACAGGGATTCATCGCTGCCACCAGCATAAAATCTGCCGGAAATGTATATGTGCCATAATTTCTTGTAATGCGGATGCAATGCTGCTCCAATGGCTGTCTCAGCACCTCAAGGACACCTTTTTTAAATTCAGGAAGTTCATCTAAAAAGAGGACGCCCTGATGTGCCAGACTGATCTCCCCGGGTTTCGGGATCATCCCTCCTCCGATCAGTGCCGCCCTCGTTGCTGTATGATGTACATTTCTGAACGGTCTCTTCCGGATCAACGGCTGTATTTCATTTACCATCCCCATAACACTGTAGATTTTCGTTACCTCCATACTTTCTTCCATACTCATCGGTGGAAGGATTCCTGCAATACAGCCGGCTGTCATTGTCTTTCCACTGCCCGGAGGACCGACCAGCAGCAGATTATGACCTCCTGCCACTGCAATTTCTGCTGCCCTCCTGACATTTTCCTGTCCGCGGAGATCTCCAAAATCCGGAAAACTCTCCTCTGTCTCTCTTTCCTGCACCCTCCCGTTCTGCTGCACTTTCTTTTTTTTCGGCTTACTCCCGCTTTTCAAAAACTCAATGGTTTCTTTTAAGTTTTTCACCCCGATTACCTGCATTCCACTGACCAAAGCTGCCTCTGCCTTATTTTCTTCCGGCACAA
The DNA here is from genome assembly GCF_934330165.1 of uncultured Mediterraneibacter sp. Lineage (GTDB taxonomy): Bacteria > Bacillota > Clostridia > Lachnospirales > Lachnospiraceae > Mediterraneibacter. The sequence goes on from NZ_CAKRGI010000003.1 coordinate 48,038, forward strand.
TACACCTTCTGACTTCTCTTTCTTTCGCCTCTGCCACGATCGGCAGGATTCCGGGAACTTTTCTGACACTCCCGTCCAGTCCCATTTCTCCGATGATCAGAGTATTCTGAATCCTGGATTCTGACAGTTCTCCGAGAGCGGTCAGCACTGCCACTGCAATCGGAAGATCAAAAGATGCTCCTCTCTTCCGCATCGTTGCCGGTGACAGATTGATCACCGTCCTTTTTGCCGGAAAATCAAATCCTGAATTTTTAATTGCTGTTCTGACACGTTCTCCTGCCTCTTTTACTTCCGAGGCAAGATATCCTACCATGTGAAATATCGGCAGACCATTGCTGACATCTGCCTCCACATGGACAAATTCTACTGCAAGTCCTTCGGTTGCGGCAGATACTACTGTACTGAAACTCAATACGCACCTCTTTCCGAATAATAAAACCGTTCTTTTTACGAAATCACTTTCCATGAAACCTGGCTGAACCAGCCTGATCTGATCGCCAGAGCGGAAGGCTCTGGAAATGTACTGACAGAATAGAGGACTCTCTTTCAAAAGTCAATGGAGTTTATTTTTCTTTTCCTGATTTTAGAATTTTTTTACTGAATCCCAGGCATTTTTCAGATGGAAAAGCACGATATAATGTCCTTTTTCATACAATGATATCAAATGTGCTAAGAGGTGTATCCTTGAAGACATTTCCCAATCCCCTCACGCCTGACGAAGAAAAGTATTACTTTCAAAAGTACACCGAGGGTGATCTGGAAGCAAAGCACATTCTCATTGAGCGTAATCTGAGGCTTGTGGCTCATATCGTAAGAAAATACCAGAATCTTGGGGAAGAAGCGGAAGATCTGATCTCCATCGGTACGATCGGACTCATCAAAGCAGTCATTTCATTTGATCCTGAAAAAGGGAACCGACTCGCTGCCTATGCATCCCGCTGTGTTGAAAATGAGATCCTGATGTACCTGCGTGCCAGGAAAAAAGGGGGAAAAGAAATTTCTCTTTATGAACCCATTGGCACCGACCGGGACGGCAATGAAATACGTCTTTACGATATCATTGAAACTACTGATACCGATGTTCCCGAAAAACTGTATCTGAAAGAAAATATTCAAAAATTATATGAAAAAGTGGAGAGTGAACTCTCTCCCCGTGAACGTCTTGTATTAAAAATGAGATATGGTTTATATAATGGTGAAGAATACACGCAACGGGAAATTGCCTCTCTGCTTGGCATTTCCCGTTCTTATGTATCCCGGATTGAAAAAAGTGCTGTAGAAAAACTCAGGGTCTGGTTCTGCTGACCTGCAGGAACTGCCTCTGGCGGTTCCCTGCAGCTACATAATCAGTTTTTAATTTTTCAGACCTTTTCCTGCCTTCTCAACAGATCATATACATCTGCCTGCTCACTGAGTTCCACATAAAGAATCTGCTTCGGATGCGGTGCATTTTCCTGTTCTTCCCCGTCCTGGTTGACGATCCGAACTACCTTCGCCTCGACATTCCGCCCGTCCGGCTTCATGATCTCGATGGTCTCACCAACTGAAAACTTATTTCTCTGCTCAATCCGGATCAGACCATCTTTCACCTCTCCTGCAATCCCCAGATAAGTGTATTCTTTAATGTACGTATTACTGTCATAGATCTGAGATTCCGAATCCGGCTTACCAAAAAAGAAGCCTGTCGTAAACTGACGATAAGTACAGTTTGATATCTGATCCAGATACCAAGGCATATTTTTTCTGTATAATTCCGGGTCTTTCTGATAATCATCCAGTGCCTTGCGGTAAGTTCTTGCAACCGTTGCAACATACAGAGCCGTCTTCATACGTCCTTCGATCTTCAGACTGTCGATTCCAGCATCGATCAGCTCTGGTATATGTTCGATCATGCACAGATCTTTTGAATTGAAAATATAAGTTCCACGCTCATTTTCATAAACCGGCATATATTCTCCCGGTCTTGTCTCCTCCACTACCGCATATTTCCAACGGCATGGATGGGTACATGCTCCCTGATTCGCATCTCTTCCGGTAAAATAGTTACTCAGAAGACATCTTCCCGAATAAGAAATACACATCGCCCCATGGACAAAAGTCTCAATCTCCAGGTCTGCCGGAATTTTTGCTCTTAATTCCTTCAGTTCCTGCAGCGACAATTCTCTTGCCGATACAACACGGCTTGCCCCCTGACGATACCAGAAATTATAAGTACCATAGTTAGTATTATTTGCCTGCGTACTGATATGACGTTCAATTTCCGGACAAACCTCTTTCGCAATATCAAAAACTCCCGGATCTGCAATGATCAATGCATCCGGTCCGATTTCCTTTAATTCTTCAAAATATATGCGTACTCCATCGAGATCTCCATTATGTGCAAGAATATTGGCGGTCACATAAACCTTCACATCGTGTGCATGTGCAAATGCAATCCCTTCTCTCATGTCCTCCATTGAGAAATTTTTTGCTTTCGCACGCAATCCAAATACTTCTCCACCGATATAAACTGCATCTGCTCCAAAGATAACCGCTGTCTTCAGCACTTCCAGGCTGCTCGCCGGAATCAATAATTCTGGATGTCTGCTCATCGTTTTTGTTCCTTCCTGCTATTTCTTTATACTTACCGTTACACCGTCTCCCAGCGGGATGATCGAAGTAACCAGCTCTTCATTATGCTTCAATTCATAAAGATACTCTCGCATCCTTGCATGGATCGTCCTGTTCCTCCGTTCCACGGCAAATCTCGATTCTATAATATCTCCATCCTGCATGACGTTATCCGATACAAGACAGCCTCCCTTTGCCAAAAGCCGCATCACTTCCGGAAAATAGTGGATATACTGCCCTTTCGCTGCATCCATAAAAATAAAATCATACTCCCCGGTCAGCTTCGCAAGCACTTCAGCCGCATCTCCCTCGATCAGAGTGATCCGGTCAGCTTTTCCTGCTCTCCTGAAATTTTCACGGGCGATGGGAATCCTTTTTTCATAATTTTCTATTGTCGTAATCCTGCACTCTTCCGGTGCATATTCACTCATCAATAACGCAGAGAAACCTACGGCAGTTCCCACTTCAAGGATATGCACAGGTTTTTTCAGCATAAGGAGCGTCCTGAGGAAGCTCTGCATCTCCCGCCGGATGATCGGAACGGAATCTGCACGTGCCTCCTTTTCAATCTGCTCCAGTATTTCACTGTTCTCTGTATCCATAGAATTGATGAATGTAATGATACGTTCATCTACTATCATATCTACACATCCACATCCATGATAATCGGAATCACCATAGGTCTTCTCTTCGTCTTTTTCCAGATATAATCATTCATTGCATCCCGGATCACCAGCTTGATCTTATTCCAGTCCGTATGCTTTCCTCGCAGGCACTTATCCAGTGCATCAGCCACTGCCTTTCTTGCATCTTCCATCAACTGTTCTGACTCACGGACATATACAAATCCTCTGGAAACAATATCCGGTCCTGCAAGCAGACGGTTCGTTCTGCGTTCCAGTGTCAGGACAACGATAATAATTCCATCTTCCGCAAGATGCTGTCTGTCTCTCAATACGATATTTCCAACATCTCCGACACCTAATCCGTCTACAAGAATGGCACCTGTATGCACCTTGTCCACTACTTTTGCCGACTCATCACATAACTCCAGTACATCACCGGACTGAATGATAAAGACATTCTCTTTCGGGATTCCCAGAGAGGTTGCCACGCCTGCATTTGCTTTCAGATGGCGGTATTCACCATGCACCGGGATCGCATATTTCGGCTTCACCAGTGAATAGATCAGCTTCAGTTCTTCCTGACATGCATGCCCTGATACATGGGCATCCTGAAAGATAACCTCTGCTCCCTTTGCTGAAAGTTCATTGATGACTCTTGATACAGACTTTTCATTTCCAGGAATCGGGTTGGAGCTAAAAATGATCGTATCGTTCGGCTGGATCGTCACTTTCCGATGCACGTCTGCTGCCATACGTGACAAAGCAGCCATGGATTCACCCTGACTTCCCGTTGTGATCAGCACCATCTTCTCCGGTGGATAATTCTTCATCTGATCGATCTCGATCAGCGTATTCTCAGGAACATTCAGATATCCCAGCTCCGAAGCCGTCGAAATGATATTCACCATGCTCCGTCCTTCAACGACAACTTTTCTTCCGTATTTATAGGCAGAGTTGATGATCTGCTGTACACGGTCTACATTGGATGCAAAAGTAGCAATGATCAGACGGGTATTCTGATGCTCCGCAAAAATATGGTCGAATGTGATACCAACGGTACGCTCGGACTGGGTAAATCCCTTGCGTTCTGCATTCGTACTATCCGACATCAGTGCAAGTACCCCTTTCTTTCCAATCTCAGCAAACCGCTGCAGATCGATCACATCTCCGAAAACCGGTGTATAATCCACTTTAAAGTCCCCTGTATGCACAACCACTCCTGCCGGGGAATAGATCGCCAGTGCGGATGCATCCTGAATACTGTGGTTTGTCTTGATAAATTCGATCCTGAACTTTCCGAGATTGATAGACTGTCCATGACGGACTACTTTTCTTCTTGTGCTGCGCAGCAGGTTATGCTCTTTTAATTTATTCTCGATAATTCCCATCGTAAGCTTCGTAGTATAGATCGGGATATTGATCTCCTTAAGCACATAAGGCAACGCTCCGATATGATCCTCATGTCCGTGGGTGATTACAAATCCTTTCACTTTAGAAATATTATCTTTCAAATACGTGACATCCGGGATAACCAGATCGATTCCAAGCATATCATCCTCCGGGAATGCAAGTCCGCAGTCTACGACCACAATACTGTCCTCGTATTCGAACGCAGTAATGTTCATACCGATCTGCTCCAGACCGCCAAGCGGTATGATACGCAATTTTCCATTATTCTTTTTTTTCAAAAATAAAACACCTCCATAAACTTTTCTTCTTTATTGCTTTTTACATTTTATTTCTCTTCATTTTCCTTTTTCTGACATTTGCTGCACAGACCATAAAACTTCAGTTCATGATCCAGTACATGAAATCCGGTCGCTTTTTCGATATGCTCTTCTAAATCATCCAGAAGATCATCATCAAACGGAACTACCTTATTGCATCTTTTACAGATCAGATGATGATGGTTATGACGGGTATCGCCGTTCAACAGATGTCCGATTTCATACCGCACACATCCATCCCCGAAATCAATCCGATCCACCAGCTGCATATCCAGTAAAAGCTGCAGAGTCCTGTATACCGTTGCAAGACCAATCTCCGGGCTGTCCACAGACACCAGTTCATAAATATCCTCTGCCGTCATATGCCGTCCGCCATTCTCTTCAAGAACAGATAAGACCTGCAGCCTCTGGTGAGTCACTTTCAGACCCTTTTCTCTTAATTTCTCTTTCAGTAATTCCTGCGTCTTATCCTGTCCCATCTGTATCTGTTTCCCCTCCACCGGTCTTCCAAAACCTGTTACATCTCTATACTTACATCCTCCAGCAGTTCTTCAAATACTTTAGATACTGCCAAAAGCTCTGTATCATCCTCAACGATCTCATACATCTTATCCGTCTGTTCTTCCACGCCCGTCTCCTTTAAGATCAGGCATTCTGCATCATCCTCTTCCGAATCTGTCACAAGAATATATGTAGCTCCGTTGATCTTTGTCTGCTCAAGGACGAAAAACTCGTCCTCTCCATTTCCGTCTCCAAATGCAAATTTAATCTTCTCCATCTGCTCCGTTCCTCATGCTTAATAAATCCAAATATCCCTGTAATATAAAAACCGCCGCAATCTTATCAACGTACTGCTTGCGGTTTTCTCTTCTTACACTGCTCTCTATTAACGTACGCTCTGCTGCCACTGTTGTCAGTCGCTCGTCCCACATAACTACTTCCAGACCCGTCCGTCTCTCCAGCATCGCCTTAAATTCCAAAGATTTCTCAGCACGTTCCCCGATATCATTGTTCATATGCTTAGGAAATCCGAGTACGATCTTTTCTACCTCGTACTCTTTAATTAATTGTTCAATCCTGGCACAAGTCTTTCTCAGCTTGTTCTCTTCCTTCCGCTGTATCGTCTCAATCCCCTGTGCGGTGATCTTCAGTGCGTCACTGATCGCAACGCCCACTGTCTTTGTGCCGTAATCCAGTCCCATGATCCTCATATTCTGATTATTCCCAAGAATTATGTTCGATATACACTTTCAGTAATTCTTCTACCAGTTCATCACGCTCTACCTTCATCACAAGGCTTCTCGCACCGTTATAACTGGTGATATAAGTCGGATCTCCAGACATAATATAACCTACGATCTGATTCACCGGATTATATCCCTTTTCCTTCAGAGCCTTATATACGATATCAAGAATATCTTTCGCAGAAATCTGCGGTCCCGGCTCTACCTGAAAGAACTGCGTATTACTTAAATCGCCCATTTTTCTTCCTCCTGTCTTGCTTTTATCTGTCTGTCACACCCCGGATGCTGCCTGACCCGGAAGTCTGCAATCGCACTAGTCTCCTGACTGAAACCGATGCCTTATCTCAAGTTTAATATAATTCACTCTGAAATTCAATGAATAATTTGTAAAGCATCTTCAATTTGAACTTTTACGATACAATTCCTCAGGTTTTCCCTGCTTTGTAGTGCAATTTTGATATATTCTTTTGTATGTCCTGTCCAAAAGATTTCTCCGTCTCTTTTGATTTCCTCTTCCACCAGAACTTCAACTTCTTTTCCAATAAAACTTTCCTCATAAGCTCTCCGCTTCTGCTCACCCATTTCGATCATTTTAGCACTCCGCACAGACTTTTTTTCTTCACTCACCTGATCCGGCATAACTGCTGCCTTTGTTCCTTCTCTTCTCGAATACTTGAAAATATGGGTCTCATAAAAATCAATCGAATCCACGAAGTTCCTGGAAGCTTCAAATTCTTCCTCCGTCTCTCCCGGGAAACCGACGATCACATCTGTTGTCAATGCGGGATTTTCAAAATATTTTCTCAGGATACCACAACGCTGTGCATATTCTTCGCTTGTATATCTCCGGTTCATACGCTTTAATGTCGCATTGCAGCCACTCTGCAGTGAGAGATGGAAATGCGGGCACATCTTTGGCAACTTTGAAATTGCTTCTGCAAATTCTTCTGTGATAATCCCCGGTTCCAGTGAACCAAGCCGGATTCTTTCGATCCCCTGGATCTGATGAACAGCCCGGATCAGATCCAGCAGATGTCTTTCTTTATCAAAATCAATTCCATAGGAACTTAAATGGATTCCCGTAAGGACAACTTCTTTGTATCCATTTTCTGCCAGTGTCCGAACCTCTTCCGTTACATCTTCCATTGAACGGCTGCGGACTCTTCCTCTTGCATAGGGAATGATACAGTATGTGCAAAACTGGTTGCATCCATCCTGTACTTTGATGTATGCTCTCGTATGATCTCCCGGTTTTGTCAGATTGAGGGATTCATACTCCTTTGTATGCCCGATATCTTCCAGTTCCACATCCGGCAGTATCTCCGTTTCCTGCCCGCTCTCTGCACGGGACTTCATATATTCATCCAGTATCCTGATCAGGTCTTTCTTTTTATTATTTCCAAGCACGATATCAATACAGGAATCCACTTTTCCCTCCTGTGCCTGCACATAACATCCCGCTGCAACAACCACTGCATCCGGATTCATTTTCCTTGCCCGGTGCAGCATCTGCCGGGACTTTCGGTCTGCAATATTCGTCACGGTACAGGTGTTGATCACATAGACATCTGCCCCCTCTTTGAACGGGACAATCTCATATCCGGCTTTTTCCAGCATTTCCTGCATAGCCTCAGTTTCATATGCATTTACCTTGCATCCAAGGTTGTGTAATGCAGCTTTTTTTGACATAGTTATTACCTCTTTTTTCCTCTAATGTTCCTTGACTTTTACTTTATCATCCCTTAGAATATATATAGGTCGTAACAGACCTCAAATATTGCAGATTCAAGGAGGGATTTGAAATGAAGACAGTACAGATTTCATTAAATTCAATCGACAAAGTTAAGTCATTTGTTAATACTATTACCAAGTATGACAATGATTTTGATTTAGTATCCGGAAGATATGTTATAGATGCCAAATCAATCATGGGAATTTTCAGTCTTGATCTTTCCAAGCCGATTGATCTGAACATCCACGCTGACGGAAACGTTGATGAAATTCTTACAGCACTTGATGCTTATATCATCAAATAAGCATTCAGGATAAACCAAATATTTGCCGATTTAAGAGGAAAGCCCTGACCGGACTTTCCTCTTTATTATTATGCGGTCAGCATACCAGAGCCTGTGCCTGCATCAGCTCCTGACAGCTGCCGCGATAATCAGCAAAACCTGTAACGCGTATTTCTCACAGTTTTATGCTTTATTCTGACGGATCTGGATCACTTCTGCTGTCTCGATCGCCGTCTTCATCAGATCATCGATCACATCGGTCAGATTCAGTTCGGACTTCTCAATTCTTTCAAGGTTCGGTTTCGTCACCGGATGCTTTGCCACAAAGATCGTACAGCAATCCTCAAATGGCTGGATCGATGTCTCATATGTGTTGATCTTCTCTGAAATCTCCACGATCTCCTTTTTGTCAAATCCGATCAGCGGACGGTAAACCGGAAGTGTACAAACCGCATTGGTTGCATTCAGACTCTGCATCGTCTGACTTGCCACCTGACCGATACTTTCTCCGGTGATCAGCCCCAGGCAGCCGTCTTTCTTTGCAAAATGTTCGGCAATTTTCATCATATAACGACGCATAATGATCGTCAGCTCATCATGCGGGCATTTTTCATAAATAGCAAGCTGAATATCCGTAAAATTGACTACATGCAGCTTGATCGGTCCTGCATAGGCAGACACCAGACGTGCAAGGTCTACTACCTTTTCTTTGGCTCTCTCACTCGTATACGGTGGGGCATGAAAATAAGTTGCCTCGATCTCAACGCCTCGCTTTGCGATCATATAGCCGGCAACCGGACTGTCGATTCCTCCGGACAGAAGCAGCATGGCACTTCCGTTTGTACCGATCGGCATTCCTCCTGGTCCCGGAATGATCTTTGAATAGATATAAACCTCTTCCCTGATTTCCACATTCAGTCTCACATCAGGATCATGCACATCTACCTTTGTCTCCGGAAATGCCTCCAGTACCGCTTCTCCCACTGCACAGTTGATTTCCATGGAATTGACCGGATAACGCTTATTTGCTCTTCTTGCCTCCACTTTAAAAGTAAGGTTCTTATCCTCATAGACCTGATCCACATAGGATACAACATCTTGCTTTAACTGCTCCAGTTCAGCCACCGGAACGCGTACAACCGGACAGATTCCCACGATACCAAAGACCTTTTTCAGGCTTTCTACCGTTTCCTCAAAATCATATTCTCCCTCACAGTCCACATAAACTCTTCCATGGCACTTATGAACCAAAAATTCTCCATCTGCTCCCTGCAGGGCATAGCGGATCTGACGCACCAGTGCATCTTCAAAAATATAACGGTTCTTTCCCTTGATCCCAATCTCTCCGTATTTGATCAAAAATGAATGAAATTTCATCTGTTTTCTCCTTCTCTTCTTATACACTTAGTGTCTTGTATATCTTCTCAGCATCGGAACACACTTATAAAGTGCCTCTAAAAGATAATCAATCTCTTCCTTTGTTGTAAACTCCGACATACTGATCCTGATGGTTGCATCCAGGTATTCCCTCGCTGCCCCGATTCCTTTTAATACTCCGCTGACTGCCGGATGGTTTGAAGCACATGCTGATCCGGACGATACATAGATTCCCTTGTCCTCCAGTGTATGCAGCAGAACCTCGCTCCGTACCCCGGCTACACCCAGGCTGATGATATGTGGAGCACTCCCCTCATCCGTCACTCCATGGATCACGGTATTTTCCATCTTACTGATCTCACTGATAAAGTATTCTTTCAGTTCTCTCATCAGGGCAGTCTTGATATCAAAATCTTTGTATGCAAGCTCAGCTGCAAGACCAAGACCTGCAATTCCAGGTACATTCTCTGTACCGGAACGGATATCCCTCTGCTGACCACCCCCAAACAGAATCGGCCTGATCTTCACTTTCTCACCAATATATAAAAATCCCGTTCCCTTCGGTCCATGGATCTTATGTCCACTGACACTGAGCAGATCAATTTTCTGACGTTTCGGATAGATCCGGTATTTTCCGAACCCCTGTACCGCATCTGAGTGGAATAAGATCGACGGATTATAATCTTTCACGATCGACGCCGCCTCTTCCACCGGCTGAACTGTTCCTACTTCATTATTCACATACATGATCGATACCAGGATCGTCTCCGGGCATAGTGCTTCTTTTAATGCATCCAGCCTGACCCGTCCGCAACAGTCTACTGGCAGATAGGTCACACGAAAGCCTTCCTCCTCTTCCAGATACCGCATCGTATTTAAAATGGCAGGATGCTCGATGGACGTAGTGATCAGATGATTCCCTGCCCGTCTATTTGCTCTTGCACATCCGATCAGTGCAAGATTATCGCTCTCCGTTCCACCTGAAGTAAAAAAGATCTCTTTTGCATTTACTTTCATAAGCTTTGCCAAAGATTCTTTTGCTCCTTTGACATAATGCTCTGCATCCACACCCTTGCGGTGCATGGATGACGGATTGCCATAGTCCCGGCACATCACTTTATATACAAGCTCTCCCACCTCAGGATATGCCATTGTCGTGGCAGAATTATCTAAATAAGCTTCCATTTTCCCTTTCCTTTTCTTCTCTGTCTATATAAAATATGTTCTTTTCTCTCAGAATGCTACTGAACCTCTGCACACTCCAGATGATACATCAAAATTGAAAGTGTCGTAATTCCTGCAGTTTCTGTTCTCAGTATCCTTCTTCCAAGTGTGACCGGAACGGCTCCTGCATTTCGTGCCTGCCCGATCTCCCGCTCTTCAAAGCCGCCCTCCGGGCCAATGAAGATTCCGACAGACTGTCCCGGTCTGATCGCTTCGATTACGCTCATCGTTGCTTTCATGCCTTCTTCCAGTTCATATGGAACAAGGATCACATCCAGCTCTTTTGCGAATTCCAGTGCCTCTGCATAGGTCTTCACGGTCTCCACTTCAGGAATCAGACCTCTGCCTGACTGCTCCGCAGCTCCCTTTGCAATTGCCTGCCAGCGGATCTGCTTCTTTCCCGCCTTTTTTTCATCCAACCGGACTACTGAACGCTTTGCCACAAATGGAATAATGCCGTACACTCCCAGTTCTACCGCCTTTTGAACGATCAGTTCCATCTTATCCCCTTTGGGAAGTCCCTGGAACAGCCAGATCTTTGACGGAAGTTCTGTATCTTTCTCCGTCTTCTCCCGGATTTTCAGCACAGCCTGATTGCCTTCATACCCCTCTATCTGACACAGGTAAGCATTTCCAGTCCCGTCACTGACCTGCACCTCTTCGCCTTCTTTCATACGGAGGACATTCTTCATATGATTGACATCGGATCCTTCCAACCGGATCTTATCTTCCTGAACCCAGGACTGATCCGCAAAAAAATGCTGCATTCCATTCTCCTTTTTCTAATTCCTTTTTCTTGCAGTTACACACACCCACTCGCCCTGATAGGTCACATCAATGAGTTCCAGTCCCGCCTTTGCCACTGCCTCTTTTACAGTTTCTTCCTTATCATCAATAATTCCGCTTGTAATATAAATTCCACCCGGTTTAAGCTGGTTTACGATCACCGGAGTCAGCTCTACCAGTACCGGTGCCAGAATATTGGCAGCTACAATATCATAACATTCATAACCGGCCTTGTCCTGCACTGCTTTATCATCAATGATATTTCCGATCATAACTTCATACTTGTCTCTGGAGATCCCGTTATTCTCCATATTTTCATAAGTTGCATCAATTGCACATGGATCAAGATCCGTTCCTACGGAATGTTCTGCCCCGAATTTCAGTGCCAGCATTCCAAGAATACCACTTCCGCATCCTACATCCAGAATCTTCGTCTTCTCCGTCACGTACTTTCTGATCTGACGGATACAAAGCTGGGTTGTCTCATGCATACCTGTTCCAAATGCCGTACCCGGATCAATATGGATGACCATTTTATCCTCATCGGACGGCTTTACATCCTCCCAGGACGGGATGATGAGGATATCATCCACATAGAACTGATGAAAATACTTCTTCCAGTTATTGACCCAGTCCACATCCTCCGTCTCGGATTCTTCAATCGTGCATTCACCGACGTTCACATAAGCAGACATCTCTTCTAATTCTTTCTTTACATTCGCCAGCACAGCTTCTGTGTCTGCCTCTTCTTCCAGATAAAAACTCAGGTATGCCACTCCGTCATCCGGCTCGATCTCCGGAAGGATATCAACAAACATCTGCTCCTTATCTGATTCTGTCAGCGGGATCTTATCTTCAATCTCTACACCTTCGATCCCAAGATCTGCCAGCATACTGCTGACGATATCTTCTGCTTCTGTCGTTGTCTTCAACCGGAATTTATTCCATTTCATTTAATTTCCCTCCTGAAACCATAAATCTAAATCAACATTTCCTGTGATCCCGGGTACTTCTCCCGTCTCACTGTACTGCCACATTTTAAATGCATACGGACACTGTGGCTCTTCGTGATAATCCGCATACCAGAAATCATATCCTTCAAGTTCTTCCAGCTTCAGCGTAAATGCCATCCATCTCATATTGGCATAGATCATCGCATCGTACCCCTCTGCCTTGATACTGTCACAAAATACCTTACAATAATTTGTGAAATCTTCCCGTGTATTGGAATCGGTTCTTGCCTCATCCCCTTTGATCTCTTCTGTATCAAATACAACCGGTGCTGTGATGTCATACTGCCTGATATGCTCCAGTACAAAATCTGCCTCTTCCACTGTCTCGGACAAAGTCGTTGCCTGTGAAAAGAAATAAACTCCCACTTCCAGACCGGCTGACAATGCCCCCTGCACATTCCGGTCAAACATATCATCCAGTACCAGAACACCACTCTCTCCGTAGGCACGATATCCCAGCCGCACGATCACGAAGTCAATCCCGCTTTCCTTTACCAGCTGCCAGTCTGTATCCTCGCCCTGAAATTCAGAAACGTCCACCCCCAGCTTTGAAGAAATCTGACTCTTCTTATCTGAATAGATCTTATATCCGCTTTCCGGGTCTGTCACAAGATTCTTAAAATTATACGGGTTCTTTGCTACTTCGTCAAGCAGCTCTGCCTGATAAGAGTTCCCTTCCACATCCTCAAAAGTATAACAGGTCGTATCGGATGGGGACTTTTTCACCTGCTCTTCATTCTCTGCTGCATCCGCAGCTTCTTTCCAGCCATTTGTACCGGTCTCTTTTTCCGCATCACCTGCTTTACAGGCCTCGAAAAAAAGCAACAGCAAAAACAGGAACAGCACCCCCACTCTGATCTTTTTTATCATTCTCTACACTCCATCTTTATTTTCAGCCTTAACTTTCATTCTACCACCACAGACGGCTTTTGCAAATACTCGTTCTTTTCTTTCATATTATTATCCACCTGTCTTTGTTCATCTACTGTCAAGTATACAAAATCTTTTTCCAAAGAACAACCGAAATGTATTTTCTGCACCTTTTTTATTTTCAATGATTACATTCCTGATTCTTCGTTAATACTACTTGACATTTCTCCTTTTCCGCTTTAATATACTATTCATATATGATTAGTATGTTTATAAAGGAGCTGATGTTATGAATATTTTATGTTTTGGAGATTCAAATACTTATGGATATCGCCCAGACGGATCGGGACGCTTTGATACAGATGCCCGTTGGACCGGTCTGCTTCAGAAAAAGCTCGGAACAAACAACCGGATTATCGAAGAAGGACTCTGCGGAAGAACTACCGTCTTTTCTGATGAACTGCGGGAAGGCCGCCGTGGACTGGATACGATCGGTATTCTCCTGGAAAGCCATGCTCCTGTAGATCTGCTGATCCTGATGCTCGGAACCAATGACTGCAAGACCCGTTACAACGCCTCTGCCGGCACGATTGCCAAAGGACTGGAACAGGTCATCACCAAAGCTTTGAAAAGTTCTTCCCATCCTTTTCGTCTTCTTGTGATCTCACCGATCCTCCTTGCTCCCGGTGTCGGCGATCCGGGATTTGACCCGGAATTTAACAAAAGTTCTGAGCTTGTCTCTCAGAACCTTGCTGTCGAATATGAAAAAATTGCTGCCCGGTATCACGCTGATTTTCTCGATGCTGCCTCTGTTGCCACTGCCAGCGAAACCGACCGTCAGCATCTGGATGCCCTGGGCCATCGGCTTCTGGCTGAAGCAATCTATAAAAAGATCACCGGCTGACCGCCAGTGATCTTTCAGCCTGTCGGTATTCTGCTCCAAAACTTTCACCATTTCTTTTTTCTGTATGATATAATGAGCGTTAACGAGCTAATGAAAGAAAGGAGATTTCAAAATGCTGGTATGTGATTACATTGTTGAACAGATTGACGGAGATTATGCTCATTTAAGACGAACTGATCTGCCGGATGAAGAATTAAAACTTGTTGCCAGAGCATTGCTCCCGGCAGAGATCGTTGAAGGATGTAAGCTGCATTATGAACTGATGCAGTATACCATCCTATAAACTCAGAACGCATAGAAATCCTGTTCAGATACGATTTCAAATACTTCAAAGAAAAAAATCCCGTTCAGGAGTATTTCTTCTCATGCAGGAAATACTCCCGAACGGGTGTAATAGCCAGCCCCTCGGCTTTTCGCTTCTCACTCTGTCTTTATTTTCATCGTTCTGACATTGAGTCCATTCACTTCAATATGATCATCCACCGGAATCACCAGACATTGCCTTCCGTCGATCATCCTGGTCTCTACCAGATCCATCCGCTCCGGGTTGACTTTGATCACCACATCCGGGGTCTCAATATTGAACTTCTTTGTCTCTGCGATATTGGATGCAAGAAGTGATGCCTTTTCACCTGCATTTTCCTCAAAATTCTGATCAAAATTTTCCATCTTTTCATTGGAAACGCCACTCTGCTCAAATATCTTTTTCACATCGGTCCTATCCAGAGAAAGCGGCTCAGGGTCTTCCTTATGCTCTTCAATCATCTCATTCAACGTCTCATGAATATTACGAACCGTTTCATAATCTCCGTCCTCTCCCAGTGTATCCTCGATAATCATCTGAAATGTCTCTTTCTGTGTATCTGCAGACATCGGCATCTTGGCTCCCAAAAGCTGGTCGATCATCTCCGGCTGAAGATCTTCCGACTTCTTCGTATAATAAAGAACACTGTGAAGATCGGTACTTCTGTCATTGAACGCCGGAAATAAGAATCCCTTATCCGGTCTGTCCACGATCCAGTCACGGATACGATCCTGAATACAATTTTCCTCTGCATTATAACTAAGCCCCGCCTTGGACAGACTGACCGGACAGATACTCATGAGGATATGCTGGTATACTTCATCGGAAGCGTCGAACATTTCCATATCATCCGAAGACTTTCCCGGAATATCATACATGGCATGGATCAGAATAATATAATAATTCTCCGCATACTCATAAGTAGCGATCACCTTGTCGTAAAATTCTTCCAGCAGCATATCGTCTTCCAGTCTGCTGTCACGGAGTTTCAGCAGGAACTCCTGCGTTCCTCCCGGCATTTCCGCATCGATCGGGAATTCCATATTAATCATATTTTTACCGATTGAACCTGAAAGTGTCTTCTTAAAAATATCAAAATATTTAAATGCCTCTTCCTCCGGCAGGGAAAGAAAGGCTTCTTTCGATTCCATCTTTTTATTTTTCTCATGATCCACATAGCAGCCACAAATTCTCGTGATCGCACAGTTCTTCGGCGAAAACTGCTTACGGATCTCCAATACTTCTTTTTTATTCATCGGTCGTTCTCCTTCATTTTCCACTCGGTCTTTTTATTTTACACCTGATTCATCCTGAAAAAAAGATTTGATTTCCCCTGATATCTATGATATCATACCTACAGTTTTATATGAAAATGTGGATCTTGCCGCCGGGTAAGATTGTAAGGCATTCATTTTCGGACCGACAGGCTCTAGTACCTCTTTGTCCAGTTTTCAGGTGATATACACAGGTTGAAAGCTGGTAACAGACCGGTTATTAGAAGGGACGAAAAGTGAATGCTTTTTTATCATTCACCCACACTCAGAAGGGAGTTTTTTTATGTCAGATACAAAAGTTATCCACAGTTCCGGCACTTCCGGGCATATTTTTTCACTTTTTCTGAAATATGTCTCTGCGAATGTTCTCGGAATGATCGGCTTTTCCTGCTACATTCTTGCCGATACCTTTTTTATTGCAAGAGGCATTGGCTCCGATGCACTTGCCGCCCTGAATCTGGTTCTGCCTGCATACAGTCTGCTCAACGGAACCGGTCTCATGATCGGAATGGGAGGCGGTTCACGCTATTCCCTCTCCTCCACGCATCCGGAAGGAGAAACTCACCGCACAGTCTTTACACAATCCGTCTGGCTTGCAGTCATTGCAGCTATTTTTTTTGCACTGACAGGACTCCTTGGGGCAGAGCCATTATGTCTTTTCCTGGGAGCAGACAGCCGGACTCTCCCTTTTGCCGTTCCATATATCCGTATCCTGCTGGCATTTGCCCCCTTATTTCTGACAAATAACCTTCTCGTATGCTTTGTCAGAAATGACGGTGAACCCACTTTATCCATGGCTGGAATGATCATCGGAAGTCTGTCCAACATCCTGTTGGATTACTTTTTCATTTATCCTCTGGATCTTGGAATGGTAGGAGCTGCCCTTGCTACAGCTACCGCACCGCTCATCAGTATGGGGATTCTTTTCTCACATTTCCGAAAAGGGAACAGTCATTTCCGTCTGGTGAGAACAAAGCCTTCCCTCAGCAAAGCTTCTTCCATCTGTTCTTTGGGTATTTCTTCTCTGATCACAGAAGTTTCTTCCGGGATCGTGATTCTCGTATTTAATTTCCTCATCCTGGATTTAAGTGGGAATACCGGTGTCGCTGCCTATGGGGTTCTTGCAAACATCGCACTGGTTCTCATCGCCATCTCCACCGGCATTGCTCAGGGAATCCAACCCATCGTCAGCAGCCATCCCGGAGAAAAAGGGCAGCCGATCCGCCAGCAGATCAGATGCTATGCAATCCTTACCACTCTGCTCCTGGCTCTGCTTTCTTACGTGGTCATCTTCCTGCTGGCTGACCCAATTGCTGATCTGTTCAATAAAGATCATAACACCGCTCTTACTTCTATTGCGGCTGACGGAATGAGGATCTACTTTACCAGTCTCTTTTTCTCCGGCATCAATATCGTTGCCGCAGTATTTTTAAGTTCCACAGACCGCCCAAAGCAGGCATTTACCCTCTCTCTTCTAAGAGGATTCCTGCTGATCATCCCGGCCGCTTTTCTTCTAGCTCATCTATTTGGACTCACCGGAATCTGGATGTCACTTCCGGTAACTGAAGGGATTGTATGTATCCTTTCCTTTCTCTTTCTGAAGAAAGTCTGAATGTAACTGTAGATCCTGCTTCTCTGTCTTTTGTTATGATGATGACTTTCCGAAAATCTTTTTCATATCAACTTTCATAATATAGTAATACATTCCCAGCAGCAGCGATCCGGCAAGAATCCATGCTGCGGGGCTTGCCATACAGACTCCGGTATAACTTTTCTGCTTTGCAGCAATGACTGCAACAACACCTCTTCCAACCAGTTCTGCCACTCCCGCCATCATTGGAAGAAGTCCATAGCCCAGTCCCTGGATTCCATTTCTGTAAATATTCACTACAGCAAGCGGAATAAAACAGATACCGATGCACCACAGATAAATCTCCACCGAATCCATAATCACACCAACATTTTCTGAAACAAATAAGTAAGTCATATATTTTCCCACAGTCATAACAAATGCTGCCGCAATAAACGAATAAATAACCCCCAGAATCGTACATGCTTTAAATCCCTGCCGGATCCTCGGGACATTTCCTGCTCCCATATTCTGTGCCCCGTAAGTTGCCATGGTTGTCCCCATTGCCACGTATGCCTGTGTCACTACCTGCTCGATCTTATTTGCCGCAGTAAATGCCGCTACCAGTGTAGAACCGAGAATATTCAGCGAAGTCTGCACCATCATAGTTCCAATCGCTGTAATGGAATACTGCAATGCCATTGGCAGACCGATGCGGATCTGCATCAGGTAGATCTGTCCTCCTACATACCGGTCCTCCTTTTTCAGATGCAGTACCGGAAGCTTCAGCATGATATAGCCCAGGCAGAGAAGTCCTGCTATTCCCTGTGCGACAACGGTTGCGATGGCGGCTCCTGCAGTTCCCAGTCCGAACACAATGATCAGCAACAGATCCAGAAAAATATTAAGCACCGCACTGATGATCAGAAAATAAAGTGGAAGTTTACTGTTCCCCAACGCACGCAGGATACTGGACAGAAGATTATACAGCATCTGTGCCAGGATACCGCCACTGACGATCATAATATAGGCATATGCATCCCGGAAAATATCCTTCGGTGTATTCATAAGGATCAGAAGTGGTTTCATAAATGCCATAAATACAATCGTCAGAAAAAGTCCGATTCCAAAAGAAAGGATACCTGCCCCTACAACGGTCTTCCGCATTCCATCCAGATCGCCTGCTCCAAATTTCTGTGCCGTCAGAACCGTAAATCCAGCTGTCATCCCCACTACAAACCCCCAGATCAGGAACATGATCGTTCCGGTGCTTCCGACTGCTGCCAGTGCTTTCGTACCGACAAACTTTCCCACGATCACAGCATCTGCCATATTATAAAACTGCTGAAACACATTTCCGATAAAAATCGGCAATGTAAAATTTATAATTACTTTCATCGGCTTTCCCACCGTCATATCATGCTGTACCGCTTTCATAATACTGCCGCACTCCTTTATCTTTCCTTCACGCTGCAATACACAGCTGACCAATTTTTCAGATATAGGATAACACTATTTTTTTTCGTCTTCAATATGGTTTTAAATTTAGGGTAGCAAAAATCAGGGGTCGGGTTTATAATAATTTATAGTAATTTTTACTCAAAAAATGGAGGTAGAGATCATGTTAAAATATGTAGAAACCAAAGAGGCTCCGGCTGCGATCGGACCATATTCCCAGGGAGTTGTTGTGAATGGATTTGCTTTCTTTTCAGGACAGGTTCCACTCTCGCCACAGACAGGTGAGGTGGTCGGAACCACCATTGATGAACAGGCTGAACAGGTCATGAAAAATATCAAAGGGCTGCTTGACAGTCAGAATGCAGCATTTACAGATGTTGTAAAGACAACCTGTTTCCTTGCTGATATTGCTGATTTTGCAGCATTCAATGCTGTATATGCAAAATATTTCACCGGAAATCCGGCCCGCTCCTGTGTTGCTGTAAAGGATCTTCCCAAGGGAGTCCTCTGCGAAGTAGAAGTGATCGCCGCTGTATAAGAATTTTACTGTAAGGCTTTTTGCGGCAGCTTTTTTCCTTCAGTACCAATAAGGACTATACTGAAAAAGATACTTTTCTTTGATCTGACCTTTACTCCCGAACAGGTGTATCTGCCATTTCTGGAAAAGCATCTTTTCTTTTTTACATTTTCTCTTTATAGTATCTTTTCTTTTTATAAAGTCTCCAGTTCTTTCATCCATACAGCTGCGCAGGCATCACTTGGCATTCTCCAGTCACCACGCGGAGAAAGTGCCACCGTTCCCACTTTCGGTCCATCCGGCAGACAGGATCTCTTAAACTGCTGGGAGAAAAATCTCCTGCAGAATGTCTTCAGCCACTTCAGGATCGTTTCCCTGTCGTATTCTCCCGCAAAGGTACTGCAGGCAAGACGATAGATTTTTGCAGGCTCATATCCGAAACGAAGCATAAAATATAAGAAGAAGTCGTGCAGCTCATACGGACCCACCAGATCTTCTGTCTTCTGTGCGATGTCTCCGTCTTTTGGAGGAAGTAATTCCGGGCTTACCGGAGTCTCCAGTACATCATACAATACTTCCCGGAGCTGCTCATCCTCCGTATCGTCCGCAGCATATTTGACCAGATGGCGTACCAGTGTCTTAGGCACAGAGGCATTCACTCCATACATGGACATATGATCGCCATTGTATGTTGCCCAGCCAAGTGCAAGCTCTGACATATCGCCTGTCCCGATGACCATGCCCCATGTCTTATTCGCAAGATCCATCAGTACCTGCGTTCTCTCGCGTGCCTGTCCATTCTCATAAGTGACACTGTGATCCTCAGGATCGTGTCCGATATCCCGGAAATGAATATTCACCGCCTCAGCGATCGGTACCTCTATCAAGGTTGCCCCTACCTTTTTCGACATCTCACAGGCATTCTGATATGTGCGGTCTGTCGTTCCGAAACACGGCATTGTCACCGCAAGAATATCCTTTTTATCCCGTCCAAGCATATCAAATGCTTTCGCAGTGACCAGGAGGGCAAGCGTAGAATCCAGCCCCCCGGAAATTCCTACCACAGCACTTCTCGCATTAGTATGGGCAAGACGCTTTTTCAGTCCCATCGCCTGAATCGTCAGGATCTCCTCGCAGCGTGCAGCTCTCGTCTGCTCATCAGACGGAACAAACGGCTTCTTTGGAAATGTTCTCGTCAGAGAAGTTTCTCCTTTTTCTATCTGGAATCCTACCCGGATCAGACTGCGTTCCTGTGCTGTCTGAAACGTCGTATTTTTTCTTCTTTCTCCCGTGATCCTCTCAAGGTCAAGCTCTGAATAAATAATTTCATTTTTATAGCGGCTGCTTTCTTTCAGAACCGTTCCGTTTTCTGCGATAATATTATGTCCGCCAAAGACAAGATCTGTTGTTGATTCCCCTTCTCCTGCATTTGCATAAATATATCCTGCGATCAGTCGTGCAGACTGCCCTGCGATCAGTTCTCTTCGGTACGTATCTTTTCCGATCGTCTCATCACTTGCAGAACAGTTTACAATCACGGTTGCACCCTCCAGTGCCGCTCCGATACTCGGTGGAATCGGTGACCACACATCCTCACAGATTTCCGCTGCAACGATCAGTTCTTCCATTTCTGCTGCCTGGAAAAGGATCTGCGGTCCGAACGGGATCTCTTCTCCATTAAAAGAAATGTATCTCGCCTTCTCCGGTCCTGGAGTAAACTGACGCATCTCATAAAATTCCCCGTAATTCGGAAGAAATGTCTTTGTCGTCAGTCCCAGGAGCTTTCCATGATTCAGGGCTGCTGCCACATTGTAAAGCTTCCCATCCACCTCAAGCGGAACTCCCACAAACACCAGCAGATCCTTGTCCCTGGTAAACTCTGCGATCTCCAACAGAGCCTTTTTCGCTGCTTTCAGTAAAACTGCATGGTCAAACAGATCACTGCACGTATATCCCGTCACACACAGTTCCGGGAACACCAGTATTTTTGCGTTCGCCTTTGCCGCTTCTTCGATTCCTCTGCAAATACTCTCTTTATTAAACTCTACATCTGCGACCCGGATATCCGGTGTTGCCGCAGCAACCTTTACAAATCCATGTCTCATATGTTTCTCCTTTCGCTGATCCGTTCCCCAGTCCGGATTTTTATCATTTTCATTCTCAGTCCGTTCCTGAAGAACCTGAAAAATTTATCTGCTCTTTTTTAATAATTCTTTTAATTCATCCACAGAATAATGATAGTCTGTATTACAGAAATGACATTTTACTTCAATCTCTTTTCCTTCGTCGATCATCTCCTGAATTTCCTTCTTTCCAATACTGATAATTGCTTTTTCAATTCTCTTTTTAGAACAGTTACAGTGGAACTGTGCCGGCATTGTATCCGTGATCTCAAGATCCAGCCCTTCCAGCACCTGCTCCAGCATCTGTTCCGGCGTATGTCCATCATCAAGCATAGCCGTGACAGAACGGATCTTTTTAATATTTTCTTCCAGTTGATTTAATACCTCATCTTCAATAAAAGGCATAACCTGAACAATAAATCCTCCGGCAACTCTGACTGTATTATCTCCGTTCATCAGTACCCCCAGTCCTACTGAAGACGGAACCTGCTCAGACGTTGCAAAATAGTACGTCAGATCTTCTGCGATCTCACCGGTCTGAAGGATCGTCTGACCTGCATATGGTTCTTTCAGTCCCATATCTTTGATGATCGTCATAACTCCCTGTCCCAATGCTCCGCCTACATCCAGCTTTCCATTCTTTGGCGGCAGCATGACATCCGGATTAAATACATATCCTTTTACATTCCCCTGACTGTCAGCCGTCACGGTCAGCCCCTCAATCTCACCGGAACATTTGATCTGGATCGTCAGCATATCAGTATCATTCTTCATCATGCTTCCCATCATAACTCCACCAGTCAGAAGCCGTCCCAGAGCTGCGGTTGCAACCGGACTTGTCTGATGATGAACTCTCGCCTCTTCTACCAGGTTCGTGGTTACTGCGGCAAAAGCACGGATCTGCGTATTTCCTGCAGTTGCCCTGACAATATAATCTTTCATTCTTTTTTTCCTTTCTCATCATATCATTTTTTATTTTTATAAAATTTTCCGCTTATTTCTGTAACTTTCCATATTCTCTTGCAATGATATAAATCCGTTCACTTTTTTCTGTCGGTGCTTTATGGGTAAATGCATCATAAGCTGTCTCAAAGATCAGACCGGAACTTTGAATCAATTCTTTCATCTCTTCTAATGTATAGCCCCTCTGATAATGCGTCTCCTGATACTTCCGGTACAAGTTCTTATCATTTCCCTCTTCCCGGATAAACAGCGTCAGATCATATTCATTGATCTTTGCCTCATCATAGTAATAGTTATCCCAGATAAAACTACATTCGCCACGGTCTTCCGCTATGACGGTATCTCCCATTACTTTCTTATATTTATACACTGTATTAAAATCAAAAATAAAGATGCCTTCAGGATCTAAGTAATTATTCACCAGCCGGAATACTTCTGTCAGCTCTTCAGGCTCTGTAATATAATTTACCGAATCACAGACACTCACTGCCGCACGCACCGTACCGTACAGTTCAAATTCCCGCATATCCTGCAACAAATACAGAATATCCTGCTCTGACTGTACTCTCTTTTCCATGGCAAGCTCCAGCATATCCTCTGAATTGTCCACTCCGATCATATCATATCCGAATGCTGCCAGCCGCTCTGTCATCGCACCTGTCCCACATCCCAGATCCAATACGATCCCGTCTTCAATTCCATGCTCCTGAAGTAAGCCATGGAGATAACTGCTCCACTCTTCATAAGGTACATTGTCCATGAAAATATCATAGACTGCTGCAAACCCCGTATATGCTTCCATCCGATGTAACCTCCATTTCTCTGTAAAAATGACATACTTCTTTTTATTTTATCATATATTTCGTGTAATAGCCATTCTCAAAATCAAGTCTTTACAAAGTTGCTGCCAGGTCTTTCTGATCCGATTTCTATGATTTCATCCATATCTGGGCATTATTTCCTTGACATTTTAATCTTTTCTGCTTTCTTTTATTACTTTATCATGATATAATAGTGAAGCTATGCTAATATTAGCAAGAAATATACAAAAGAAAGGAAAAGAGAAATGGACAACAACAAGAAAGACTTCAAGCCGTATATTCCAGCCGACAAAGTCGTTCCTGAATTTACGGTGACAGCACTCTTGATTGGTATCCTTCTGTCAATCGTATTTGGGGCAGCGAATGCATATCTCGGACTCCTCGTAGGTATGACTGTGTCCGCCTCTATCCCGGCAGCAGTTATTTCTATGGGTATAATACGTGTGATTCTCCGTAAGGATTCCATTCTTGAGAACAACATGGTACAGACGATCGGTTCTGCCGGTGAGTCTGTCGCAGCAGGAGCAATTTTTACACTTCCTGCATTATTCCTCTGGGCAGAGGAAGGAAAAATTGATTTTCCAAGTATTCTTACGATCTTCCTGATTGCATTATTCGGAGGTATCCTGGGCGTTTGCTTCATGGTTCCTCTCCGTCAGGCTCTGATCGTAGAAGAACATGGAATACTCCCATTCCCTGAAGGAACTGCATGTGCAGAAGTTCTTCTGGCAGGTGAAGAGGGTGGTTCCAAAGCCGGCACTGTATTTGCAGGACTGGGGATTGCAGCAGTGTACAAATTCCTTGCAGACGGAACAATGCTCTTTAAGAGTGAGATTGGTCATGCATTTGAAAGCTACAAAGGATCTCAGGTTGGTATTCAGGTACTTCCTGCCCTCGCAGGTGTAGGTTATATCTGTGGACCGAAGATCTCAAGTTATATGTTTGCCGGTGGAACACTCAGCTGGTTTGTACTGATGCCAATGATCGCATTATTCGGTGCAGATGCAACCATCTTCCCGGCAAGTAAGACAGTAACAGAACTTCTTACTATGGAGGGCGGCGGTCCAAGTGCTTTGTGGAGCAACTACATTAAGTATATCGGAGCAGGAGCTGTTGCAACAGGTGGTATTATCAGTCTGATCAAGAGTCTTCCTCTGATCGTAAGAACATTTAAGCAGGCTATCGGCAGCATGAGAAGTAAAAATGGAGTTCATAAAGGACTTCGTACAGAACAGGATCTTCCAATCCCGGTTCTTATTGTGATCGCACTTGTGATCGCAGTGCTGATCTGGCTGATCCCGACATTCCCTGTGAACCTGATTGGTGCACTGATCATCGTAGTATTCGGATTCTTCTTTGCTACCGTATCCTCCCGTATGGTTGGTCTGATCGGTTCTTCCAATAACCCGGTATCCGGAATGACAATCGCAACGCTTCTTTTTGCAACTGTGATCCTCAAAGCTACCGGTACAACTGGTATTACAGGTATGGTAGGAGCTATTTCCATCGGTGGTATCATCTGTATCGTTGCAGCCATCGCCGGTGATGCATCCCAGGACTTAAAGACTGGATTTATCGTAGGTGCTACACCAAAGAAGCAGCAGATTGGTGAAATTGTCGGTGTTGTTGCTTCTGCAGCAGCGATCGGATTTGTTCTCTATCTTCTGAACGAAGCATGGGGATATGGTACTGAAAAGATCCCGGCAGCTCAGGCTACCATGATGAAGATGCTCGTTGAAGGTATCATGAACGGAGAACTTCCATGGGCACTTATCTTTATCGGTGTATTTATCGCCATCGTAGTTGAGATCCTTCATATGCCGGTTATGCCATTCGCAGTTGGTATGTATCTGCCGTTCTCCTTAAGTGCAGGTATCATGGCCGGTGGTGTTGTACGCATCCTGGTTGAAAAGAAAAAAGGAACAGAAAAGGAAAAGAAAGCCCGCACGGATCGCGGACTGCTCTTTACTTCCGGTATGATCGCAGGAGAAGGTATCATTGGTATCCTCCTTGCAATATTTGCAGTTCTTAAAATTGACAGCAAGATCATTCTTCCGTTCCAGTTACCACAGATCGGCAGTCTGATCCTCTTCATCGCATTGCTTGCATTACTTTACAAAGTATGCATGAAAGCAGATAAGGAATAAGGATTTCATGAAAAAGAAAGACAGTAAAAACTATCTGGACTTTGTTCCGGAAAAGAATCCGGAAATTGAATATGAAGCAGATAAGGACGGTATTATTACCGTCCTTATCGAGTGGAAGGGCTTTTATCATAAGATCGCACAAAAGCTGTTCCGACGCCCGAGAGTCAGTGATATCCGGCTTGATGAGCTTGGAAGCTTTGTATGGAATGCAGTCGACGGGAAGAAGGATGTCCATCAGATTTCCAAAGAACTGGAAAAGCAGTTTCCTAAAATGGAAAAACCCCTTCCACGTCTGATCAAGTATCTTGAAATATTACACGATAATCGTCTCATCTACTGGAAAGGAGAAAAGCATAACTAATGGAAACGATCCTGAAATATCTTCCTTATGTTCTTCTTTTTGCAGTGGCAACGATGATCGTCTATGGCTGGGGGCTCTGGCGTGCTTCACGGCAGGGACAAGATCTCGCCAATATGCTCAGTGCCAAGGGAATTTCTGCCGTTAAAAAGGCACTGAAAAAGAACGGTGCTTTAACCAGAAAAGAGTTAGAACCTTTTGTAAAAGATCTTACTGCTAAGCAGCCTTTTATACAGGATTCTATCGGAGTCACTGATCCGAAAAAGTTTCTGGACTCCATTCTGCCTTATATGATAAAGCAAAAAATGATCCTTGAAGAACACCAGAATGGAAAGATTTTTTATAAGATCCGTAAGGATTAAAGCAGTCTGTGAATGATCATCTTCTGCTCTTTCCGAAAAAAGGAGGAAACTCTGACACTGTACCGGTTCAAACCGATGCCGTTCAGGTTTCCTCCTTTTTTCTCAGACTTTATATTCCTCAGCTCTCTCTGACTTTTCTTTACTGAGCTGCTGACCACATCTTTCTACTTTGCCAGCCGTGAAAGAATATCTTTCAGAAATTCATAGAATCTTTCAAAAGAATCCAGCGTCAGATATTCATCCGGAGTATGACAGTTGGCAATCGTCGGTCCGATCGCAATTGCATCCAGCCCTTTGATCACATCAGAGAACAATCCACACTCCAATCCCGCATGGATTGCTTCAATCTTCAGCTCCTCTCCGAATAATTCTTTATAGCTTTCCTTGCAGATCTCACGGATCGGAGAGTCTTCTTTAAAACTCCAGCCTGGATACTCCGCACTATGGCTCACTGTAAAGCCAAAAGTTTCTGCCAGTGTATTCAGGCGTTCTTTTGTATCTTCCTGAAGTGATGCAACAGAAGAACGTGGTGAAAAGACCATGATGATCCTGTCTTCCTCTGTTCTGACAACTCCCAGATTCAGTGATACGACTACAAATCCGTTCATCTTAATATTCCGCTTCTGAATTCCGTTCGGAGCAAGACGCATCGCACAGATAAATTCTTTTGCTGTTTCCTGTGGGATTGCTTCGGCAGTACGGTTTGTCTCACAGGAAATCTCACAGGAGAAATCCGGTTCAGCCGATGCCAGCTCCTCTGCATAAGTTTCTGCCAGTTCACATGCCAGCTCTTCTGCCTTTGCTGCTTCCTCGTCAGACTCATAGATCAGGGATGCCTCACACTCTCTCGGAATCGCATTATCTTTCGATCCTCCGTTAAAGCTTACAAGCTGTCCCTCCGTCTCTTTGAATAACCGCTGGATCATTCTTGCCATCAGGAGGTCTGCATTCTGTCTCTCCTTATCAATATCCTGACCGGAATGACCTCCTAGAAGACCTTCGACTTTCAGTGTGAGAAGACTTCCCTGCATTACAGTTCTTTTAATCTCTTTTGTAAACTGAACTCTGAGACCGCCTGCACAGCTTACCGTTGCAACTCCTTCATCTTCTGAATCCATATTGATCATAGTTCTTGCTTTCAGCACTGACTTGTCCAATGCTTTCGCACCGTTCAGCCCTACCTCTTCTTCTGTCGTAAAGACACATTCTACCGGGGGATGTGCGATCGCATCCTCATCCAGCACCATCAGCATCAGGGCTACTGCAACTCCGTTGTCCCCGCCAAGCGTCGTTCCATTTGCTGTCAGTCTGCCATCCTGCACGATCAGATCCAGTCCATCCTTTGCAAAATCATGCTCTACCCCTGCACGCTTCTCGCAGACCATATCCATATGTCCCTGAAGCATGACCGGTGCATGATTCTCTGCTCCTTTGCTTCCTGCTTTTTTAATGACTACATTATAAGCATCGTCCTGGATCACTTCCAGCCCTCTGTCCTTTGCAAATTTTGCGAGATAATCACTGATCCCTTTTTCATTCCCCGAACCTCTTGGGATCGCACTGATCTCTTCAAAGAAATGAAATAACTTTTCCGGCTCATAACCTGTAATTTTATAATCCATTACTTTTCCTCTTTTCTACTGAATATTTTGAGGTTTCCCCCATTTTTTCCACATATTAATTATAACAGATTTGATTTTAGAATGCACTCTATAATTTAACCTTTCTTATTTCTTAACAGTATATGTAGAAAACTGCACTATTTACTCAATTTTTATATGAAGTTTTTTTATTTAACTTGACACGCCCCGGTCTGTGGACTACAATAATTAAGGAATTTAAATAACTACATCATTTCGGTAGGTGAGGTTACCACAGGGATTGGATGATCCGGCTTATGCCGTTAAGTCCGAAGATTGCTACCGCGGAATTGTGGAGACACGATGAGCTGGTCAGCAGGCTGCGTCGCGAAGGCGCAACTTAATGCAATTTATATGCCCTGTGATGCTAAAGCTTGAACGGTGCTATTATTTAGCAGGAGTTGTGAACTCCGTCATTGTTCAGGCATTGACGGAGTTTTTATATTTCAGTAGGGAATTTTTTAACCTGTTTCTGAATGAGATCATGTAAATTTGCTCCGCAGGATTACATGGAATGATTTTTCTAAGATAAAAAGGGAGGTGAGGTCATGGACTCTGGTGCCAGTGGTTACCACATATGCAGCTTAATGGTAAAAAATGACAGAATGAGAGGGATCTATCATGAACAAAGATATTTTTATCAAGCTTCTCCAGCAGCGTCAGTTCAAAGCTGTCAGAAGCATCCTGGACGTAATGAACGAAGTGGACATTGCCTCACTTCTCTCGAAACTTGATGACAAAGAACTTGCTCTTGCATTTCGCTTAATTCCAAAAGATAAAGCTGCGGAAGTATTTTCCAATATGGACACTTCCATGCAGTCCTATCTGGTTGAGATGTTCACAGAAAAGGAGTTAAAAGAACTTTTAGATGACCTGTACATGGATGATACGGTCGATATGCTTGAGGAACTTCCGGCCAACCTGGTCAATCGTATCCTCAACACCGTCAGTGCAACAGACCGAAAGATGATCAACCAGCTTCTGAACTATCCTGATGACAGTGCCGGAAGTATTATGACAACTGAATATGTTGATCTGCGTGATACAATGACCGTGGGACAGGCCATGGCTCACATCAAGCGTACCGGAATCCATAAAGAGACAATCTATACCTGCTACGTCACAGAACGCAGAAAACTGGTCGGTATCGTCAGTGCCAAAGATCTGATGACCACCGAGGATGACGTGCCGATCAAAGACCTGATGGAGACGGAGATTATTTCTGTAACGACCCATAATGACCAGGAATATGTAGCCCAGCTTTTCACCAAATACGATCTGCTGGCACTTCCTGTCCTGGATACCGACGGACTGATGGTCGGTATCGTTACTTTCGATGATGCAATGGATGTCATGGTCGATGAGGCAACCGAGGATATCACAAAGATGGCTGCTATCAATCCAAGTGAAAAAACTTATTTTGATACGTCGGTCTTCCAGCATGCCATAAACCGTATCCCCTGGCTTCTGATCCTGATGCTTACTTCCATTATCACCGGAACGATCATCACGAAATACGAGAACGCTTTTGCTGCGATCCCTCTTCTGGTTTCCTTCATCCCTATGCTGATGGATACCGGTGGAAACTGTGGTTCTCAGAGTGCAACCCTGATCATCCGTGGAATTGCACTGGATGAGATCCATTTTAAAGATCTCTTCAAGGTGGTATTCAAAGAGTTCCGTATCTCCCTGATCGTAGGAGCTGCACTTTCTATTGTGAATGGACTCCGTATCCTGATCCAGTATCAGAATCCGTCCCTTGCACTGGTGATTGCATTCTCTCTGATCGGAACAGTCATTATGGCCAAGATGGTCGGATGTATGCTCCCACTGATCGCAAAGAAAGTTCATCTTGACCCGGCGATCATGGCTTCTCCTCTGATCACGACCCTGGTAGATACGTTCTCGATCCTGATCTACTTTAATATTGCAACAATATTGTTCAAATTATAACCCATAGTGTAATTTATGATCTAACTATTAAGAATTAAAAAGTTTATGAAAATATTAATCTTATCCTGTAATACCGGCGAAGGGCATAACTCCGCCGGTAAAGCAGTTATGGAGGCTGCACTTTTACGTGGCCATGAAGTAGAATTTATGGATTTGATGCTGCTGGGAGGAAAAACGGTTTCCCGTATGGTCAGTGGGGCTTATATTTCCATTGTCAGACATATCCCTGCTTTCTTCTCCCTGCTCTACAAAGTAGGAGGACAGATCAGTTCCAACACACGGAAATCACCGGTCTATTATGCGAACTCACTGCTTGCAGGCAGGCTGGATCGTTATATTAAAGAGCATTCTTTCGAACTGATCCTGACACCGCATCTCTATGCGGCTGAAGTCCTCACCTGCTTAAAGCATCGCGGGCTTCTTTCTGTTCCGGTGATCGCCATCGGTACAGATTATACCTGTATTCCTTTCTGGGAAGAGACAGACTGTGACTGCTATATCGTCCCTCAGGAGGATCTGCTGGGAGAACTTATCCACAAAGGTCTCCCAAAAGAGCGGCTTTTTCCTCTTGGTATTCCGGTAAAGCAGGATTTTTCCGCTCAGAAGAATTTCTCCCTTGCCCGAAAGCTCTGCAGACTGCCTTCCGATGCTCATGTCTATCTGGTCATGAGCGGCAGCATGGGATTTGGAAAAGTCAACTTTCTTGTCGCTGAACTGATCCGTAAGCTTGAGACAGATGAATATGTAGTCGTGATCTGCGGGAATAACCGACGGTTACGTCAGATTCTCCAGACGGCATTTGGGAAGAATCCGCAGGTCAGGATTCTCGGCTTTACAGACCATGTTCCAACCTATATGGACGCAAGTGATGTCATCTTCTCCAAACCAGGCGGTCTTACAAGCACTGAAGCGGCCGTCCGTCAGATTGCTCTTGTGCATACCAACCCCATCCCTGGCTGTGAGACAAAGAACCTTGCCTTTTTCACATCCCATGGAATGTCTGTCACTGCACGGACTGTCCACGGACAGGTTGCACTGGGCCGCCGACTGATGAAGCATGAAGATGCAAGGATTGAGATGCAAAAGCAACAGGAAAATTGCATTCCGCATGATTCTGCTGTTGAAATCTGCCGTCTCGCCGAAAAAATATACACACAGAGGAATCATTTATGATATACGGGATTTTTTTCATCTTTGCAGGATATCTTTCAGGAAGCATTCTTTTTGCCTACCTGATTCCAAAATATTTTTACCATATTGACATCTGTAGTCTGAGCGATGACAAAAATCCCGGTACATTCAATGCTTTCGCATACACCGGGATCAGAACCGGAACACTGATCCTGCTTCTGGAGCTTGCCAAGGGATTCTTTCCGGTTCATATTGCACTGCATACCCTCTCACCGGCAGATCCACTCTTCACACTGGTTCTTGCCGCACCGGTGATCGGACATGCCTTTCCGCTTTTTCATCCGAGAATGGGCGGAAAAGCGATTGCCGTCTCCTTTGGGTGTCTGCTTGGACTTTATCCTAATCTGCGTCCTGTGCTGACACTGGTTGCATTTTATCTGATCTTTTCATTGCTTTTGGTCATTGATCCTCATCTTTTCCGAAGCATGATCACCTATCTCTGCCTTTGTCTGAATGTATTGCGGACGGTTCCGCTTGCTCCGATCCGCTACGGGATCATCCTGATCTCTATCGTTGTCATCCTCCGGCACACAGTCCGATATGAAAAAGAACCATTACAGATCCGTCTGCTGAAACGGAACCGTTAATGGTTCTTTTCTACTGCCTATCCTCTGGATTCCCATTTCCGGTAGATGGCTTCCAGTGCATCTGTCACACCATCGATCCCCAGAAGACTGGTATTAAAGAGCATACTGTTGGACTCGATCCCACCCCACTCTCTTCCGGTCCGGGCTTCATAATAGAGTTTTCTCTCCCGGTCTGTCTTTTTGATCTTATCTGCCGCCTGCTTCTCTGTCAGCTTATAGATATCCATGATCCGGTTCAGTCGGTCATCCTTATATGCATAAATAAATGTATTGATCACATTTGAATAATCTCCCAAAACATAATCTGCACATCTTCCAACAAAAATGCCAGGTCCTCTCTGTGCCAGTCTCCGGATCAGCTCTGACTGTGCTTCAAACAGCCGGTCACTTAACGGCCTGCCCGGCTCTTCTCCACTCATAAATGCTGTATATTCACCGCTCCCTGCCACATAACCGGAAAGAAAACGTCCCAGCATCGTCTCATCTACTTTTGCTACATCTTCATCTGAAACTCCCAGTTCTCTTGCTGCCATCCGCAAAAGATTATGGTCATAAAGAGGAATATCCAGTCGTTCCGCAAGCCGGTTGCCTACCTCATGTCCACCGCTGCCAAACTGTCTTCCAATCGTTATCAGTGTATGTTCCATCATAAAAACCAGCTCCTCCCGTTCTTATTTTCTGATAATTTTATTTTATCACGAATAAGAACGACAAGGAACTGGTTTTTTCTTAATTTTCAGTAAACTTAATTTTGTTATTTCTATTACTTTTCATCCTTGCTGACAATCTTATAATATTCTCTTGATGTAAGCAGATACACAGCCGCATAAAATACTGCAAATGCCAGATAGCAGCAGATCATAACAAGTATCAGCAGCTTTTCATTATTCATAGCGAACATTTTCAGGATCTTTCTTATGATCGGAAAGGAAAATGCAGTATGCAGTCCCGCCATCGCCAGCGGTAAGAAAAAGACCGTCATTACCTGTGAATTAATGCTCTGCCGGACTTCTTTCCCGGTCATTCCGACTTTCATAAGAATGGCAAATCTTCCCTGATCCTCATATCCTTCCGTGATCTGCTTGTAATAGATAATCAGGATCATACCAAAAATAAAGACTGATCCAAGCAGGATACCAAGGAAGAACAATCCACCGTAAAGTGCATAATAATCACTTTTTGACTCTGCTCTCGCATTCACATTTACAAACGGGAACTGCTCATCTTCAAACTGAAGTACAGAGATATTATTTTCCAGCTTACTGACCAGACTTACCTGTCCTTCTTCTAACAGATCCGTATCAAATGCATAACATAATTTTTCACTGGACGCATTTTCACCATACACTGCTCTTTGTGCAGCTTCAAACTGATCCATCACAGCCTCATCCGGCACGATCAGATACACACTGGAATTTATATTTGCAACATCATCTCCACAGATAAACTTCTTTTCCGGCGTTCCTTTATTTTTCCAGTTGCCACATCCTTCCACCTGAAACGTATCCTTTTCATATGCTTCATCCGCTGAATAAACATATAGCTCCTCTGCCTTCAGTGACAGATTGTCCCCCATCAGACAATTATAATCTGTAACCGGCAGAACATACAACATTTTTAAATCGCTCAGACTTTTTATATTTTCATGTTCAAACTTAATTCCATCCGGCGTTTTTACACATGCTGCTCTTAAAATATGATACTCTTTTATTTCCTTCGATTTGATTTTATTTTCTTCTATTGTCTGTCTGATTGTTTCTTTTAACTGTTCTTCCCTTGCTTTATCGTTTAGAGAACTGCCGGATGCCATTTCAACCAAAAATTGCTGTGGATAGCGTCTCACTAAATTTCCTTCGATACTGGCATAAAGGCAGACCGTGGAAGAAACCATCACAAGCACCATTGTTGAAAGAATACAGATTGATGCAAGACCTGCTCCATTTCTCTTCATACGGTATGCCATAGAAGAAATGGATACAAAATGTCTTGTCTTATAATAATAATTTTTCTTTTTCTGCATCAGTCTGCAAAATGCCACCGAGCCGGCAATAAACAGCAGATAGGTTGCAACGATCACCATCAGCACCGCTACCATAAACCACAGCATCGCCTCCATCGGTTCTTTAATGCTCACGGCAATCCAATATGCCCCGGCAAGGATGATAAGACCTGCAATGGCAAGAATCCAGTTCGCCTTCGGCGGTTTTTCACCTGCTGTCTCACTTTTCAGCATATCGACCGGCTTTGTCCTGAAAATAAAGATCAGCATCCTGAGAAGGATCACCATAAAAATCGCCAGGAAAAGGAGTGCGGTATACCAGATTGCTTTTGGTTCTATGGTCATCTTATAACCGAGATGGTTTCCCACGATCCTGACTGCAGCCAGTTCTGCAAGTTTGGAGAATAAAATTCCGCCCAGCAGACCTCCTGCAATTGAAATCACAGCAGTCATCAGATTTTCCCAGATCAGGATCTTGACCAGTTCTCTTTTTCCCATCCCCAGGATATGATAAAGACCAAATTCCTTCTGCCGTCGGCGAATCAGGAACGAATTCGTATAATACAACAAAATCCAGGAAAAGACTGCGATCACAGGTGTTCCCATTCCAAGGATCGTCTGCATGGACTCTCCTCCCCTCATCGTCCTGAAATCATCACTGATCTGCAAAAACTGAATGATATAATACATCATTACCATGCAGAAGCAGGTAAAAATGTACGGAAAATAAAATTTTTTATTCTTCGACATCCCTGTTGCGGCAAGTCTGAAATAAAGTCCTCTTTTCATCGTCTTTCACCACCTGTCGCAATCAAGGTCAATGTAGCTGATATTTTCTGATAAAACTGTTCATCACTCAGCTCACCACGATATACCTGATGGAAGACTTCCCCGTCTTTGATAAATAACACTCTTCCTGCACGACTCGCTGCTTTTACAGAATGTGTTACCATCACGATCGTCTGTCCTTTTTGATTGATCCTTGAAAAAATGCCAAGCATTTCGTCCGTGGACCTGGAATCCAATGCCCCGGTCGGTTCATCTGCAAGGAGCAGACGAGGCTCTGTGATCAATGCCCTTGCTGCAGCTGCACGCTGCTTCTGTCCGCCGGATACTTCATAGGGATATTTTTCCAGAATACCGGCAATTCCCAGTTCTTCTGCAACCGGCATCAGTTTCTGATTCATTTCCCGGTATGGTACGCCTTTCAGCACCAACGGAAGCAGGATATTATCTTTGAGGTTAAATGTATCCAGCAGACTAAAGTCCTGAAATACAAATCCAAGATTTTCTCTTCGGAATTTTGAAATATCCTTTTCTTTAATGGCAGATAACGGTCTTCCGTCCAGATAAACCTCTCCCTGTGTCGGACGATCCAGTGCCGCCATAATATTTAAAAGAGTCGTCTTTCCTGAACCGCTCTCCCCCATGATCGATACATACTCTCCCTCTTCAACAGAAAATGTCACTTTGGAAAGTGCCTGCACCTGATTGCCGCCAAATCTCGGCCTGTATATTTTTTTGATGTCTTCTACTTCCAATACAGTCATATTTCTATAACTCCCTTCTCTAAACTTTTTATACTCTTTATGTACCCTTTCCCAGGTACTGAAGTCAGTATAACAATTCAGCGGAAATGCTACCATCGAATCGGGTGACATTTCCGCTGTCCTATGTGACATTTTTGTAAGACGATCCTCACTGCTTGTTCTATTCCACCTGGAGAGCATAAGAACTCAGGTCAATTCTGAAGGAACTTCCCTCTCCCGGAATGGATTCTACTGAGATACTATGCCCTAATTTTTTCGCAGCCATCTGACTCAGATACAGACCGATTCCGGTAGATTTTTTCCCAAGCCTGCCATTTTCTCCGGTATAACCCTTTTCAAATATTCTTGGGATATCCTCCGCCGCAATCCCAATTCCCGTATCCTCGATTATGAGCTGTTGGTTTCCTTCTATCCGGATCGTTACCGATCCCTGCTGCGTATACTTCACTGCATTAGACAAAATCTGCTCCACTATAAAAGACAGCCATTTCTCATCCGTCAGAACAACCTCATCGGTTCCCTGATAGATCACCTGGATCTTTTTCCGTATGAACTGCCCTGCATACTTGCGGATTGCTTTTCTTATAATAGGATCCAGTGCATACTCTGCCGCAACCAGGTCGAATCCTCCGCCTCTTTCATTAAGCCGTACATAACTCAGTGCCATTTCTGCATACTGTTCCACACGGAACAGCTCCGCTTTTAATTCCCTGTTCTGCTCTGTATCCTCCTGCTGCAAAAGTACCTGCATGACTGCGATCGGAGCTTTGATCTGATGCACCCAGGCAGCATAATAGTCCTCCATGTCACTCATGGTATCATCCCATACTTTCTGCCTGTCTCTCCATTCCTGCTCTTCTTTTTTCAGAAGCTTCTGATAATCTTCTTCACACAGATCTGCTGCTTTTGGGAGACTTTCTCCATAAGGTCCCCTGTCCATTTCCAAAAACTCCAGTCTCCTGTGCCTTTCTATAAATCGGAAAAATCCAGCCAGCAAAAAGACAATTCCAAAAACCAGACATAAAAGTGCCGGATATACTGCTGCCTTTAAATCAATCCCGCTCAACGAAAAGATAAGCAGATAGATCAGTCCGCAGAGGATACTCCATCTGATCACCTGTCTTTTTTTATAAAAATACTGCAATACCAGCTTCATCGTTCCACCTCGATCAGATAACCTCCACCGACTTTCGTTGTAATAAACTCATCCAGTCCTGCTTTTTCCAGCTTTTTTCTCAATCTGGCAATATTTACTGTCAGAGTATTCTCCTCGATATAATCATCCGTCTCCCACAACTTTGTCATCAGCGTATCCCGGCTCACCAGCCGGCCTTTATTCTCCATCAGGATCTGCAGGATCTTAAACTCATTTTTTGTAAGATTCACTTTTTCTCCCTCATAAGTCAGCGTTGTATCATAAAGATTCAGGATCGCTCCCCGATGCTCCAGCATAGGAACTTTCCCCGACAGATCATAAGTCCTCCTGAGTACTGCCTGTACCTTTGCTGTCAGCACATTCAGATCAAACGGCTTCGCTATAAAATCATCTCCTCCCATATTCATTGCCATGATAATATTCATATTATCTGCTGCGGAAGAAATAAAAATCACCGGTACATTCGACACTTTCCGTATCTCGCTGCACCAGTGGTATCCATTATAGAAAGGAAGCGTGATATCCATGAGGACCAGGTGCGGAGCCTGACTGGCAAAAAAGGAAAGAACATTCTGAAAATCCTTTACATAAACCGCATCATTTCCCCACGCATTCATTTCTTTTGCGATGGCCTCTGCCATAGCAAGGTCATCTTCTATGATCATGATCTTATACATCTGTCGTTCCCCCTTCATCCGACCAGCCGGCTCTGCTTCAGGCATACATCCCGACTGTCCATCTACCCATGCATTCTGTGATCATACTGTTCCCGGCGAAATGACTCTCTGGATATGGATGGCCAAAAATCCAATCTCTTCTTCTGAGACCGGAAGCTTCAGGGTCTGCTCCATATAGGCACAGACCCTGCTTGCAGTCTCTGCCGTCCTGGGATATTTCTCATACATAAATTCGTTAAAATCCACATTGGTAGATTCACCCTTTTTTGTACGCACTATCATATAATACATATGACTCATCAGCCTTATACATCCAAGAGACTGACCAGAAAGACTGATCCCGAATTCTTGCTCGATCATAGACAGGCTTTCACTGATTATCCTCGTCGTATCAAGTGTCTCAGAAACCGCCTCGTCTGACAGACCTGCATGGACATGTAATGTAATAAATCCGACTTCATCTTCACTGATCCTGTATCCGGTCAGCTGCTGTATGATCTCCCGTCCCTTCAAGGCAACTGCATACTCACCCGAAAATAAAACTCTGATATCCGGTGTAAACGGATTCGGAATCTGCCGGTTCTCTTTCGCTCTTTTTGCCGCAAGTGCAATATGATCCGCCAGTGGAAGAAGGATCTCATGGTTCACCTCCTGAAAATCTCTTTCAGCTTCTTCAATGATCTTTCCTGCTGCTTCAATAAATTCAGGACGAATTCCATTCACCACTTTCAGCACAGAGTCTCTCTTCCTTCTTGCAACCAGAGAATAAACTTTTGCCCCGGGAATCTTTTCAATCTGTTCTGTTGGCTTTTTTCCAAATCCCACACCATTTCCAAGCAGGATCAACTCCTGCCCGGTCTCATTATGGTACACTAAAATTCCATTATTATTCAGAACTTTAATTACTCGATACATCCCGGGGTCCTCTCTTTCCCTTTTAATTCAGGCTAACGATCTGAGCAGTCTCCTCCAGTTTACTGACCTTTCCTGACTTGACCAGCCGAATTTCTTCGCCTTCCTGAAGGCTCGTAAATACGATCATACACTCATCCGCTTTTGCATGCTCTCGTATATATTCTATATCAAACCCTATCAGTTTGTCACCCTTTTTCACATGATCTCCGTCTTTTACAAAGGTTTCAAAACCTTCTCCATTCAAATTGACCGTATCAACCCCGATATGAAGAAGATACTCTGTTCCGTCATCGCTCATCAGTCCTACTGCATGCTTTGATGGAAATACGAAAGATACTGTTGCATCTTCCGGTGCATAAGCCATTCCCTCTTCTGGTCGGATCAGATAACCATCTCCCATCATCTTTCCTGCAAAAGCTTCATCTGCAGCCTCATTGAGCGGTGCTGCTTCGCCTGTAAATGGTGCAAAAAGAACTTTTTTTACATGTTCTGACCCCATCTCATTTTCTTCTGCCTCTTTTGATGCTTCTTTTATCTCTTCTTTTATAGTGTCAGTTTTTGTATCCTGCTCCGGCGTATATTCCACGTCCGGAGCTGCCTCCAGATAATCCTCCAGATGAGATTTGATCACTGAAACCGATGGTCCGTAAATAATCTGGATTCCCTGTCCTTTGCGGATAATTCCTGATGGAGAAGTCATTTTCAGAACAGTCTCATCCACCAGTTCTGGTTTTACGACTGTACAACGAAGGCGGGTTGCACAACAGTCTACATCTGAAATATTTTTCTTTCCACCCAGACCTCTTGTAATCAGCGGACTCTTCTCATCACCGACCTTGATCTCCTCTGTCTGGTTTGTTTCCATATGGTTCTGCTTTGCCTTATAGTCCGCTTTTGTATACAGCTTTGTCTCTTCCTCATCGTCCTCACGTCCCGGAGTTTTCAGATTCAGCTTTTTGATCAATACTGTAAAGATCACATAATACAGAATAAAATAAATGATTCCTACGGGAATGATCCTAAGCCAGCTTGTCTTCGCATTTCCCTGAAGGATACCGAACAGGAACAAATCCAGAAATCCACCTGAAAAAGTCAGTCCTACCGCAATATTCAACATATGTGCGATCATATAAGCTGCACCTGCCAGAATCACCTGAACTACAAAAAGAATCGGTGCCACAAATAAGAAAGAAAATTCAATCGGTTCCGTAATCCCTGTCAGCATAGATGCCAGTGCTGCAGATAACAGCAGTCCTCCTGCCTGCTTCTTCTTTTCCGGCTTTGCACAACGATACATGGCAAGTGCCGCACCCGGAAGTCCGAAAATCATAAAAATAAACTCACCTGAGAAATATCTCGTTGCATCCGCACTGAAATGAACAGTAGACGGATCTGCCAGCTGGGCGAAGAAGATATTCTGCCCACCTTCCACAATCTGCCCGGCAACTTCCATCGTTCCACCTACACCCGTCTGCCAAAATGGAAGATAGAATACATGATGCAGTCCAAATGGAATCAATGCACGCTTGATAATACCAAAGATTAAAGTTCCAAGATAGCCTGTTCCTGTAACCAGACCTCCTAATGCATAAATACCATTCTGCACCACCGGCCATATAAAATACATCACGATTCCTACACCTACATAAGTCAATGTAGAAATGATCGGAACAAATCTGGAACCGCCAAAGAAAGAAAGTGCATTCGGAAGCTGGATCTTGTAGAACTTATTATGAAGTGCCGCCACGCCAAGTCCTACGATGATTCCTCCAAAAACTCCCATCTGTAAGGTCTGGATTCCACAGACATCTGTAACTGTTCCTTCAAGGACTCCTTTTCCAAGAGATCCATCTGCCAGCAGATCTCCACGAAGTACCAGCATCGCATTGATCGTTGCATTCATAACAAAGAAAGAAATCATAGCTGCCAATGCCGCTACTTCCTTTTCTTTCTTCGCCATGCCGATCGCCACACCTACTGCGAAGATGATCGGCAGGTTGTCAAAAATAATGTTACCTGCTTTGCTCATGATCGTGAGAAGTGCATGAAGAACTGTACCTTCTCCCAAAATTGCCTGTAACCCATAAGTATCAATGGTTGTTGCATTGGTAAAGGAACTTCCGACTCCAAGCAAAAGTCCCGCTACCGGAAGAATTGCGATCGGAAGCATGAAACTGCGGCCGATCCTCTGCAATACTCCAAAAATTTTGTCTTTCATTCTGAATCCTCCTGTCATTCTCATTTTTACAAGAATATAGAGTCTGCTTCTTCCCCCGACAATACAGAAATCTGCCACCGACAGCCTCTCTTGCATATCCGGGCATAAAAAAAGCATAAACCATTCCCTTTAAGCCCACTTCTAGTGTGGATCTTTTCAGGATAGTTTATGCCTGCCTAACCAGTAACACTCTATCTTCTTGCTCTTTTAACCTCAATCAGTATAGCGAAATCTCAAGGATACGTCAATCAGTAATCTTAACTAAATTTTTTTCTTGAATTTTGTGTATTTTTCACTGTACAGTATTTTCACTCTCAGTTCTTTACCATCTTTGTAATCCTCAGTCTAAAATCTGGATCGCTTCATCTCCATCTCCACTGATCTCAAAACCGGTTGCTCCCCAAAATCCTCTCATAAGCTGACGGTACTGATCCGGACCTGTATAACCGATCGGTGCCAGAGCATATCCAAATAGCGAACGGATCACAGTCACCTGCTTCTGGCGGAGCTGCTCCAGGATCTCGCACATACAGACGCTTCCATATCCTTTTCCACGCATCGTCATATCCGGGATATAAAACTCAACGATATTCGCCTTGAACTTCGTCTCCAACACATACTGGAAATGAAAGACCAGTCCTCCATTCTCAAATACATCGACATTCTCACCTTCATAGTGAAACTCCAAAATATGGGCACTCTTATCCGTCAGTGTAACGCCTCTGAAATACTCTTTTCTAATGTATAATGTAATTGCCATCTATCTTTTTCCTGTCCTTCCAACTTCCGGAAGACACTCGGATCTTCCTATGCCTCCGGCTTTTCTTTCTTAGGACGGTGTACCGTAAGCTGAACATTCACGCCCAGTGGGTTGATCACCACGCCCCTTGCATCCGGGATCAATGCCTCCGGAATCTTTGCTGACGGAATTGCCAGCATCTTTAACTTTTTGTCTCCTGCAAAACGGCGGAACTCCAGAATATCTGTAAAGATCGGCTGATACATACTTCCATCCTTCTGCTTCAGAACCGGAATCTGTCCATCCTCCTGTACAGAGATCAGGAAAGTTCCTTTCTGATAATGTGCCAGTAGCTCTTCCTGCAGTTCTTTGATCTGATCCGTCACTTCTCCACCCGTCTGATGACGCAGTTCCTGCATCAGGTAAATAGCTGTCAGGTGCATCTCAGGATTCTCCACGATCATCTTTCCTTCTGCTGCTTCTTTCATATTCTGACGGACTACAAGATCTTTAAGCTGGACTCTTTTCTCCTGGTCTGTTCCTACATTCACAGAAAGACCATTCACACCCATCAGATACAGGCTGGTATAAAATGCCAGTAACTGGTCATCCACCAACTTTGCCACACCTGCCAGATAATGAGCCTCCGTCAGTTCCTTTGCTTTATTTTTCGCATCCTCTTCTCTATGATAAAGAAGGATCTCATCATCAAATGTCTCTGGATTGCATACCACAAACGGAAGCTTTGTCGCTCCCGACATGATCACATATAATTCTCCCGGTGTACGAAGAGATTGCAGTGTCTCTCTTAAAGCTGTCTTCTTGCTGTTCTCATCCATATTTATCTTCCTCACATTCCACGTCAGTCGCTTACTTTGCATCTTCATTCTAAACGCTATTGGTTTATTATACCACATTATCCCCTTCCGCAAAAGAGAAAAAAAGGCTTCCCTGCGAAAACCTTTTCTTCTTCCTACTTTTTCATTTTCGGGTCAAAGATCAGCGAAGCCAGATATCCAAAGACCAGTGCGGCCGATATCCCCACGGCACTTGCTTTAAAACCTCCCATAAAAATACCGATAAATCCATTTTTATCTACTGCTTCTTTTACTCCTTTCCACAAGACATTTCCAAATCCAAGCAGTGGCACACTTGCTCCTGCTTTCGCAAAATCCTGAAAAGGCTGATACAGTCCGGCAAATCCGAGAATCACGCCCCCGCATACCAGACATACCATGACTCTGCCAGGCATCAGTTTTGTCCGGTCCAGTAAAATCTGTACCAACGCACAGATCACACCTCCGGTCAGAAATGAAATCAGATAGTCCATCCCGCTGCCTCCTTCCGACAATGCTCGATCACAATCCCATGTGCGATTCCCGGTACACTTGCTCCTTCATTAAAGCTCACCGTTGACATCAATGCTCCTGTGGGTACAAATAAAATCCTTTTCCATTCCCCACTTTCAATCTTTGGCAGCAGATACGATGCCAGTGTTACTGCCGCACATCCACATCCACTTCCCCCTGCATGGGTATCCTGTGTCTCAGAATCAAAGATCAGCATTCCACAGTCGAGATGCTTCTGCCGGAGATCATATCCCTTTTCTGCTGCCAGATCAAATAAGATCGACTGACCAACAGAGCCAAGATCGCCCGTAATGATCCGGTCATAGTCATCTGCTGTCCGCCCGAAATCTTTCAAATTTCTGATGATCGTATCGGCAGCCGCAGGAGCCATGCATGCTCCCATATTCTGAGAATCTTTCAGTCCGTAGTCCACGATCTTTCCTACCGTGATCCCGCTGATTTTCACATTTCCCGGATCTGTTCCCACTACAAAAGCCCCGCTCCCGGTCACCGTCCAGTGTGCAGATAAAGGTCTCTGGCTGGCATAACCCAACGGAAAACGGAATTCCTTTTCCGCACTTCCGAAATGGCTTGATGTAACCGCCAGCATCGATTCTCCATACCCTGCCGACACACTCATGGCTGCCAGTGCCAGTGCCTCACCTGATGTTGAACATGCCCCGTAAAGCCCGAACATGGGTATCTGCAGTGCCTCCACCCCCATGGAAGTGGCAATCCCCTGTCTCAGAAGATCTCCCCCAAACAGATACCGGATCTTCTCCGGCTTCAGTCCTGCTTTTCCGATGGCCAGTATACAGGCTTCTTTCTGCATATTGCTCTCTGCCTCTTCCCAGGTCTTTGCCCCGAACAGATTATCCTGCTCATCTACCATATCAAATTTTTCCCCAAGCGGACCTTCCGCCTCTTTCTTTCCTGCAACAGATGCCGCACTTAAAATATATGCCGGTCTCTGAAAATGCAGACTCTGCTTTCCGCATAGTTTTGTCTGATCCATAAGAAAATTCCCCGTTTCTGCTTTCCGTATTTTCCCACATCTGAATGGTTACAGGGATATTATTTTCAAAATGATGCAAACTATTCATGATGATCTAAAACATTCAGGGAACTTACAGGATTACTTTCAGGAAAGGAGTATCGTTATGAATCCTACAGAACAAATGAAACAACAGCAACAATACAAAACCTATGTAAATCAGAAGACACCACGCCACAATCTCTGGCTGAATATGCTCAAAGCTTTTCTCACAGGCGGAGCTGTCTGTGTTCTCGGTCAGATCATTTTCAACCTCTGCGAACTGCAGAAATTTTCCCAGGATGACTGCAGCAGCTGGACTTCCATGCTTCTTGTCCTGATCAGCGTCATTCTGACGGGAACAGGAATTTATCCTAAGCTGGCAAAATGGGGTGGTGCAGGAGCTCTGGTTCCGATCACCGGTTTCGCCAATTCTGTTGCCGCACCTGCCATTGAATACAAAAAAGAAGGCCAGGTCTTTGGTATCGGATGCAAGATCTTCACCATCGCCGGGCCTGTTATACTTTATGGGATTTTCACAAGCTGGTTTCTCGGCCTGCTCTACTGGATGTGGGGGATGATCTGATCCCCCTCTTATTGCCCGGTCAGCTCTGTCGGCAGCCACCTTCACGGATGCCGGTCACTACTTTGCCAACTCTGCATATCTCCTTTCATGGATGCAGGCAGAGATCCTGTCTGCTCGCTTTTTATGCTTTCTCAGAAGCAAGGTACTGCTCAGTCAGCTCTACTGCATTCGCAATGCACTGGGAACATGGAACAAGCGGCGTCCCTGTTGCCACACCTTTTAATTCACGACAATAATAAGAGCCTTCCATCTCTTTAAATTTCTGTGCATACTCTTTTGCTTTCTTATATGTATCTCCTTTGCTCGGCTTTTTCCCATCCAGGTTTCCGACACTGTTCTCCATACCGATGACCATCAGCATTCCGGTCACTGCCCCACACATATCCATCATTCCCATTCCGAGTCCAAATCCCTCAGAAACACGAAACATCGTCTCCTGATCGATTCCAAACTCTTCGCAGAAAGAACAGGCTACCGCCTGTGCACAGTTATATCCTTTATCATGAAATGCCATTGCCTGCTCAACTTTTTTGCTCATCTTCAAATTCATCCTCTTTCTTTCTATTTTCTTTTGTACTTCGTCCGCTGCTTTATCTCTTTGCTTTCAACGTACCGTCTTTTTTATTATACCCTGCTTTCAATTTAAGGACAATCCATTCCCACGGATTTTCCCAGCTTTTCTTCCAGCTTCAAAAGACGATTGTACTTTACTGCTGCCTCCAGACATCCCGGACTGCCAAGCTTCATCTGCCCGATTCCAAATGCAACCGCTGCATCTACAAGTGCCGCATCTTCGGTTTCCTTCCGCTGCCTGCATAAAATAATTCCTTTTCCCTGCTCCGTCACTTCCCGTACACGTTCCGAAAGTTCTGTCAAGGTACAGATTTCTCCTGGATCGATCATAACGGACTGCCTTCCCAATACTGCCTTATTTTCACAATCCTTCCGATCCTCCAGTTCTTTTTCCAGCTTCTGTATGCCTTCCCGATCTTCTCTGTATAGAGGATCTTCCAAAAAACTGATTGGATACTCTCCGGTGAGTCTGGTCAGATATTCGATCAGTTCCTCCCTCGAGCGTTCCACCCGCTGTCCAC
Source organism: uncultured Mediterraneibacter sp. (assembly GCF_934330165.1). GTDB lineage: Bacteria > Bacillota > Clostridia > Lachnospirales > Lachnospiraceae > Mediterraneibacter. Next base: position 93,018 of record NZ_CAKRGI010000003.1, read on the forward strand.
ATCGCCGGCTCTCTGCCGGAAAACGATATACTCCCGACTGCTTTTCATACAGTCTTCCAGCTCCTGCATTGACTGCAAAAAAAATTTCTTTTCCGCATTGATATCCTGCCTCTTCCACTGCCTTTTCCAGTAATTTCAGCAGTCCCCCATCTGCCGCATCCTGCTTTTTTCTGTCAGGATCTTCCTCTTTTTCTTTTCTTTTTTTCAGAGCATCCCTAAACAGATTGTCGATCTCACCTGCCGCCCTGATCTGTCCTTGCACAGAAGAAATTCCTTTCGGGACAAGCATCAGTTCCCTGAAATCCATTTCTGTCTCTTCTGCATTTCCGTCTGCCGCCAGGATCAGCAGGGCTGGAAGTTTCAGTGCATGAGTCCCGCCTAAATACCGGTACAGAGAAAGCTTCAGCTTTCCTGCCGCGGCCCTTGCTGCCGCGATGGAAACTGCCAGTGATACTTCCTGCGGGATCTCTTTTCTTTTTCCGAGTAAATGGTCGATTTCCTCCTGCTCGAACAGATTCTGCCCGATCAGTTCCTCTGCGATCTGACTGTGCATCTGCTCAATTCCTGCCTCAATTTCTTGTTCACCTTTTCGTCCTGCAACCGATGCAGTTCCAACAATATCTTCTCCTGCAAGTACTTCTGCCTCCACCGCCGGTGATCCGCCGGAATCAAGAATTTTCCTTACATAAATATCACGGATTGGAAGATAAATATCCATAATCCTACCTCCTGAAAATAAAATTGACTTGTCGTGAATCTTACATTCACAACAAGTCTTCTCTTTTACTTTCATTATTTCCCGATCTTTTTGCTTAATGCATTCCCACGGAAATTACAGGGTATGATAATATAAAATAGTTTCCTTTATCAATGGAAAAAATGATCTCCGATCTGCATTCCGTATCCACCGGTGCTGAAATAAAGGCAGTCACCAACCGGATTACTTCCGTCCAGTGCATCTTCCGCTGCCTGCAGTGCAGACTCAGAATATCCTGCATTGGCACGCACACGGTCAAGCCATCCTGACATTGCCGGTGAAAACTGTCCTGACTGATAGATCACCTCACTGACAGAATTCGGATAAACGCTGCTCTTTACACGGTTCAGTACAACCGCTCCAACCGCAATCTGTCCTTCATATGGCTGGTTTCCAGCCTCACAGAAGATCAGAGATGCCAGCAGTTCCTTCTCTGCCTGAAGGGTTGCCGCTTTCTCTGCCTGCTCCCGGGCGATCCGCTCTGCCTCCTCGGCTGCCTTTCTCTCCTCTTCCAGCTTTGCCTCGTAAACAGCTTTCGCCTCATTCACTGCAGCAAGCGTCTCTTCCACTGTGGTTTTCTGTGCATTCTGTACGATCTCTGAAACACCCCACTGTATTTCTTCTCCCCTTACCAGTGACAGTGTCTCATTGATCTGTGCATTCTGCTCTGCTGCGTAGCTTGTGAACCCGGTCAATATCACCGCACTCACTGCTGCCACGTACACAGAAGCAAAAAAGCACTTATTTTTATTAAATTTCATATACTCCTCCTAAACTATTTTTGCAATATCTTTACAACTCCCTTATTAAATTTATGCAATTATTTTCGCATTTATTACAGATATTACAAATTTGTTACGACGAGTATACTATCATAAAAAAAAGCTGCTGTCAACTTTTTTGTTTCATTTTATTTTCGTGCCTTTTTCCCACTAAAGAATTACTGGTTTTTATCTCATTCTCAGAACCGGACTGATCTTTTTATAGATCACAAATACAATCGCAGAAACAGCCACTCCCTTGATCAGATTAAACGGTGCTACCGCGAAAATAACAAAGGTTGCAAGGCTTGTAATATGTGGATTTACTGCTGTTCCAAGTCCTACCAGCTTACTGACCGGCATTCCGAAAGCAGCTCCATATGCCGGAAGAAGAACATACGCATTGACAAAGCATCCAAGAACTGTCATCAGGAGCGTTCCTGTTGCCATTCCGATCAGTGCATTTTTTCTTGTCCGGTTTCTCCGGTAAATAATTCCTGCCGGAACACAGAATGCACAACCAATCACAAAATTTGCAATCTCACCGACTCCTGCTGTTGAAGTTCCTGTCAGTACAATATTCAAAAGAATCTTCACCAGTTCGATCAATGCTCCGGCAATCGGTCCCATTGCAAAGCATCCCACAAGCACCGGAACTTCACTGAAGTCGATCTTATAAAAAGACGGTGCAAACGGAAGTGGAATTTCAAAAAGCATCAGGATCACTGCTACCGCTGCAAGCATACCGATCTGAACGACCGCTCTTACTCCCATTTTTTTCTCTGACTGCATCATAGTTTTTGTACTCATTTCTTTTCTCTCCTTTTTCTTTGCAGTTTTCAAACCGCAGTATTAAATTTCTGAAAAAGGTAATCTTCCATGCAGGATCAGCAAAATTTTAATATTAAAAAACCCCGGAGGTCTCTGCCATCCGGGGGTGCTGTTCCATGTTGTAAGGAGATGCTCCTGCTTTCTCTGATCCCGAATCTCTTCCTGATCCTGAATTTCTTCCTAATCCTGAATCGCTTCCTGATCTCAAAGCACGAACCTTCTTCTCTCATCCAGACTTTACTGTCGGTACCGGAATCCCCTGCCATGCATCCTTTGCACAGAAAAGTCACCGGTTCAGCCGCAGATACTGCGGGTCGCGGACTATACCGCCGGTTGGGACTTTCACCCGACCCCGAAGATTATTTCCTTTTACCTTTATTACTATAACGCTATTTTTTCCTGATTGCAAGTCAGACTTTTATACACTTAATTTTTTTTCTGCCATCCAGCCGCTGACTCCGAACAGTATGAATCCTACAATCAGGTAATACAGTACGAAACCAGGGTTGAATCCCGATGCTCCGATGTTGAAGCAGATTGCAGGACAGATCAGATCATAAATCTTCTCCACAGCAATAATAATCGCAAAAAATACCACAACTGCCAGAAATCCTGAATATTTTGCATTCAGAAGCAGTGTTCTTGACAGGATCACTCCCACAAATCCTGCCATGATCACTTCTGTCCATCCAAGAAATATCTCTGCAAATCCCCAAATGACTGACGGGATGGAAATACCGCCGTCTATATAAAATTCTCCCACCTGCCGGATCATTTTAAAAAGATCACTCAGATGTCCTGTATACTGTAATGTAACTAAAACACAAATTATTCCGGCTGCCACATACATCACAAAGACGATCAGCATCTGCAGGATCGCTGCAAGAAATTTTGATCCAAGAATCTCCCAGATGGACTTTGGGACCATCCAGAGCATATAACTCTGCTTCGTCTTCAGATCTCTGTTCAGTACAAGAATACTTTCAATCCCGACATAAAAAACTACAAAAAAGGTTGCCACCATCAGCACTGCCAGACTTACTGCTGCCAGCTTCTCCCGTCCCAGCAGCATTCCCAGTGCAAATCCAAGTACGCATACCAGAAGAATCGTTCCAATCACCATCCTTGAAGTCTGCTGCTTTCTCATCTCATATTTCAATAACTTTACCATTTTCTTACCTCCTAACTCAATCATCCTACATTAACTGCATATAAAGCTCTGTCAGGGAACGTCCGGTCGTCATCCGTTCTCTTTCAAGATTTACAATATCTGCCAATTTACCATCTTTGATAAAGATTGCCTCTTCCACATAACTTTCTATCTCTTCGATCAGATGTGTAGACATTACGATCGTCCGGCTCTCATCTGCCTGGCTTAAGATCATTTCGACGATCTGCTCCCTTGCCTTAAAGTCTACTCCGTTCAACGGCTCATCCAGCAGAGTTAATTTTGCCTTTCTTGCCAGCGTTGCCGCAATCCTAAGCTTCGCATTCATTCCACTGGACAGCTCTCTTACCTTCATCTCCCCATCAAGTCCGGTTTTTTCAAGGAGATCCCAGAATACTGCCCGGTCAAATCCCACAAAGAAATCCGTGTAATATTTTTCAACATCCTTGATCTTCATATAACTATAAAAGAAATTTTCCGTTGCCATATAGGCAATCAATTCTTTATCTTTCGCACAAAGTGGATGTCCCTCGTAAAAGATCTCCCCCTTTTCCGGCTTTGACAGCCCCGCGATCATCTTCATCCAAGTCGTCTTTCCACTTCCGTTCTCCCCCAGGAGACCATAAATCTTCCCTTTTTTTAACTGAAGCGATACATCATTAAGGACTGTCTTTCTCCCAAATTTTTTTGTCAAATTCTTACATTCCAGTATTTCCTGCATCATTTTTCTTCCTCCTTATAATCTGCGATCCGGTCAATGATATCTCCTTTTTGGAATCCCAGATCCTCCATCTCCTGCATAAAATTTCTGACCAGTTCCTCTGCCATCTCTTTTTTTAATCCGCTTATCATGTCATCCTCCTCTGAAACGAATGTTCCGATCCCACGCTTTGTATAGCACAGCCCCATACTCTCCATCTCCCGGTAGATCCTGGCTGCTGTATTCTGATTCACCTTAAACAGTATGGCCAGTTCCCGGTTGGAGGGCATCTTCTCTCCCGGCTTTAACTCACCTTTCACCATCCGCTTTTTCAGTTCATTGATCACCTGTAAGTAAATCGGACTTGCTGTATTGTATTCCATTCTATCACTCCAATCTCTCTGCATCAGTGCTATAGTTAGATAGTACACTAGTTGTTTATATCTGTCAATACTGATTTTCATATTTTTGTTGTTTCTGATCTATGTACAAAATTAATATTGGGATATAACTAACAAGAGCTGCATTGACCATTGCCAATGCAGCTCTTGTTAATTAAGGACTTTTTACAGCCTTATTTTTATTTCTCATATTTTTTTATTATTCTTCTGTATGTTTTGCAGCATATTTTCTGCCAAGCATATATACACTGACTGCATAAACTGCGGTCAGAACAGCTGCAATGATGTATGCTACATTCATTGAAAGTCCGAATCCAATCTTTGCACTTAAGATAAAAGAAGAAATTACGAACATATAAAAGCTTCCCGGAACAAGCGGTACAAGGAATACCCATTTTGCCGAACCTTTTTTCGCCATCAGGTAAACCGTGATCGCTGCAAATGCAAATACTGCAATTGTCTGGTTGCTCCATGCAAAATATCTCCAGAGAATATTAAATCCTTCGGCATTCAGTTTTGCAAATACGAGAATTGCAATAACCGGAATGAACATACAGATTGTCAGGATCACTCTGTTCTTTTTCTTTCTCTGATCATAATGAATATAATCTGCGATCATCAGACGGCAGGAACGAAGTGCTGTATCTCCTGAAGTGATCGGAAGTACAATAACTCCCAGGATTGCGATCATTCCTCCAACCGGTCCGAGCAGTCCTTTTGCGACTTCACCAACCGCTGCTGTTGCTCCTGCTGTAGAACCTGAATTATAAAGTCCCATCGCTGCAGCAGCCCAGATCATAGCGATCAGACCTTCAAGGATCATTGTTCCGTAGAATGTCATTTTTCCTTCTTTTTCATGTCTTACGGAACGTCCGATCATTGTACACTGAGTTGAATGGAAACCGGATGTAATACCGCAGGCAACTGTCACAAAGAATACCGGAACAAATTTTGTTCCAGGTGCACTTGCTCCCACGATTCCGTCAAAATACGGATAAACATCGAAGATTCCCTTAATTCCATGACTGAAATCAATATTATCCAGTTGATATCCCTGGGCGAAAATACCAACGAATACCCCTACTGCTGAAAGCAGAAGGATCGCTCCAAAGACCGGATAAATTCTTCCGATGATCTTATCGATCGGGAACAGCGTAGCTACCAGATAATAAACCAGGATCACACCATAAATAATCCAGGTCCATACATTTACATCTGTAAATCCACAAACCTGACCTGCAAAGAGATCTCCAGGCGTATATGTAAATACCGCACCGACAAGGAGCATCAGCAGGCAGAGGAAAATATTATAAACCTGATACACTTTTCCACCCAGAAACTTATGAACGATTCCCGGCATCTGTGCACCGTCCTGTCGCAGCGACATCATTCCGCTTAAATAATCATGAACTGCTCCACTGATGACGCATCCAATAGGAATCGTAAGGAATGCAACCGGTCCAAATAAGATACCCTGAATTGGTCCGAAGATCGGTCCTGTTCCTGCAATGTTCAATAAGTTGATCAGTGCATTTTTCCATTTGCTCATAGGAACATAATCCACACCGTCTTCCAGTTTTACAGCCGGAGTCTGTCTGTCATCTGGCTTGAAAATTCTCTCGACAAAGCTTCCGTATAAGAAACCACCGATGATAAGAATTGCAAGTCCGATTAAAAATGTTGTCATTTTTTCTCATCTCCCAATAATGATATTCCAAAAAGAACTGTTGCTCACATAATTTAGAGTACGCTCTCTTTTTGCTAGACATAAGTTTATCACTTTAAAGTAAGATATCAACCCCTTTTATAAAAATATTTTTAAAATTATAAAATTTGTACAAACTCTTTATAATTTTTTTAAAGTCCGGGCATTAAAAAATCAGGCCGTTTCCACTCGAAACAGCCTGATTTTACTCGCTTCCCCGGTTCAGTCAATCTGCCAGTCAATCGGCTCGATCCCGTTCTTTTCAAGAAATATATTCGTCTGACTGAATGGTCTGCTTCCAAAAAATCCTCTGTACGCAGACAGTGGACTCGGATGCGGTGCCTCCAGTATGAGATGCTTCGGATTGTTCAGCATCCGCTTCTTTCTCTGTGCCGGTGCTCCCCATAAAATAAAGACGATCGGACGATCCTGGCTGTTCAGTGCCATGATCGCGGCATCTGTAAACTCTTCCCAGCCGATCCCTCTGTGAGAATTGGCCTGATGGGCACGCACCGTCAGAACAGTATTCAACATCAGCACTCCCTGCTCTGCCCACTTTGTAAGACAGCCATGATCCGGGATCGTACATCCAAGATCATCATGAAGCTCCTTATAAATATTCACCAGTGAAGGTGGAACCTCCACGCCCTTTTGCACCGAAAAGCACAATCCATGAGCCTGACCGTGATTATGATAAGGATCCTGACCTAAGATAACAACCTTTACATCTTTCAGCGGCGTCAGCTGAAATGCATTAAAAATATCTTTTGCCGGTGGAAAGATCAGCCTTGTCTTATATTCTTCATTCACTGTTGCAAATAATTTTCTATAATACGGCTTCGCAAACTCTCCTTTTAAAGCTTCATACCAGTCTCCGTTCAAACCACTCATAATCTTACAGACACTCCATTCTCTCGTAAGTATTCTTTCACTTCTTTTATCTCCAGCTCTTTATAATGGAATAACGATGCTGCCAGAGCTGCATCGGCTCCGCCTTCCGTCAATGCCTCCCGGAAATGCTCCAGCTTCCCTGCACCACCAGATGCGATCACCGGGATTGAAACACTGTCAGCGATTGCACGGGTCAGCTCCAGATCATATCCGGCTTTTGTTCCGTCACAGTCCATACTCGTCAGAAGAATCTCTCCTGCACCGAGCGACTCTACTTTTTCAGCCCATTTCACTGCATCGATCCCTACATCGATCCGTCCACCATTCTTATAAATATTCCAGCCACTTCCGTCTGCCCGCCTTTTGGCATCAATCGCCACAACCACGCACTGACTACCAAACTTATCCGCCGCCTCACGAATTAATTCCGGTGTATTGATCGCAGAAGAATTGATGGAAATCTTATCTGCTCCCTCCCGGAGCAATGCCCGGAAATCATCTACCGTACGGATTCCGCCTCCTACTGTAAATGGAATAAATACACATTCTGCAACTTTCCGCACCATATCAACCACAGTTCCTCTCGCATCTGAAGAAGCGGTGATATCCAGGAATACCAGTTCATCTGCTCCTGCCTGGTCATATGCCTTTGCAATCTCCACCGGATCACCTGCATCCTTGAGATCCACAAAATTCACACCTTTTACAACTCTTCCTGCATTGACATCAAGACATGGAATAATTCTTTTCGTAAACATTTTTCTTTCCTCCTTACAGTTCCACGAAGTTTTTTAAGATATGCAGACCTACATCGCTGCTCTTCTCCGGATGGAACTGACAGGCAAATATATTTCCCTGTTCAACCGATGCATGGATATGCGTGCTGTATTCAGTCGATGCTTTCACGATTTCTTCCTCTTCTGCCTGCAGATAATAGGAATGCACAAAATAGACATAGGCATTTTCCTCGATTCCCCGGAAGAGTCTTCCGTCATGCTCTAAATGCAGCGAATTCCACCCCATATGCGGAATCTTCAATCCTGCCCGCTCCGGAATCCTTAAGATCTTTCCTTTCAGTATTCCAAGTCCTGCAACACCCGGTGCTTCTTCACTGCTCTCAAAAAGAAGCTGCAATCCCAGGCAGATTCCGAGGAAAGGAATCTCTTTCTTTACGACCTCCCGGATCACCTCATCCAGTCCGCTCTCCTTCAGATTCGCCATTGCATCACCAAAGGCTCCTACTCCCGGAAGGATCACCTTATCTGCTGACAGGATCTTCTCTCTGTCTGAAGTGACTTCCACTTCCTGTCCAAGTGCAAGCAATGCTTTCTCCACACTTTTTATATTTCCGGCATCATAGTCAATTATTGCTATCATTCTTTAATCCTTTCAAATCAGGGGTTTTCGTTCTTTTCTATATACTTTATCATGATTTTGCATCCAGTTCAAACCAGAATTCTACTCCATTATCAAAATTTCTGACTCCGTATCCCTGATGGAACGATTCCATGATCGCTTTCACAATGGACAGACCAATTCCATTTCCGCCATATTCTCTTGTATGAGCCTTATCCACTTTGTAAAATTTATCCCACAGTTTCGGCACATCTTCCTCCGGGATCGGCTTTCCACTATTAAAGACAGAAACTCTTACTTTGCCATCCGATGATACGATTCTGACTTCAATCTGCTTTTCATTATCCACATGATGGATCGCATTTGTCAGATAGTTTCGTACTACCTGTTCCGTCTTAAACTCATCTCCCCATACATAGACTTTCTCTGCACTCACAAAATTTACCGATGCACCCGCCTGCTGGATCAGGATATCACAGCTTGCGATCACGCCTCTTACAAGAGCCGCAATATCAAACCGTGCAAATTCTACCTCGTCATTTCCAAATTCCAACTGATTCAGCGTCAGAAGGTTCTTGACCATCTGATTCATCTTTGACGCTTCATCCATAATGACATCACAGTAAAACTCCCTGCTGTCCGGATCATCATTGACTCCTTCTTTCAGTCCTTCCGCATATCCCTGGATCAATGCGATCGGGGTCTTCAGTTCATGCGATACATTTCCCAGAAATTCATTTCTCATATCTTCCAGCTTTTCTTTCTGTTCAATATCTTTCTGTAACTGGTTATTCGCCGTCTTCAACTCAGAAACTGTCTTTTCCAGCTGCATGGACATCTTATTAAAGTTCTCCCCCAGGATTCCGATCTCGTTATTTCCTCCACTGGTATACTTCATATCAAAGTTCAGATTTGCCATATCTTCCGACAGCCTTGCCAGTTCCATCACAGGTCTGGTGATCTTTCTTGAGAAAATCCATACAAGCAGACCTCCAACTACCATCCCTATGATACCAAGATAGATCAGGAACTGATTCGCCAGAGAAGCACTTTCCCGGATACTCTCCAGTGGGCTACGCATCAGCACAAAAGAATCATCATCCAGATATCCCCACATTTCAAGATAGTCTGTTCCGTTCTGATGATCCGTCATCTTCCGCATCACATACTGATCTGTCGATTTTAATACAGTCGCATTCCCTGTATCTTTCGAAAAAAAGATCCGCAGAGTCTGATCGTAAAGAAGACTCTTTTCTTTTACATTAGAAAAAATTTCATTGATCGTTCCTGCCTCCCGGTCTACATTCATCACGCAGACATCAATATTCATTTTTTCCAGTTCATAAGATAATTTCCACTGCTTATTCTCATCCGTCAGCTCATCAGACTCCTGTGCTTCTTTTAATGCATTGTACGTATTAAGAAGATCGCCCTCTTTATGCGTGGTATAGTAATGCCCCAGGAACACAGCATTGACAATAAAAACTGCTGCCAGCACAAATGCCAGCAGACCGACAAAGACTGCGGTCATCTGTCTGCTTAACGATTTTTTCATCTGCTTTTCCATTTGCATCACCTGTTCTATTCTGCATCAAATTTGTATCCCATACCCCAGATCGTACGGATATACTCCCCTTTATCGCCCAGCTTGCTCCTTAATTTCTTTACATGCGTATCAATCGTTCTTGCATCTCCGAAATAATCATAATTCCACACATTATTGAGGATCTTTTCTCTTGACAGTGCAATCCCGCGGTTCTCCACAAAATAGGTGAGAAGCTCAAATTCTTTATAGCTCAGTTCAATCGGTTTTTCGTCGATTTTCACGATATGAGCCGCTTTATCGATCATAATTCCACCGACTTCCATCACATCTCCTGCATCACTGCCACGCGTTCTCCTCAGGATCGCATTCACTCTCGCCACAAGGATCTTCGGACTGAACGGCTTGGAAATATATTCATCCACACCAAGATCAAATCCCTGCAGTTCATCCCTTTCTTCCGATCTTGCCGTCAGCATAATGATCGGCACTTTTGAAGACTCCCGGATCTCACGGCAGACCTGCCATCCGTCCATCCTCGGCATCATAACATCAAGGATCAGCAGTGAAATATCTTTTTCCTCATAGAAAATATCCATTGCCTCCATCCCGTCTTCTGCTTCAAGCACACTATATCCTTCTCTGACCAGAAAATCCCGCACCAGCTTTCTCATTCTGCTTTCATCGTCTACGACCAGTATCTTTGCTCTGTCCATTCTTTTTCCCTCCGGTTCTGTTCTGCTCTGGAATCCATTCTTCTTCAAACTCCTCTTTTTCAGGGACTCCACTCATTCTGAGTCCATTCTATGTACGTATGATAGCAAAAAAATATGTCCTTATTGTGAACGAAACTTTATTTGGTTTTATTTACATAAGAAAGAATAAATGGTATAGTTTAGTTAGGTTATTCTAACTAAAGTTTGAAGGAGGTTACTATGTTTCTTAATCTAAATCATATTAAAAAATCGTTCGGACAGGGAGACAGCCGGGTAGAAGTCCTGAAAGGAATTGATCTTTCCATTGGAAAAGGTGAGTTCTGCGTCCTTTTAGGTCCTTCCGGTTCCGGAAAGTCTACCCTGCTTAATATTATCGGTGGAATCGATCGTGCTGACAGCGGACAAATTACGATCGATGGAGAACTCATGGAAGAAATGACTCCGAAACGGCTCGGACTCTACCGACGCAGACATCTGGGCTACGTTTTCCAGATGTATAATCTGATCCCGAACCTGACTGTCCGCGAAAATATTGAAGTCGGTGCTTATTTAAGCGACCACGCCCTGGATGTGGATGAGCTTCTTGATACACTTGGTCTTGCAGATCATCAGCGTAAGCTCCCCAATCAGCTTTCCGGTGGTCAGCAGCAGCGTACTGCCATTGGACGTGCGATCGTAAAGAACCCTGATATCCTCCTCTGCGATGAGCCAACCGGTGCTTTGGACTACAATACCTCCAAAGAGATCCTGAAGCTGATTGAGACCGTTAATCAGAAATATGGAAATACCGTTGTCATGGTTACTCATAATGATGCCATCAAAGACATGGCAGACCGGGTTGTTCGTATCCGTGATGGTATGATCCGCAAAAATTATCTGAATGAACATAAGGTTTCTGCCGAAGCATTAGACTGGTAAGGAGGCTGAAGCAATGAAAAATCCATTAACAAAGCGTCTTCCAAGAGAACTGAAAAGTGAATTTGGAAAGTATCTTGTAATTTTTCTGCTCCTGATCATTTCTATTGGATTTGTTTCCGGTTTTCTTATGGCAGATGGAAGTATGATCAGGACTTATAATGAAGGGTTTCAAAAGTATAATATTGAAAACGGACATTTTCAGATTGCCAAAAAGGCAACAACTTCACAGATTCAGGCAATCGAAGAAAATGACATTACCCTGTATGAAAATTTTTATTCCGAAGAATCCATAACCAACGGAAGTACACTCCGCATTTTTTCCAATCGTACCGATGTCAATCTGGTATGCCTGATGAAGGGAGATTTTCCTTCCAGTGAAAATGAGATTGCGATCGACCGTATGTATGCAGATAACAACCATCTGTCAATCGGTGACACTTTAAAGAGCGATTCCCATGAATGGACGATCACCGGACTGGTTGCTCTTCCCGATTACAGCTGCCTTTTCCAGAATAATAATGATTCGATGTTCGACTCGGTAAAATTCGGAGTGGCAGTCGTGACACCTGATACTTTTTCTGGATTTGAAAGTTCTTCCATCAAATATGTCTACTCCTGGAAATACGCAAAAGAACCTGCCAATGATAAGGAAGAAAAGAAGGTTTCCGATGACCTGATGAAGGCTGTTAATAAGGAAGTGCCTCTGCAGGACTATGTTCCCCGTTATCTGAACCAGGCGATCAATTTCACCGGTGATGACATGGGCAGCGACCGTGCTATGATCATTGTCTTTCTTTATATTGTTATCGTAATCATGGCATTCGTCTTTGGAATTACGATCAGCAATACCATTGCAAAAGAATCCAATGTCATTGGAACACTGCTTGCATCCGGTTATACCCGTAGCGAACTGATCCGCCATTATATGGCCATGCCGGTTATCGTCACCCTGATCGGTGCCGTGATCGGAAATATTTTTGGTTATACTGTCTTAAAAGGAGTATGTGCCGATATGTATTACGGAAGCTACAGTCTTCCGACTTATACTACAATCTGGAATGCGGAAGCTTTCCTTCTGACAACCGTGATCCCGATCATTTTGATGATCCTTGTAAACTTTACAATACTCTACAGAAAGCTTTCTCTTTCTCCGCTTAAGTTTTTACGAAGAGACTTGAAGAAAAGACGTCAGAAGCATGCTCTTTATTTAACACCGAAACTGGCATTTTTCAGCCGCTTCCGCCTGCGTGTTATTTTTCAGAATATCAGCAACTATGTACTGTTATTTGTCGGAATCCTTTTTGCAAATCTCCTTTTAATGTTCGGACTGCTTTTCCCTGCAGTACTCGATCATTATCAGGAAGTCCTCTCCGATAACCTGTTGTGCAATTATCAGTATATTCTGCAGATTCCACTGGAAGCAATGAATGAAGAGAATAAACTTTCAAGTCTTCTTTCCATGATGTATTTTCAAAATGCTGTGGAAACCGAGAATGAAGATGCTGAGAAATTTAGTGCCTACTCATTAAATACTTATGATACCGGCTACAAAGAAGAAGAAATCCTGCTCTATGGCCTGACAGATGACAGCCGCTATATTTCCATTGATTTTGCAGATGCAGCAGATTCTGATGATCTTTACAATGGCGTCTGCATTTCCTCTGCTTATGCGGATAAATACAGCCTGAAAAAGGGAGATACGATTAAATTAAAGGAAATTTATGAAGATGATACTTATCAGTTTACAGTGGATGGCATTTATAACTACGAAGGTGGACTCACCATTTTCATGCCACAGAAGCAGTTGAACGATATCTTTGATCTTGGAAGTGATTATTTCAACGGTTATCTCTCTCAAACAGAAATAACTGATATCGACCAGAAATATATTTCTTCCGTCATTGACCTGGACAGCCTTTCCAAAATTTCCAGACAGCTCACTGTATCAATGGGAAGTATGATGTCTCTTGTGGATGGTTTTGCGATTCTGATGTTTGTTATCCTGATCTATCTGCTTTCCAAGATCATTATCGACAAGAATGCTCAGGCAATTTCAATGACTAAGATCCTTGGATACACCAACCGAGAGATCAGCCGGCTTTATATTCTCTCTACATCCATTGTTGTCGTACTGTTCCTTTTGATCAGCTTTCCAATTGAAAGCGTCATCATGACGGGGCTGTTCCGTGCAATCATGATCACCAGCATCACCGGATGGATTCCGCTGTATATGAATCCGGTTATTTATGTGAAAATGTTTGTTCTTGGATTTGGCACTTACCTGATCGTAGCTTTACTGGAATACTGGAAAATAAAAAAAGTGCCTATGGACGAGGCACTCAAAAATATCGAATGATCATTCAAACCAGGTTTGACATTCCTTCCAATCCTTTCTATAATGAATTGGACAAACTGTGAGAAACGTGCTTTACAAATTTCCCACGTAAATCTAATTAAATGAGGTGACTTCTTTATGAAACATTCCTTGCAGATTTCCGAGTCCATCGGCCTTGGAACGATTCTCGCCTTCTCAGGTGGCTTTATGGACGCTTATTCCTATATTGAACGTGGAAAAGTCTTTGCCAACGCTCAGACAGGAAATATGCTTCTTTTTGGTGTAAATCTTTCTGAGGGGAACTATCAGGCCATGCTTAATTATCTCTTCCCGGTAATCGCTTTTGCACTGGGAATTACACTTGCAGATACCGTCCGCACAAAAGAACCAAATCTGCTTCACTGGAGACAAATTTCCGTCCTCGCAGAAGCCCTGATTCTGATCGGTGTCAGCTTCTTTCCTACAACGCTTAACCTGCCTGCCAACTCTCTTACTTCATTTGCCTGTGGCATTCAGGTTGAAAGCTTCCGTAAGATCCATGGTCGTGGAATTGCTACAACAATGTGCATCGGTAATTTAAGAAGCGGAACAGAAAACCTTCATCATTATTTCCACACAAAGGAACGAAAATTTCTTGATTCCGGTCTGCTTTATTACGGAATTATTGCCTGCTTTATTATCGGTGCCGTTATCGGAAATGCAGTCGTACAGATTCTTCATGAAAAGGCAATTTTAGGCTGCTCTTTCCTGTTATTCATCGCATTCCTTATTATGTTTATTGACAGGGAAAAAGGTCTCCGTGAAGAAGCGGTTTCCTGACGTCTCCAGTTTTCTATCTCATAACACCTTTCCTGTTTCTCCTGCATATCTTAAATGAGAATCTTATCTTATCTGGGAGGTCTTATGAAAAAGAAACTGATTTCTGTACTTCTCGCTTCTGTCATGACTGTCGGGCTGTTGTCTGCCTGCGGTTCTGATCCTACGGAGGAGAAAGACACAAATTCGAAAACTAACACAACCGAAACTGCTCCTGACACAACCAAATCAGATACCAGTTCTGCTCCTGTCTCCGTGACATTGAACGAAGTAGCACACTCCATCTTCTACGCTCCGATGTATGCAGCAATTGAAAACGGCTATTTTGAAGAAGAAGGAATTGAATTAACCCTCGTTACTGGTTTTGGGGCCGACAAGACAATGACCGCCGTCATCTCCGGTGAAGCTGATATTGGCTTTATGGGATCAGAATCTTCTATCTACACCTACACTGAAGGGGCAAATGACTATGTAGTCAACTTTGCACAACTGACACAGCGTGCTGGAAATTTCCTTGTTGCAAGAGAAGAAATGCAAGATTTCAAGTGGACGGATCTGAAAGGAAAAGATGTGCTTGGCGGTCGGAAGGGTGGTATGCCTGAGATGGTATTTGAATATATCTTAAAGCAAAACAGATTGGATCCGCAGACTGATCTGAACATTAACCAGGGCATTGACTTCGGTTCTACTGCTGCCGCATTTTCTGAAGGAAGCGGGGACTTTACGATTGAATTTGAGCCTGGAGCAACCGCATTAGAATCTGAAGGGAAAGGCTATGTCGTAGCTTCTCTCGGCACGGACAGCGGCTATGTTCCTTACACCGCTTACAGTGCGAAAAAGAGCTTTATCGACAAACATCCTGAGATTATCCAGTCTTTCACGAATGCATTACAAAAAGGTATGGATTATGTCCAGTCCCACACTCCTGAAGAAATTGCAGTGGTCATCGCTCCACAGTTTCCTGAAACAACTCTGAATACGATCACAACTATTGTTACCAGGTATTATGATCAGGATACGTGGAAAGACAATCTTGTCTTTGAAAAAGACAGTTTCGAACTTCTCCAGGATATTCTGGAAAGTGCCGGAGAACTAAACTCCCGTGCTCCGTACGAGGATCTTGTAACAACCGCTTTCGCTAAAAATGCTTTAAACCACTAGTTTGATATGTTATAATGAAAAGGAATCGTTATGAAAGGAGATCCTGCCACTTATGATCGACAAAAAACTGATTCCCTACAGCGGATTAAAAAAAGAACCCTTTTCAGGGTCTCATCATGGAATGCGGTATTTCTTTCAGGGAGATGACGGAAAAAGCAGTACTACTTTCACCGTATATATTTATCCTGAACCATGGTGCTTTGAAGAGACTCCTGAGGAAGAAAAGGAGAAAAAATCTTTCCCTCTTTCCGATGAGGGCATGGACGATGCCATTGCATGGCTTTGGGATCAATTTGAGACTGAAAAATCCAAATGGCTTGACGCAGCTAAAAATACCATGCATATTGTAAATCATGCCTGAAAGCAAAAGCAGCTACAGTTCTTCCTGACCGAATGGTCTGGAAGAACTGTAACTGCTCTTTTTTTCGATGTATTTTATATTTTTAGTTTAACAGTTCCATATTTATTTTTTCAGATATTTCGCTGTCTCTAAAATACGATTTGCATTTTCCACACGTTCTTTTGTAGGTGGATCAATCCCTGCAAGCGGATAATCGTATCCCAGTTCTTTCCACTTGTATTCTCCAAGCGTATGGTAAGGAAGGACTTCCACTTTCTCGACATTATCCAGCGTTTCAATAAAATCATGAAGTCTCTCAAGATATTCATCATAATCGCTTCTTTCCGGAACAAGCACATGACGAATCCAGATTGGCTTTTTGATATCAGACAGATAACGTGCAAATTCCAAAATATTCTTATTGGAATGACCTGTCAGGATCTTATGCTGCTCGTCATCTATATGCTTGATATCCAACATAAGCATATCTGTATATTTCATCAGTTCTTCCAGTTTACTGAAAAAAGGCTCTTCTCTTGTAAATACAGCTCCGCAGGTATCAATATTCGTATGAACCCCTTCTGCTTTTGCCTTTTTGAACAGATCGATCATAAAATCCATCTGCATCAGCGGTTCTCCTCCACTTACTGTGATCCCGCCTTCTTTTTTCCAGTAAGACCGATAACGAAGTGCTGTCCTGAGCAGTTCATCTGTCGTCCTCTCTTCTCCGTCCTGCATCTTCCATGTATCCGGATTATGGCAGAACTGGCAACGCATTGGACATCCATTTACAAAAATAATGAAACGTACTCCCGGTCCGTCAACTGACCCAAAGCTCTCTGTTGAATGGATATAACCTTTCACTTCTGACATAAATTCACCTCCCGTAGCTTTTCAATAAGGTTTCTCACATATCATTTTCTGTATTCCGACTTGTTAAAAAGGACGCAGCTTATAAAATGGCTGCGTCCTGATCTAAGTCTGATTCTTCTCAGATGATACAGATTAGTTTTTTCAATATCTGATCATACTATTCTTAACATCCTCGAATATCACTTGTATCGCTGATTACATAGTCTCGTGGCATGTTCTTGCGATAACGTCGAGCTGCTGCTCACGAGTCAGGTCGATGAATTTAACAGCGTATCCTGACACACGGATCGTGAAGTTAGCATACTCAGGTTTCTCCGGATGCTCCATAGCATCTTTCAGTTTATCAACACCGAATACGTTTACGTTCAGGTGATGTGCTCCCTGATCGAAGTATCCATCCAGTACATGAGCAAGGTTTTCTTTCCTCTCGTCATCTGTATGTCCAAGAGCATTCGGGCTGATTGTCTGTGTATTAGAGATTCCGTCAAGTGCAAGCTCGTAAGGAAGCTTAGCAACAGAGTTAAGAGAAGCAAGAAGTCCGCTCTTCTCTGCACCGTAAGACGGGTTAGCTCCTGGTGACAGTGGCTCTCCACCCTTTCTTCCATCCGGAAGAGATCCTGTAGCCTTACCATATACAACGTTAGATGTAATTGTAAGAATAGATGTTGTCGGTACAGAATGTCTGTAAGTATGGCACTTGTTCAGTTTGTGCATGAATTTCTTCAGCAGCCAGATTGCGATCTCATCTGCACGATCATCATCATTACCGTATCTTGGGAAGTCTCCCTCGATCTCGAAGTCTGTTGTGATACCTTCTTCGTCACGGATTGCTTTAACCTTTGCATACTTGATAGCACTTAAGGAGTCTACTACGTGAGAGAATCCTGCGATACCTGTTGCAAATGAACGCTTAACATCTGTGTCGATCAGGGACATCTGTGCAGCTTCATAGTAGTATTTATCATGCATGTAGTGGATCATGTTCAGTGTATCAACATACAGCTTGGACAGCCACTCCATCATCTCATCATATTTTTCCATAACTTCATCGAAGTCGAGGTACTCAGATGTGATCGGCTGATAAGCCGGTCCTACCTGAACTTTCGTCTTCTCATCAACACCACCGTTGATAGCGTAAAGAAGACACTTAGCAAGGTTTGCACGAGCTCCGAAGAACTGCATCTCTTTACCTGTCTCTGTAGCAGATACGCAGCAGCAGATGCTGTAGTCATCACCCCATACCGGACGCATAACATCATCGTTCTCATACTGGATAGAACTTGTTGTTACAGAAATCAGGGAAGCGAACTTTTTGAAGTTCTCCGGCAGTCTTGAAGAATAAAGAACTGTCAGGTTCGGCTCTGGTGAAGGTCCCATGTTATTCAGTGTATGAAGGAAACGATAGTCATTCTTTGTTACCATAGAACGTCCATCCTGTCCCAGACCTGCTACTTCAAGTGTTGCCCATGTCGGGTCTCCTGAGAATAACTGGTTGTATGATGGGATTCTTGCGAACTTAACCATACGGAATTTCATTACCATGTGGTCAATGATCTCCTGAGCCTCTTTCTCTGTAAGTGTTCCAGCCTTCAGATCTCTCTCGATATAGATATCAAGGAATGTAGAGATACGTCCTACAGACATAGCTGCTCCATTCTGAGTCTTGATCGCTGCAAGATATCCGAAGTACAGCCACTGAGCTGCTTCATGAGCATTCTTAGCCGGCTCAGAAATATCAAATCCGTAAGATGCTGCCATCTCTTTCATTTCTTTCAGAGCTTTGATCTGATCAGCAAGCTCTTCACGAAGACGGAAATCCTCACCCTTCATGCCATGTCTTGCATAACGCTCAAAGTCATACTGCTTTCTCTCGATCAGGAAGTCGATACCATACAGTGCGACACGACGGTAGTCACCTACGATACGTCCACGTCCGTATGTATCCGGAAGTCCTGTAATGATCTTGTTGTGACGGGCTTTCTTCATCTCTGGTGTGTAGATATCGAATACTCCCTGGTTATGAGTCTTATGATATTTTGTAAAGATCTCATGCAGCTTCTCGCTTGGCTCGTATCCGTATGTTGTACAAGCCTGCTCAGCCATCTTAATTCCACCATAAGGCATGAATGCTCTCTTCAGCGGTTTGTCTGTCTGAAGACCAACAACCTGCTCCAGATCTTTCATGCTCTCATCTATATATCCAGGACCATAAGCTGTAAGACCGGAAACAACCTCTGTCTCCATATCAAGAACTCCGCCTTTAGCTCTTTCTTCTTTCTGAAGTTCCTGTAATCTGCCCCATAACTTGTCTGTTGCTTCTGTAGGTCCTTCAAGGAATGACTCATCACCTTCATATGGTGTATAGTTCTCCTGGATGAAGTCACGTACATCTACAGAACTTTTCCAGTTTCTTCCTTCGAAGCCAGCCCACTGTTCAAAATTAGCCATCGAAAAAATCCTCCTTTTTTCTCTCCAAATAATAGTTTTGTATTTGTTTTACGGGCATAGTATAACACCACGTTAAATAAAAGACAAGCGTTATTCTGAGAATACTTTTCATGAAGGCTCTTGTATTTGATTTTGTACAAAAACGGGCGTTTTCTGTCAGTTTTATAGGTACTTTCCTTGAAGATTTTTTGTCTTTTTCACTGCATTTCAGTACATTTGTAAATTGAGCAATCAGCATTGCTTTGTTATAATTAGGTTCATATCAACCAAATGAGAGGACTATTATGGAAATAAGAAAAACCAAACCTGAAGAACTGAATATTCTCATCCGTATGTATGAGAATGCACGTATATTTATGGCAAGTCACGGCAACCCTCTGCAATGGGGAAATACCTATCCCACGCCACAGATCCTGATGGACGATATTTCCTCCGGGAACAGCTATGTCTGTGTGGAGCATAATAAGATCATTGCTGCTTTCTATTATAAAGAAGGAATCGATGATACTTATGTCCGCATTTATGAAGGGCAATGGCTCAATGAGACTCCTTACGGAGTTGTACACCGGATCACTTCCGATGGCACGATCCACGGTGCCGCATCCTTCTGCCTCAACTGGGCTTTTAACAAATGTGGAAATCTGAAGATCGACACGCATCGTGATAATATCGTCATGCAGCATCTGCTTGACAAGAATGGATTTAAATATTGTGGAGTTGTCTATCTTGAAGACGGAAGCGAAAGAATTGCCTACCAAAAAGTATAATACAGGGCAAACGCAGAGCTAAAATGTGCCATGCCCTCAAGGCCTCTGGCACATTCCTTATATAAAGAGAAATCCCACAGAATGCATCCTCTTTTGTACGCATCCTGCGGGATTTTTTAAGCTGGAAATCGGACTTGAACCGACGACCCCTTCATTACGAGTGAAGTGCTCTACCAACTGAGCCATTCCAGCACGAATTGCCACATCTGACAACCTTAATTATTATAACCCTTTTTTTTTCTAATTTCAACTATTTTTTTTATTTTTTCAATTATATCCAAATCAGTTGACATCCCTATGCCCCGGTGTTATGATTTTCTTGAACATCAGAAACGTAGGTAGAGGTTGCATTTTTCATAAGTAGGATGACGGATGTGTCAGGAACAGAAGAACTCATCAGAAAGGGAAAGATGCCGAAAGGATGAGGACTCCTGAGGGCTCATTCTTGGGCATGACATTAAGAGTGGCATGACTGTCATCGCAAGATGGAGAGCTATCTGATTTATACAGTGAAGTATATTTTGGAACGGCGCATCTTGCCGTTTCTTTTATTGTTTCACCATTTTAAAGGAGGATAAAAAAGAATGGCAATTTTTAAAGGCGCAGGCGTAGCGATTGCTACACCAATGAAAGAAAATCTGGAAATTAATTTTGACAAGCTGGATGAGATGCTGGAAGAGCAGATCGCTGGCGGAACTGATGCGATCATCATCTGTGGAACAACCGGTGAATCCGCTACCATGACAGAAGCTGAACATGCTGAGACGATCCGCTTTGCTGTGGAACGCGTCAACCACCGTATTCCGGTTATTGCAGGAACTGGTTCTAATTGCACACGTACTGCCATCGAGCTTTCCAAAGAAGCTGAAAAGGACGGTGCTGACGGACTTCTTCTCGTAACCCCTTACTATAATAAAGCAACCCAGAACGGTCTCATTAACCACTATACCGCTATCTGTAATGAGGTTAAGATTCCTGCCATCCTCTATAATGTACCAAGCCGTACAGGATGTGGATTGCAGCCACAGACAATTGCAACGCTGGTAAAAAATGTAGAAAATATCGTCGGTGTCAAGGAAGCTTCAGGAAATATCAGCAATGTAGCACAGATCATGCACTTATGCGATGGAAAGATTGATCTGTACTCAGGAAATGATGATCAGGTCGTACCGCTTCTTTCCTTAGGCGGACTCGGAGTCATCTCCGTGCTTTCCAACGTAGCTCCTGCTTATGTCCACGAGATGTGCTATAAATTCTTCTCAGGAGATATCGCAGGAAGCTGCAAGATGCAGCTGGATGCTCTTCCGCTCATCGATGCATTATTCTGTGAAGTGAATCCGATCCCTGTAAAGGCTGCCCTGAACATGATGGGAAAAGAAGTCGGAAGTCTTCGTGCTCCGTTGACAGAGATGGAAGATACACATAAAGAAGTCCTCAGAAAAGCTATGGCTGATCTCGGACTGATCAAATAATCTTTCTACATGTTTTTTTGAACTGAATTATTATAAAAGAGGATCTGCTGGTTGACAGATCCTCTTTTTGCATCTCTCATTTTCCGATCACGACAGGTCATACCCTGGCAGCCTCGTAGCTTTGACTCATGCTTCTTGACTCTCGCTGCTAATGTGCAAACTGACTCTCATAAAGATGTCGGTAGAAGCCCCCCTGTTCAAGCAGGCTTTCATGATTTCCCTGTTCGATCACCTTTCCATCTTTCATGACAAGGATCACATCTGCCTCCCGGATCGTAGACAGACGATGAGCAACAATAAATGTGGTTCTTCCCTCCATTAGTTTTGCAAATGCTTCCTGAATTTTCAGTTCGGTTCTTGTATCGATGGACGAAGTTGCTTCATCCAGAATCAACATTGGCGGACGGCACAGCATGACTCTCGCAATACATAACAGCTGCTTCTGCCCTTGCGACAGACCACCACCGTCTTCTGTGATCCATGTATCGTATCCCTTCGGGAGTCTGGAAATATAACTGTGGATGTGGGATGCTTTTGCAGCCTCGATAATTTCTTCCTCTGTCGCGTCCGGTCTTCCCATCGTGATATTCTCCCGGATCGTCCCCGTCTTAAGCCACGTATCCTGAAGAACCATACCATATCCGGCACGAAGGCTTTTTCTCGTCACTTCCCGGATGTCAATATCTTCTACTTTGATCCGACCTCCCGTCACATCATAAAACCGCATCAGAAGATTGATCAGAGTCGTCTTGCCACAGCCTGTCGGTCCGACGATCGCGATCTTTTGTCCCGGCTTCACATCCAGATTAAAATCTTCAATCAGCTTCTGCTCAGGAACATAAGAAAATGATACATCTTCGATCTTGACATTTCCATCAATGTCTTTCAGCACCACTGCCTGCTCCGGTTCCGGGATCTGTGGTTCCTCCTCGATCAGTTCAAACACTCTCTGAGCACATGCGATCGCATTCTGAAATTCCGTTACGACACCTGAAATTTCATTGAATGGCTTCGTATACTGGTTCGCATAACTTAAGAAACTCGACAACTGTCCTACTGTCAGTGATCCTCTTACCACCGCAAATGCTCCGGTGATTCCGACTCCCGTATACACAAGACTGTTGATGAACCGGGTGGAAGGATTCGTGATCGAGGAAAAGAACGTTGCTCTTAACGATGCTCTGTTCAGTCTTTCATTGATCTCATCAAACCGTTCTGTTACGTCTTCCCCTCTGCCAAATGCCTGAACTACTTTCTGATTTCCAATCATTTCATCGATCAGCCCGGTCTGTTCTCCTCTGGTTTCAGACTGGATCTTAAACATACTGAAGGTTCTCTTTGCGATAAAATTCGCCACGAAAAATGACAGTGGAGTAATCAGTACAACAACTACCGTAATCTTCACATTAACCGAAAGCATAAAACAGAACGTTCCAAGGATCGTTGCCACGCCTGTAAATAACTGCGTAAATCCCATCAGCAATCCATCTGAAAACTGATCCACATCTGCAATTACACGGCTGACAACTTCTCCATATGAATGTCCGTCAATATATTTCAAAGGAAGGATCTCGATTTTATGAAATGCTTCATTTCTGATATCTCTTACGATCTGATACGTCATTTTATTGTTGCATACATTCATCAGCCACTGTGCCAGTGCCGTCACCAGCGTACAGATACCGATCTGAACCATCACTCGCAATACTCCCGGAAAATCTACATTTCCTCTGCTGACGATAAAGTCAACTGCATGACCTGTCAGCTTTGGGATATACAGGGTCAGAGCAACTGATACCGTTGCAAGTAAAATGGAGAAGATCAGGAAAATCCTGTATTTTCCTAACCGTTCAAATACTTTCTTCAGAGTTGCCCCCTGATCTACTTTTTTCTTATTATTTCCTGATCGATCAGCCATTTGCTACTTCCTCCTTCGGGAACTGTGAGTAATAGATTTCCTGATAAACCGGACATCCCGCAAGTAATTCTTCATGCGTACCGATTCCTGCAACTGCACCGTCATCCAGTACAATGATCTGATCTGCATACTGGATGGAAGAAGCCCGTTGGGATACGATAAAGACGGTCGGATTTTCTTTCATGTCATGGATTGCCATCCGCAATGCCGCATCTGTCGCGAAATCAAGTGCCGATGCACTGTCGTCTAAAATCAGGATTTCCGGCCGGCGTACCAATGCTCTCGCAATCGTAAGCCTCTGCTTCTGTCCACCGGAAAGATTTCTTCCCCCCTGCTCGATTCCAAATTCAAGTCTTCCTGCTTTATTATCAACAAATTCTTTTGCCTGGGAGATCATCAGTGCTTCGTCCATCGCCTCTTCAGTTGCATCTTCTTTTCCCCAACGCAGATTATCTGCAATCGTTCCTTTAAAAAGAACTGCTTTCTGAAGAACCATACCAATATGATCCCTTAAATTCCCGGTATCATATTCTTTAATATTTTTACCAAAGATCTTTATCTCTCCTTTTGTTGCGTCATAAAATCTCGGTATCATATTCACCAGTGAAGACTTTCCTGATCCCGTTCCTCCGATGATACCAATCGTCTGTCCTCTTTTTGCAGAGAAGGTAATATCTGAAAGTGATTCTCCTGCTGCCCCTTTATAAGTCAGGGATACATGATCAAATTCCACTGCCGGAACAGTCGGGTTATCCACATTGATACCATCATTCCACAGAAGTTTTCCACTTTCCATGGATGGTTTTTCATCAAGAATGCTTTCGATCCGGTTTCCGCAGGCAACTGCCTTTGTGACAGAAATGATCAGATTTGCCAGTTTGACCAGTTCAATCAGGATCTGTGACATATAGTTCAGAAGAGCCACAACCTGTCCCTGGGTCAGATCTCCGATATTGACTCTCATCGCTCCGATATAGATCAGGACAATGATTGCACCATTGACGATCATATAGGTAAGCGGATTCATCAGGCCTGAAATCCGTCCAACAAACTTTTGTGCGTCGGTCAGCGTCTGATTTTCTTCCTCATAACGCTGAATCTCATCCTCTTCTTTATTAAACGCACGGATCACTCTCGCTCCTGTAAGATTCTCTCTGGTCGTAAGAAGTACGCTGTCCAGATTTGACTGTACTTTTTTATATAATGGCATCGTGACCAGCATGATTCCAAATACCACGACTGATAAAAGCGGAATTGTGACAACAAAGACCAGTGCGGCCTTTGCATCTACCGTAAATGCCATAATCATTGCACCAAATACGATAAAAGGAGACCTGAGGAACAGACGCAGTACCAGATTCACGCCTGACTGCACCTGATTGATATCACTGGTCATCCTTGTGATCAATGTCGATGTTCCCAATGTATCCATCTCTGTAAATGTAAACTTCTGGATATGTTCAAATAACGTATGCCGCACACCTGTCGCAAATCCAGATGCTGCCTTTGCCGCAAAATACTGTGCTGTGATAGAGCAGACCAGCCCGATGATTCCCAGTACGATCAGTACAAAGCACATCTTTACAATATAGGATCTGTCTTTCTGTGCGATTCCCACATCGATCACTGCTGCCATAACCAGCGGCACAAAAAGTTCAAACGACGCCTCCAGCATCTTGAACAACGGAGCCAGTACTGACTCCTTCTTATAATCCTTCAAATGTACAAGTAAAGATTTCATCCTTTTTTCTCCACCCTTTCCGAGAACCTGTATTTTTTCTCCCTCTTAGTATATACCAGGAAGCAGAAAAAATCGGGCTTTATTCAAGCCCGATCTGTTCAACCTGTCTGCTGATCCGCATCGCTTTTGCATATGCCATCAGACGTTCCGTAGAACGCTTATCATACTTCTTATACTTTTCAATGATCAGTTCAAAAATTTCTTTTGGTATATCATTCTTAAATCTTACACAATCACACACACTTCTGTCAATATCATATACCTTATAACTGCCATATTCCGTATTGAAAACTTTCTGATCTTCCTCAAATGCCTTCTCCGAAAAATAATGCCTGCATACATCAAAATTCATCTTCATCTTGTGACGGTCGCTTCTCTTCGTCGCGATCGATAAAACCTGTGGTTCCACATCAATGAGTCCCATATAATAACAGGCACTGTCTGCACAGATCACTGCATTTTCATTCACGCGGGCTACTTCTACCGCCTTATAATCTTCCGGCTTGCCATACACATCACTGTTCACCCAGTAATGACCATGTGCGATCTTTTCAAGCTTTTCCTCTGCCGTCAACAGACCGATCTGTCGATTCGTCAATCCCTCTTTCATCAGATCTTCTGTGTCGATATATCCTTTATATTTTTCTGAAATATTCCTAACTTTGTCATAAATAATCTGTCTCATAGCTAATTTTCCTCACTTCATGTACGTAATACTCTAAAGATGTCCTCTTATAATTTAAGAATATTTTCCCCCTAGTCCTCATTGAACGTATTGTAACATCAATTTATTTTTTTTACAAGGCATGGATTTACCATATTTCGCACTTATTTTTTAACTTTTTTTACAAGAAGTGTTATAATATTATCAAAAATATTATTGCATCCGGTCCTGAAAAACCGGAAATGGATTACCACATCCACGGAGCAGATGAAGTTCTTCTTATCCTGGAAATGGAAGAAGCCGTTCTTATTTATTATGGAAGCGATCAAAAATCTGCTCGCTATTTAACAGAAACTCTGTATTTCTGATCAACGGAGGCTGATTTATGTCTGTAAAAGATTTAAAAGAAAAAGGAACTTATTTTCTTCTTCTGACAGGCAGCACATTACTTATGGCTGTCGGTACTTATTTTTTCAAATTTACCAATAACTTTACATTTGGCGGAATCACTGGTCTGGCAGTCCTTATTGCTAAAACCGGTGTAATGTCCGCCAGCGATTTCAACTTGGCTGCAAGTATGATCCTTCTGCTCGTCGGCATGATCATCCTTGGCAGAAAATTTGCTGCAAAAACTGCTTATTGCAGCATTCTTCTTTCCGTCACGCTCTCTCTTCTGGAACGGATCTGTCCCATGACTCAGCCGCTGACGGATCAGCCTATGCTGGAATTATGCTTTGCGATCGCACTTCCCGCACTTGGATCTGCCGTTCTTTTTAATATTGGTTCGTCCAGTGGCGGAACGGACATTATTGCCATGATCCTGAAAAAATACTCCAGCTTTGATATTGGTCATGCCCTGCTTGCATCCGATATCCTGATCACGATCGCTGGTTTCTTTGTCTTTGACATTAAGACCGGTCTGTATTCTCTGCTGGGACTGACCGTCCGGTCTTTTATGGTAGACAGCTTTATAGAAAGTCTGAATCTTTCCAAATATTTTAACGTTGTCTGTGATCATCCTGACATAATCTGCGATTTTATTGTCCATACGCTGAACCGCAGTGCCAGTGTATGCCATGCCAGGGGAGCTTATTCAGGTCAGGATAAATATATTATTTTTACAGCATTAAACCGCACCCAGGCAGTGCAGTTACGAAACTTTATCCGTCAGAATGAACCAACTGCATTTATCCTGATTTCCAATACAAGTGAGATCATCGGAAAAGGATTCCACAGTATCTGATTGCTGGACTTTTCTCTTGATTTATGGTAGGATAACACATATTTTTCATCAGGAGGTAAAGACAGATTGAATAAAAAAGTGAACGTATTACTCTCGTATCTCGCAATCATTCTCGGAGCATTGATGGCCAGTTTCTCTGTTGCCTGTATTCTGCTCCCAAATGACGCCATTGACTATGGCACTGCCGGCATTGCGATCCTTATCAGCAAAATGACCGGTTATTCACTTTCTCTTTGCGTTCTTTTTGTCTTTCTTCCTTTTCTGATTGCCGGCATTATCATGCTGGGGAAATATTTCTTTGCCAAAGCATTTATCGGATTTGCAGTCTATACACTGGGGCTTGCCTATTTTGAAAAAATCCCGTTTGAATTAAATACAGAACATTTCCTTGCAGTTGCATTTGGCGGTGCGATCCTTGGTATCGGACTTTCCCTCATTCTAAGGAATGGAGGCTGTATTGACGGCTCTGAAATATTTGCCAATATTATCGTACATCAGATTTACAACAGAACCGGGAAAGACTACAGTATTTCCTACATATTGATCGGATTTAATCTCGTTGTATATCTTGCGGTTTTTGTACTCATCAACCGAGATTCTGCCATGCTGAGTCTTCTGGTATACATTATTGCCACAGCAATGATCGATCATTTTACAGACCATTTTGAAGCGATCAAGCAGGTCACGATCATCACCAAAGATCCAGACAAAATCATCCGACAGATCAAAGAAGACCTTAACAAAACCTGCACGATCATTAATTCTTCCGGTGTCATTGCCGGAGAAAATAAAACTCTGATCTGTTATGTAAATTATTTTGAACTTCAGAAAGTAAAGACGATCATCTCTGAAAATAAGGGAACTTTCAGTACCGTTTCCACGATTGAAGAAATTCTCAGATAGTCTTTCTATAATATGGATCTATCGAATGGATATATAAATATGAAAGGAATGATAAAAACTATGAATATTACCGTTTATCTCGGGGCTTTTCCCGGAAATGATCCCTCCCTTGAGCTTGCAG
The DNA here is from genome assembly GCF_934330165.1 of uncultured Mediterraneibacter sp. Classification (GTDB taxonomy): domain Bacteria; phylum Bacillota; class Clostridia; order Lachnospirales; family Lachnospiraceae; genus Mediterraneibacter. The sequence continues at coordinate 121,567 of NZ_CAKRGI010000003.1, forward strand.
TAAAAGAACTCGGCACCTGGATTGGAAAAAGCCACAATGCACTCATCTATGGCGGTTCAAAATCCGGTCTTATGGGATTGATCGCAGAAAGCACACTTCTTGCCGGCGGGAAAGTAACCGGTGTAGAGCCTCAATTTTTTATAGACAGTGAACTCCAGCACGATGGATTGACACAGCTCATTGTCACAACAGATATGGAAGAACGAAAAGCGAAAATGATCGATCTTGGGGATGCTTTTATTGCATTTCCCGGTGGAACAGGAACATTGGAAGAAATTGCAGAGATCATTTCAAAAGTGTCCTTAAAACAGCTTGATGCTCCCTGTATCCTCTATAACCTGAACGGTTACTATGATCACCTGAAAGCTCTTCTCGCTCTTATGATCGAAAAGGGACTGTCTTCCGAAGAGCGGCAGGAGGGGATCTTTTTTGCCGAGAACCTGGAAGAAATACGGCAGATTCTCAGTGGGGAATGACCGTATCTTATCTTTTTTATATAGAACCAGCTCCAAGCTGGTTCTATCGGCCTCATATGTGCAAATCAGAATGAAAACCATACCTGTTACGTCCTATCATCTCGTCATCTTCCAGTGGCATTCCACAACACTGACAAATAAGGATAGTAGTTGTAAAAACTTCACATTTTTCATATTTTAGGGAGATTTTCATCTGGCAATAGCGGATACATACCTAATACGTCTGATCCATCTTCCTTATATCCAACTAAATGTGCAACTATTTTGTCCAGCGTAAGTTTTGTCCATTCTTTATGTTCACAGGCTTCGCAAGCCATTTTTATCTTCTTCTGCTTCGGGCATAACCTGTCATTCCAACGATTGTTACATTGTGGAAAATAACCACCTTTGCTTCCTCGTTTCGCATATACATCATCTCTTCCCCAAAACATGGAAAAATACCATTTCGTCATATTTTCCGTAATATAGCGTTCCATAATTCTGCCACCCTGATCCAGATCATATTCTGCGTTTTCTGTTGAAGAATTATCAAAAATATTTTCTGAACTATACGGAATATTGGCTTCATTTAATTTCTGTTTCAGATTTTGGTTTTCTTTTTCCTGTTTACGTACCAACGTGCGAAGAGAATCCAGATTATATGCGTCTATGTTCATTAAATACCTCTTTTCATTAATGGCTGATTATTTCTTCTCTTTATCTTTTAAAGATAACACCGCTTCTACCTGAGCAATCAATTGTTCCTTATCTGGCATATATGTTACATATTTTGATGCAAAAATATTATTACTTAATCCACCAAGTGCATACTGCATATCTACATTTCCCTTATCAGTACATAAAATTAATCCTATTGGTGGATTATCATCCTCGTCATTAACTTCAGCTGCATAGTAATTCAAATACATATTCAACTGTCCTACTGCTTCCGGCATTAATTTAATCGTTTTTAGTTCAATCAAAACATATGATTTTAATATTTTGTTATAAAACACCATGTCTACATAATAATGAACATTGCCAAATGTCACTCTTTGTTGTGTTCCAACAAACATAAACCCTTTTCCCAATTCTAATAAAAATTTTTCTATTTGTCTGACAAGTGCTTCCTCTAAATCAGATTCCAACATTGGCTTATCTTCTGGTATCCCTAAAAACTCAAAGACATAAGGATCTTTTACAATATCCTGTGGTCTTACAATTTCATTACCTTTTAATGCCAATTCCAATACTTTCTGCTTATTTGTCTCACCATCTGATAACAGAAGTCTTTCAAAAAGTGATGACGCTATTTGCCTTCTTAATTCTCTGACACTCCATCTTGAATTCGCACATTCAACTTCATAAAAATGACGTTTATCTTTATCAGAAATTGATAACAGCTCACAATAATGTGACCAACTTAAGCGTTCAGACAATGTCTGAACGCTACCATACTCTTTATAAAATGTGATCATATTCCAAATATTCGCACGTGAAAACCCTTTACCAAATTTTCTGGTAAGTTCTTTTGAGATCATAGAAATTGTTTTATTTTGATAATTTTCTTCATTTTCATGCAAATTCATATCTTCAACCAGCAATTTCCCAATTTCCATATATGTTCTTAGAAGAGTATTATTCACTTCAACTGTAACATGTGTTCTTGCCTCTTGAAGTAATTTTTCCATTTTATTTATCATCCTATTATCCACCAATTTATCCATGCTTTCTCCTTCTATATCATCAACTAACATCTCTACATTTATTATATCAGTTTTCCCCTGATAGTAGTTGTAAAAACTTCACATTTTTCATATTTTAGGAATACTTTGCGATGTACATAAGATCCCCGAGGATGTCAAGTCATTGCCACAAAAAATATGCGGCTTTTTTGCCACGAAAATGGCTTAAAACCGCATATTTCTATAATTTTCATAATAGAGGACGTTATATAATTGTTATAAAATAGGTAGGGAGGATGTTACGTCATTGTCACAAAATTCTTTCGGTATCATTCCCATCAATTCCTGTGCAACGCTTTCTGATTTAATTCTTATCAGATTGTCCCACACATCCACTTTACCTAACAAATTCATTCCTTTATGCGTCTATGTTCATTAAATACCTTCTCCTATCTACCGAATGATTTTCCAGTACCCCTTTCGATCAGATCCTACTCTGATAATTTTTCCACTTTCTTTTAGTGCTTTTATAAGACGACTTACCTTTCTTGTACTTATATCCATTTGTTCTGACATTTGCTTTGCTGTAATGGAATTATTTTCCTCTAATAATCCCAAAACTTTCATCATTTCTGAATTATCATCGCCATTGGCAATGATAATATTATCTTTTGGCAACGAAAATGGGAACTCAACTTTTATAAAATGTTCTGATATATGAAAAATGCTTTTATCATACTCTTTTAAAATTCTACTCATTCCTGAGCCTAATTGTTCTACAAGCCCCACATCTTTAAATACACGCATCAATTCACGATTTCTTGGCATACTACTACAACTAAAAAAATCTTCCTTGCTCTGCCCCGGAAGCAGTCCACCATAAGATGTAAAAATCATTTTGTCATTAAAAATCTCCAAAACAGGTGGTATCTCTCTTGTAAAATCAGAATGTACAATTGCGTTTATCACTGCTTCACGCATTGGAATAGGTGCAATTAAATTTTTCTCCACTCTCTTGGTGTTCGTTACTTTTGCTCTGGTTACATTTTCAATTTTTAACTTTTCCAACACTTGATGTGTAGCCTTAATCAAAGAACAATAACCATATTCTTCATTCTCAATCAAATCCACTTTGTCCGTTCCAGCATATTTTGCAACCTTAATAGATACTCCATTTTCATCAGCAAGCAAATACGCGACATAATTAAACTTACCCTCCGGGGTTAAAAGTTCCAGTGAATTTGCAAACTTTTTCTTACCTTCCTTGTATTTAATATATGTGAGATATCCTCTGTAATTCCTACTCCCCATTTGTTTTTCGCTCCTGAGGGAGACTTTGTGCCGTACACAACGCTCCCGAGGATGTCAAGTAAAAACCACAAAGTTTTTACTATTTTTTTTGCGTTTTTTTCCCATAAAACCGTTGTTTTCA